>JANWJD010000084.1 GCA_025449555.1 Chloroflexota bacterium | reverse complement strand
GTGTGCACGAAGCTCGCTAGCATACTGCTCCCCTCGGAAGTATGGACGACTTCCGGGTGGAATTGGAGCCCAATCGCCCCACGATCATTCGAAAAAGCAGCACAGAACGAATTCGCTGTCTCGGCCAGCGGTCTGAAGCCCTCCGGTAATGCGTCTATGCGGTCCCCATGACTCATCCATACTCGTGTCCTGTCCGAAACCGCTTCGAAAATGCCGTTTTGATCCAGAATGTCCAAGTCGGCGGGCCCATATTCACGGAGGGAAGTCGGGGCGACCTTACCGCCCAGCTGATGTGCCATGAGCTGCATTCCGTAGCAGATGCCCAGCACGGGGAGACCGCATGCAAACACTTCGTCCGGACAGCGCGGCGCTCCCTCGTCATACACGCTGGCGGGTCCGCCCGAGAGGATGAACCCTTTCGGATGTAGCGACGTAATTCTTTCCCACGGTGCGTTGTGTGGAAGTATCTCGCAGTACACGCTGGCTTCTCGGACGCGCCGTGCGATCAACCTGCTGTATTGGGAGCCAAAGTCCAGTACTACGATCGTGTCCCGGTGGGCAGCGGGCGTTCCCGCTTCTGTCGAAACGTGCCCGGGAATCTCCTCGCCAGAACCGGTAGCAGCCTCCATATCTGCCTCGGGAACCCTTCTGCTCGTCGCAGCCGATCGCAGCAGACGTGACGCGTCGCTATCCTGATGTGCCGAATCGCCTCGAGTCACTCGGATTCGACCCGCATGCACTCATCCCCAATCACTCCAGGACCATTCATTTCGTCGTCACTCTCCTTGAGTTTCGCCTCGAGCGATTTGCGCTGAGCGCGACGGATCTTGGCCGCAGCCATACGCCTCACCTCAACCGGAGACTCGGCAATGACCGGGGGAATGGCGGTCGGACGTCCGTGCCCATCAAGCGCAACCATCACCACATACGCCGACGACGTATGGTGCTGCTCACCGGTCAGCATGTTCTCCGTCTCGACCCGCACCCCGACTTCCATGGAGGTTCGTCCCACGTCGTTGACGGACGCCTTCAGGAAAAGAAGGTCGCCGACGTGTACTGGGTGGAGGAAACTCATGTAATCGATGGCGGCGGTTGCTACCCGGCACCGAGCGTGTCGGATGGCGGCCGAACCGGCGGCCTCGTCGACCAGCTTCATGACTACACCTCCATGGACGTAACCCCACGGATTGGCATCGTCCGGCATGGCCTGGCGCGCCATCGTCAGTTGAGAGGCCGACACGGGCCGCGGCTCCAAACGCTGATTGCTACCATCGAGTGTCATCGCGCTCCTTCTGCCATATCCTAGCCGCTCTGAGCCTTGAAAGGCAGGAGCAGCCGGAATCGTCGGACGGAGGGACATGCCGTAGCTCGGGTGCTGTCGAAAATAATTTCCGGCAGGTCCCAGTGCCCCTTGCCTATCGAGAAAGGAGCCCGTATGGAGTGGAACGAGATTCGCCGAGTTGCAGTGATATTTGCTCACCCGGACGATGGCGAGTTTGGAAGCGCCGGCACGGTCGCCAAAATGACATGCGAAGGCAAGCAGGTGGTGTACATCGTCACTACTGATGGCAGCAAAGGCAGTGCGGACCCTAACGTGCGACCCGAGGAACTCACCGCTACTCGACAGCACGAGCAACGAGACGCCGGTGAAATCTTGGGACTGGAGGATATCTGCTTCCTCAATTTTCCGGACGGTATGCTGGAGCCGAATCTGCAATTAAGAAAAGCGATCACCGGCGCCATTCGGCGATACAAACCGGATGTCGTAATCGCGCAAAGCCCGATACGTGACCTGTCCGCCAGAATGTTCGTGCAGCATCCCGACCACCTGGCAACGGGCGAAGCGACATTTGCGGCCGTATACCCATGCTGTCGCGACCGGTTAACGTTTCCGGAGCTATTGGACGAAGGATTGGAACCACACGTTGTGCGAGAACTCTGGGTTGCAGGCACATCGCAGGCCGATTACTTCGTCGACATTTCGGGGCACATCGATCGAAAGGTCAGTGCTCTGATGGCCCATGCCAGTCAGGTGCGTGAAAGTCACCGAGAGATGATCCCAGAGCGCGCCCACCTGGTCGGCGAACCGCACGGCATGGAATTCGGCGAGGCGTTCAAGCGCATTGAGTTGCCGGGCTGAGATTAGTTCCGCTCTCCCGACACGTTGAAATACGTGATCACAGGTTTCCGATCGGGTGTCAGCGTTACGAGGTTTATGGTCGCGCGGGCGGGATATACCGTGGCGTGCAGGCTCGAAACGGTGAGTGGAAGGTGCAGCAGGCCGAGACGCATGATTGCAATCGGATCGGCATGTGTGACCACGACCACTGACTGTCCTGCGTGTCGAACGACGAGGCGCTGGAGAAAGCGAGACAATCTCTCGTACACCACTTCCATACTTTCGTCGGATTCCGCCACCATCGGCTCATAAAAGCTGAATCCCGGTTTCATGATCGAGTTGGGCTTCCCTTCGTATCCGGTCCGTACTTCGAGAATCAATTTGGATTGACGCACGGGCACGCCAGGGAGGGATTGAGCAATAACCTCCGCGGTCTGCCGGGCCCTCAGCAGAGGACTCGAATAGATCGTCTCGATAGATCTTCCGGACAGAAAGGCTGCTAACTTTTGCGCCTGCTTCCATCCCAATTCACTCAAACGGAAACGGGGCAATCGACCGTACAAGATGTCGTTCGGATTGTGGACATGAGCATGTCGCACGACATAAATATCGGTCCTCGCGGGACCGTTCATACGGCCTCGGGGCTGGAACGCGCGGTCGCAGTGGCCGTCAAAGCCTCAGGTGCGGGAAGTCTTCGCCGGACTTCAAAACGTACCAGGTCCTTTCGCAAATCTTCAGCCGGGACCACATTTCAACGGTGCACGAATGGTTGTGCCCGACTGGTCGAATCATCGGCCGTCGCCCAGGCACGGAATTATAGCGACTACAATGAATCGTCCTTGACCGGGTGAGCGGAGCGTGTATCGATGACAGTTTCAGCGGCACAAATGTCCGACCAGGACGTGCTTTCTCGGATCGCAGAAGGCAAGCTCATTGAGAACGTCGAACAAATGAGTCCGGCGTATCTCGAGGGCATGATCCGGATTCTGACGGTCTCAGCCGACACCGAATTGATCAGCGCACCGGCCTATTTCAATGCCGGGAAACATGCGCCCACGCTGAACGCTTTTGGCTCCGCCACCGCGATCATCCAGGACGAACTGGGTCATGCCCACATCGCGTACCGCCTCATGCGCGACCTGGGAGTTGACACCGAGTCGCTGATTTACGAGCGAGAGCCGCTGCGCTTCAAGTATCCATATGCCTTTGACGTGCCACTGGAAACCTGGGTCGAACTTGTAGTTGCGAACGCTTTTTATGACCGAGCCGGCTTCACCTTGTTAGGCGATGTTTTCGCCAGCACTACCTTTGGACCGTGGAAACGTGCGCTCGTAAAGGTCGACAAGGAAGAGACTTTTCACTTGCGCCACGGCGAAAATTGGATGAGAAAGATAGCGCAGTCGGCAGAGGGACGCGACGAATTGCAACGCGCGGTCGACTGGATGTTCCTCCTCACCGTTGAGTGGTTCGGGCTCCCCGACAATCTCAAGCGCCACTCCGAGCAACTCGGCTTCGGTTTCAAAGGCAAGTCGAACGACGAACTCCGACAGGAGTGGATGTCTACGGCGGTGCCACTGGTGCATGGCCTCGGCCTCTCTGTCCCGGCGCATCGCGACGCAGACCGCAACACGTACAGCATTGACTGCCCGTTTCCGGCGGCCTTTGACGCGCAGTCGAAGCGTTGGTTGCTCGATGAGGGGATAATTTCGTGGGACGAGGTTCTCCTGCGCTGGAAGCAGCGAGGGCCGATGAACGAACGTTACGTGGAGAACCTTCAGCGCGGGAAGCGCGAGCTGGAGCGCCAGCTCGCGGACGCATGATCGATAACCCTGAATTCGAAGCTCGGCTCTGGCAAGCCCTCCGCGAGGTCGAGGATCCGGAGTTGCCGATCAGTATCGTCGACCTGGGTCTGATCGTGGACCTGCGATTCAAAGCCGGAAACGTAGCCATAAAACTCACCTTCACCGCGATGGGTTGTCCCGCAATGGATATGGTCATGGACGACGTACGCGCGCGGCTAGAACGCGAGCCCGAGGTCGATCGCGTTTCGATCGACGTGGTGTGGGAGCCGATCTGGACCAAAGCTAGGCTCACGGAAGAGGGCAAAGCGCAGTTGCGGGAAGTAGGTATCTCCGTGTGAGCGGGTTGGATCGCAAAGCCAATCCGCTGGAGGACCATTCCATGTGGGAAGTCTTCGCCCGGCGAAAGTATGATGAACCGCTCTACCACCTGGGAACCCTGGCCGCCGACGATCCGGACCTGGCGGTCGTGTACGCCCGCACCATTTACAACGAATTTACGTGGGTGGAAATGGTCTTGTATCCCCGGGCGACCTGCTTGCCCGCCTTGCGTACTTGATGTGGCAGCGTTGACACACGACGTTTTTGCGGTCCCGGAGCTGATTGAACTTGTGGCGAGCGTGGCCGACAACAAGCTCTTTCTCGGCAAGCGCTATGCCGAGTGGTGCACTGGCGCACCGGCGCTCGAGGCAGCGGTAGCAGCTGCCTCGATGGCCCAGGATGAGATCGGGCACGCTCGAAGTTTGTATCCGCTACTTCAGGATCTTGCCGGCAGATCCGAACAGACCGAACCGGAATCTCGCACGCAGTTCGTGCATGTCCGTGGACTCTCCAGCACCTTTCAAAGTTGGACTGACTTCGTGGCGGCGAATCTCCTTATCGACACTGCTCTCACGATATTGCTTGAGTCCGCCCAAGCATCATCGTTCGAGCCATTGGGACAACGAGCTCGTCGCATTCTGGAAGAAGAACGTCTCCATTGGCTTCATGCCGAAGGATGGACCCGACGCCTCGCGGCTGCGAGTCCGAGACTCAAACTCGCGCTATCCGCCTCGATTTCGGCTGCGGCCACAGACTCCAAGGAAATTCTTCGCTCCGCGGTGGCCGAGTTAGTGGAGCGAAGGGTCGTAAATGCCAACACATCGATGCTTGGCCAGAAATTCGAAGATCGAGTCAATCCGGTGTTACGGGAGTCAGGGCTCTTGCCGCTATGAATGCTGAATCCAATGTCACAATCGAATGCCCTCACTGTCGATCCACGGATACGGAACTCGCATCGCCGTTCGGTCAGCAACTCATGACATCTCAGTACTATTGTCGTGCGTGTGGTACGCCGTTCGAACGGGTGAGAGGAGATGACGTATTGAACGACATTGCTCACGCCATGCACGAAGACAGCTCGTACTCCTGACCGACCTTGCAATCAACAAAGGGAGCGTACCGATTCATGCCACGACGCACTTCCCTGGCGATTGCGCTGATCGCCGTGATCGCAGCCTCGTTGTTCGTGCTCACACGGGTTGTTGCCGAGAGCACTTCGTCACCAGTCCCCAGCTACTACATCGCGCTGGGGGATTCCATTGCGCATGGACACACGGCAGACACGGTGGCCGACGATCCTCAATGTCGTTCGTCAAAGGCGCCGGGATATGTGTGCGTGGTCTATCGGTACCTTCAGAAGAGATACTCAGGAGTCAAGGAAAGAAATTTCTCCCGTAGCGGCGCTGATTCCTGCGAGCTCGCGGGCGCGGGTCATGGCTGTCAGGACCTGGTGCCGCGGGTGTCGCAACTCGTAGCAGCGGATGCTTTTCTTCAGGCGCACCGGGGGCACATCCCACTCGTCACTATCGACATCGGCGGAAATGACGTGCTCGAATTGGCGTTCCAGGGAATTGCCAATCTGCCGGGGCTGGAGGCAAAGTTGCCGAGTGTCGACGCGACGTTGCGGTCCAATCTGGTCATCAGTTTCGCACGGCTGCGTGCGGCAGCCCCGCACGCTCGGATCGTCGCGTCTACTCAATGGAATCCGTTGGGCGGTTTGGGCTCGCCTCCTCTGCCGATAGGCTTCCCAGCAGCAGCTCAGTCGGCTCTCGACGCGATCAACGCAATCACCGAGTCCGAAGCGCCTAAATACAGGATCAAAGTGGCGGATGTCGCCTCCGTCATGAATGCGTATCCTGGCGGAGGCGTGAGGTTGGGCTATGTACTCCAGACCGCTCTTACCGGTACCCCGAACATCCATCCGACGCCAAGAGGACACCGGATATGGGGCAACACGATCATCAAAACCGTTTTTGGCTCAAGCGCGCGCTAGGTCGACGCTTCGGCGCTGCCGTATAGTGAGTCGCGTGCGAGTGATGCTGCGCTTCAGCAGACGGACTCACGCACACGATTGTAGGAGGAAGGGCCTGACCGGCACTCATGGAAGGATTCATCAGGCAGGGACTGACCTACGACGACGTCTTGCTTGTGCCACGATATTCCGACATTCGCTCGCGCAAGGATGTGGACACATCGGCCCAATTGACGAAGCATATACGTCTTGGTGTGCCGATCGTGAGTGCCAACATGGATACCGTCACCGAGTCCGAGATGGCGATTACGCTGGCACGGCGAGGCGGCATAGGAATCATTCACCGCTTTAACACGATAGAACAGCAGGTTAACCAGGTTCGACAGGTGAAGCGCTCCGAGAGCTTCATCATTGAAAACCCATACACGATCGAGCCCGAGAGCACTGTCGGACACGCCCGCGAACTTCTGGACGACCATCACATCACGGGTTTGCCGGTCGTGGACGACCATTGCAGGCTCGTCGGCCTGCTTTCGAGTCGAGATATTCTTTTCGTGCATGACGACTCCAAGGTGGTATCCGAGGTCATGACGCCACGCGATCGATTGGTGACGGCGCCGACCGGCACCACGATCAGCGAGGCGGAAGAGATTCTACAGACGCACAAAGTGGAGAAACTGCCGTTGATCGATTCGGACGATCGACTTGCCGGCTTAATCACGTTGCGAGACATTCTCAAGCGCACGATGAATCCAGAGTCGTCCAAGGATCGCAAAGGTCGATTGTATGTGGGAGCTGCCATTGGAGTCGTCGGAGATTACATCGAGCGGGCGATCGAACTCATCAACGCGGGATGTGATGTGCTGGTGCTGGATATCGCGCACGGCCACAGTCAAAACGCCATTTCTGCGGCCCGTAACATCAAACTGCGCCTCTCCAACGTCGAGTTGATCGCGGGAAACGTGGCGACCGCGGACGGTACACGCGATTTGATTGAGGCAGGCGCAGACGCAGTCAAGGTAGGCGTCGGCCCGGGATCTATCTGCATCACTCGCGTCGTCACGGGTGTAGGCGTGCCGCAATTGACCGCCGTGATGGATTGTGTGCGCGAAGCCGATCGCTATGGGGTGCCGATTATTGCGGATGGCGGCATCCGGCAGTCTGGTGACGTAAGCAAGGCTCTGGCGGCCGGTGCATCCACAGTCATGATAGGAAACATGCTGGCAGGTACACGAGAGAGCCCGGGAGTGGTCGTCGTGAAGAACGGGCGCCGTTTCAAAGCATCTCGCGGCATGGCGTCCACCGGGGCGACCCTCGAACGTCGACGACGGGAGAAGCCGGGTTGGGAAGGCGAAACCGATCTGACCGATGTGGTTCCGGAAGGAGTCGAGGGCATGGTTCCGTTCAAGGGCGACGTGTCGGAAGTACTCGTGCAACTGGTGGGCGGCCTTCGCTCGGGAATGAGCTACCTCGGGGCACGAAACCTTAACGACTTTCGCGAGCGAGCCATTTTCATGCAGATTACCGGGGCAGGAGTCAGCGAGAGTGAACCACATGATATCGAGCTTTGATTCGAGGAGAATCCTTCAGTGGTCTGATCGCATCGGCATTGGGTAGACTAGCAGGCTACCCGACCGGTGGCACTCGCGGGCATGGTTTAACGGTAGAATGACTGCCTTCCAAGCAGTAGGTCGCGGTTCGATTCCGCGTGCCCGCTCCACATCATCCAGGCGAGCTCTACCGAGTATCACCTGATCGGGAGGCTAACAGATCGTACGTTACCTGCTCAAATGCTGCCTGACGGCGAGCGTGTTGACCCTGGGAACTGCCGCCTCGGTTACGGCCGCAACTCACGCGCCACAGGCGCGGATATTGCCCGCGAAAGTGGCAATTCGTGGGCGCGCCACCGTTTATGCTTCGCATTTACATCCTGGCACGGTGGTTACGCTGCTGTTCGCGGTGCCGGATATTGCATCTCATCGGGCAGAGCGACTGCTCGGCGCCACGCACGCGGACGCCCGCGGAAACGTGCGCGTCATCGTCTCGATTCCTCTCGTCACGATATGCGGGCCGGCGTCGATTTACGTGATCTCAGCTCAGACGGCGCAACACCTGCGTGCTCGATTTACTTTGACCGGTTGCAAAGCAAGCGGCAAAGGTGCCGCACCACCGGCGCCGCCGGCAGGACCAACCAAACCCTGAAGTCAGGTTGGTTGGGTATAATTCGAGCAGATGCGGGCCCATGGCGCAGCGGCAGCGCAACGGACTCATAATCCGCGGGTCGCAGGTTCGAATCCTGCTGGGCCCACCACACTTGCCTCGCCGGAGTGCCCGCTGTAGTAAGCAAGGTCATTTTGGCGAGACCATAACTTTGCGCCGGCAGGTTCGTTCACCGTTCTTACTCACCGCGATCGCGATCGGCCTGTTCGCGGCCGCTCTCTGGTACGCGCGATCGTCGTCAGCGCGCGAGTCGCTTGCGCAGGCGAAAGCGTTTTCTCGGGTCGGCTGTGGACCTGCGTACGGCTTTTTCGGGCAGCACCGCTCGGGCGCATGGGTCACTGTTTCGGGCAAGATTTCAGGAATCCTCGGCGACTCATATGGGCGTTTTCGACACCAGCGGTTCACTCTGGGATGCTCCAACGGATTGACGATTCTGATCGTGAACGACATCAGCGTCGGCCAACGCGCACCTGTGGCGGCACGCGGCAGAGTGACTGTTCGCGGTCAGTATGTATGGGATAGTCAAGGCGGTCTCGTGCATTTCACTCACCATGCTGACAACGGACCTGGGGGATGGATTCTGTATGCCAACCACGTCTACCAGTAACCCTGATCGACAACATATTCATTCCGGCCAGATAGGTTTGCCTCGAAATACAATGTCACCCCCCAGTTGCACTGTCTCCTGAGAAGAGAACTGAACCGCCTCCGTCATGGCCGTGACTCCCAGTTCTCCAATCGAGTCTATCCCTGAGCCGACGATCTTCGGGGCGATGAACAATACCAATTCGTCCACAAGCTGCCGCCGGACGAACTCAGTCGCGATTTGCGCCCCACCCTCGACCAGGACGGACCGAATCCCACGCACAAAGAGGGATTGCAACGCCGCCACAGGTTCTACCCGTCCATGCAAGCCGGGCACGGTGAGAACTTCGGCACCGCGTCGGCGAATCTCCTCCGCGCCGGCGCTATCGCTCGGCACAATCGTGACCACCGTGATCGGTGCCTCGTTTGCGTCCAGCACGGCCGAATCGAGCGGTAGGCGCAGCCTACTGTCCAAAACGACGCGAACTGGATTGGGCCCTGAGGCGAGTCGAACGGTCAGGTGTGGATCGTCCGTGAGCACCGTACCTATGCCAATCAGAACGGCGTCATGTGTGGCCCGTAAGCGATGTGCCATCGCGCGCGACTCGGGACTACTTACCCAGCGGGAGTCACCGGTGCGCGTGGCAATTCGTCCATCTAGGGTTTGAGCGAGTTTCAATGTTACACGGGGAACTGTTTGAATCTGTCTCATGACGCAAATATCCGGCTGTAGGTGGTCCCGCGTGGAAAAGTCTCTGGACAAAGTCGTGGATAAGGAACAGTTCCGGCGGGAACAGCGTGGACGTCCCGGCCGACCACCAACTCACGAAGCAACGCCCGCTGAGCGTCCTCCTCGGGTGAGGTCGCTCTCACGGTCGACACGCTTGCCTCACCCGGTCGTCGCGCAGGAGGGGCGATACGTCCACTCCATTACATAACTTCTAGCCGAGTTGTGGACGCCCTGCCGGACAGATGTACGCGTCCGGGCATGGGCGTATGCTGTGACCTACAACGTCGAATCCGGCCCCGTCTCGGTAGCGGTGATGAGGTGATTGCGGCGGGTATATCGAAGGTGAGATCAGGAGCAGCGCAATGGCCGACTACCTTCCTGTCAACCGAAAACCTCAGATGCAACTCGTGGCCCCCCAAAAAGAGATCGGTAGAAACCCAACCGAACAATTGGCTGACCTCAAGATCTTCTGGGGGCCTGAAATCTGCCGCCTTGAATACCTCGTACATTTACTCGACACCGGTAGAATCAAAGACGAGCACTGGCGGCATACGGCATAATCGATCCGCGCTTTCCCAATACGAACGCTAGTGTCCGGGCGATGCTGAGGGGGAAACCGTGACGCGGCTCTCGTCAAGAGCCGTTCCGCCCTCTACCTGTCCTGCATCCGACTCGCGGTCGAAATACTGTCGCCAGAGCAGCCAAGCTGGTATCGCGACGGCTAGCACCACCAACGCAGTCCATTGTGCCTGTTTGAGCCCAAAGGCCGCCACGGAGTTGGCCCGGGCGAAGAAGAGCACGAATTGACCGAGTGAATACAGACCGAGCCAGAGAGCAAACAACGTGCCCGGGACCCGAAAGCGATCCTTCAGGCTCCAGAGCACACCAAATAACAGCGCGCTGAAGACCAGTTCGAAAAATGCCGCCGGGGCATACGCCACTACGTGGCTCGGCACGAACGTATTGTTCGGATTCGTGTACTGAGTCGCCCATGGAGCAGAACTCGGGTAGCCGACGATGTCACCGTTTACCAGATTCCCGATTCTCCCGAATGCTTGGGCCAGGGGAATGAAAAGGGCCGTGGCATCCAGCAAGAGCGGAACGCTTGCACCGACTCTGCGCGCGGCCAGATACAGCGCCGGAAGACCGAGGAATACCGCTCCGTAAAAGGCCATGCCCCCTTCCCACGTGGCGAGAACATTCTGCGGATGGCGCAGGTACCAGCCAAGATTCGACTGCACGACGTAGTACAGACGCCCACCAACCAGGCAGGCAACGAGCACGGGCCAGAAGACTTCGTACGCTCGGTCGCGCGATATACCGTGTCGCTCCGCGTATGGAAGCGCCACGTACAAACCTGCCGCGATGCCGACCACGTACATGAGTCCATACCAGTGAACGGAGACAGGTCCAAATCGAACCAAAACCGGATCGAGTCCGATCTTGATGATCAAAAGAGACGCCAGGTTAGCGGTTGAAAACGGCACGGGACTTCCTCATGGCTTGCACACACTCAAGCGCTTCAGTCTACCAACCTCGGTCGGTCCGGAAGTCGGGAGCTGCCTTCTAATGGCTGAATGTCGGACTGGGCGTGAGCTGGGGAGTAGTTGTGAGCGAGGGACCGGGCGTCCCATTGGTCTTGGTTTTGGACGATGGAGTCGGCGTGATAGTGGGGATCGGGGTAGCAGTCGCGGCCGCAGGTCCAATCGCCATGACGGCCGCTCGCGGATCGTAGGTGGTGTCGATCTCGTCGACCTTGACATTGCCATTGGCGAAGGTGATGGTTCGTTGCAAAACGGTGGATCCGCCGTCTGAGGCCCAGGCAACCTGTTTTCGCTCCTGCGGCGCAAGAGACTGGTCGACTCGTTCGACAGGCGGCCCGTGTTTTACGACATTGGTGAGACGGCCGAAGGAATCGACTGCCACCTTCCACCCAAGTTTGGGGCCGAACACATAGATGAACAGCTCTTGACGGATCGGCTCGACTCGGGTTTGCAGTATTAAGTACTTACCGGTATTGTTGTGGAACACGAGATCCCAGGATCGGGCCGGATTCACGAGAGCGTCGAAACCGTACGGTGGTTCGTACCAGGGTAGACGGAATCGATGGGCGTGGCGCTCCTTGAGCTGCAGGCCGGACTTATAGAAGGCTCGCAAGAAGGTGGTTGCGACCTGTTGCATGGCGCCGCCGTCGCCGGGCACCGGCTGTCCCGCCGTCCCGGCTTCACTGTCGGCATACGCCTGATCCGCCCAGCCAATTGGCGTCTGCACCAGTTGATTGAAAGAGATGTCTTCACCGGGTGTGACGACGACATTGTTCAAGTTGCCGGCTATCGTGCTGACCGCATCGGTGCGCACCGAGCTTGCCCCCTGGAAACTGGTACTGCCGGTGGCGAGGAGCGTCGTGATACCGAGACTGCCTGGATTGGTTTGGTCGAACGGCGGTTGGGTCGTGACGATAGGAAGCCTGAGCCTCGCCGTAGGCTTGAGAGCAGTCACCGCGGCCAGTATCTTCGCATACGCGGTGTCCTGGACCAGGGTGCGACCAGTTCTGCGGGCCTTGATTTGGGTGACTCGACCGGCGGAAAAGTCCAGTCGAGCGTTTTGAGGTTTCCGGTCTACCAAATATGCGAGCCACGCTACGTACGAGTGGATCTCATTTGAGTCCACATTCATCTGAATGGCCGCACTGTGCTTTCCTAGTTTTGTGGAGAAATGGATCATGCGGGCAAACGAGTAACGCGATCCCACGAACACGCGTTTACCGATTTGCATAACCGGCGGATTGGAGAGAAACGCCTCCGCGTGAGTCTGGACTTGCCGCGCGTCGGCGTCAGTCACTACAGGGGGGACCCGCACCACCTGGAGGGTCTTCACCTGCTTCGATAGCGAACCCAGCGCATCATGAGCAACCTGTTCGGAATTCGCAACGTCAAGCTCCGTGCCCGCATGGCTGTGATACAGGACAACGTGCCACGTGGTGTGGCTGATTCCGAGGCCCGCATTGGCCGATTTATGGAAAACGACCGGTGCTACTACGTGGTTGAGATAGGCGCCGAGTTTTGCCTCATCCAGTTTGTAGAGCAGCGGGACCTCGTGGGTGGGATGGATCGGTAGACGGTCGATGAGATTACTTAGGAAAGGACCGTCTCGACCGATGGCTTCGGCTCCATTCACGGTACCTTGAATGTCGTACTGAAGACCGATCTCCTGACGCTTCGGGTCCCAGGTGTGATTTCGAAACTGAAGGCGGAGCGGGACACCGTATATGGCGGCCAACTTCGCATCAATCTCTTTGTACGCCTGGCTAGACGTCATGCCACTGAGTGCTGTCCTGTCCACGAAAACGGAAGGAAGAATCACGCCGCGATACTTCGAGAATGCATAGGTCGTGTACGTGACCGAGAAGATAAGTGCGACCGCGACGAGAAAAAAGCCATAGGCAATAGGCGCCCACCGGGCCTCCTTTTGCTGAAGACGACGTTGAGCTTCGCGGCGGGGAAAGTCCCTACGTCGGGTGGCAGTGCGTATTAGCTCTTCACGCCTAACCCGCTCGGGACTCGCGGCCGGTGACGGTTCTCGTACGCTCGGTGCCATCCTAAAATCTGGTCACTTATGTTAATGTCCGGTCTTGTAGAGACGCAATGTGGAGGCGGATCGTTGGATCCGGCGGTGCCCGGTGACGGGATTCCAGATCGACCGGTGTTGCATCCGATGGAGCCGTGGAAAGCGACTGGTTCGAGCGGCCGTCTTAGCTCGCATCACATAGCCACATGGCAACGTCCGGTGCGTGATACGTCAGGATAATGTCGGCTCCGGCTCGTCGGATGGATGTCATAGTTTCCAGGACGGACGCTCGTTCGTCGAGCCAGCCATTAGCGGCCGCGGCCTTCAGCATGGCGTATTCGCCGCTAACGTTGTATGCTGCCACCGGCGCATCGAATTTCGCGCGGACGTCGCGGACTATATCGAGATACGGTAAAGCAGGCTTCACCATGACGATGTCAGCGCCCTCCTCGAGATCGAGCTCAATTTCCCGGATCGCTTCGCGTCGGTTCGATGGATCCATCTGGTACGACCTTCGATCACCAAACTGCGGAGCGCAGTCGGCTGCTTCCCTGAACGGACCGTAAAAGGCAGACGAATACTTCGCGGCATACGACATGATGGGCACATCTTGTTTGCCCTCTGCATCGAGTGCCTTGCGAATAGCGAACACGCGGCCATCCATCATGTCCGAAGGCGCGACAATATCCGCACCGGCCAGTGCTTGGCTCACGGCCACCCGCGCCAGGTACTCGAGGGTGGCGTCATTGTCCACGCGCCCGTCCCGTACAATGCCACAGTGTCCGTGAGTTGTGTACGCGTCCAGACACGTGTCGGTCGCAACCAAAAGTTCAGGCACAGCGTCTTTGATTATTTGCACTGCTTCCTGCACGATGCCGTCGGAACGATAAGCTTCTGATCCGACTTCGTCCTTGTGCTCGGGCAATCCAAATAACATCAGGCCCCCGAGGCCGAGTTGTCGAATGTCACGGGCGAGCTTCGGGAGCAAGTCGCTCGAAAGGCGGAATTGACCGGGCATCGATGCGATTTCGTCCCGTCGGTCCCGACCGGGCTGCACGAAGATGGGGTACATGAGCCGACCAGGGACAAGATCGGTTTCCCTCACGAGCAAACGGAGCGCCGGAGTGGCGCGAAGGCGCCGAGGTCGAGATTCAGGGTAGCTCATGACGACGTTCGAGCGGTCGGGCTGATCAATGGAACAACTGCGCAATGACGGCCGCAATGGCCGGGAGTATGAGCACCGCGACCAGGAGGAGACTTACCACCAGAAGCACCCGATTTCCTTCTCGCCCGGATTGCAGTCCGCCTCCCAATGTCTTTGCTGCATTGACGTTCGAAATGCCGGGGAGAAAGTTCCGGTACGGATCGGTTTCCAGTTCGAATTTCGCGATTTCCGGTGGGTGATATTCATCGGCCACATCTAGGTATGGATTGACCAGACGTCGCTCGGGACGATCCATCGAGTCTGGGCCGCCGAAGTCACTACTCGCGTCCATAGCACATCACGACCAAGTGTACTGCGCGCACTGAGGGTTCCTCGAAGAATGCCGGACTCGATTCATCCACTGCGAGTGATTTGCTGCAACGGCGCTCCTGAGGTCGGCGAACGGTGGCTGTCGCCGCTCCCTCCCGGCGTTGGTCGGAACAGACTATCTGACGATCGGCTCGCCATCCCAGACCGGTATCGGCTCGAAGTTAACATAATCTCCAGCTACGAGGAAGTAAACGACACCGTCAATGAGACCCTGGGGACCCGAGCACGCCGCTTCCCCGTGCAAATGCCCGTACACACAGCAGGCAACCCGGTACTCCTCCAGCAGGTTCTTGTACGGACTGCTCCCCGAATTCACATACATCGGCGGATAGTGAACGGCTGCAATCGTCTCGAGTTCCGGCGCCCGAGAATCGAGGCTCAGCCGGAGCCGGTGCAGCTCCCGAAGTAATAGTTTTTCGTTTTCTGGCGACCAGTCGATGGCTCCGGGAATCGGGGATCCTTTCGTGCCGCAAATGTTCACGTCATCCGCCATGATGGAATCGTTATGGAGGAGTCGAATGCTGGGAGGAAGAATCCGCCGAACCTGATTCGTGCTCTTGCTGGACCACCAGTAATCGTGGTTTCCGCGGATCAGAATCTTTCTGCCTTTCCACCCGTCCAATCTTTCGAGCGTGAAGTCTGCGTCTCTCAGATGGAGTGCCCAGTCGATGTCACCCGCGATGAGCACGGTGTCTCGTGAACTGATCCGCGTTTGCCAGGCGGACTCCAATCGATCCATGTGGTCCACCCATGCCGGCCCGAATGCATCCATCGGTTTAGTCGGTCGTCCCGATTCTGGATCGGGTCGAGAAGCATGAAGATCCGCAATCGCCCAGATGGTCATGAGAGATGCAGCATGCCGGTCGGAATCCAGCGCCTCCCGTACTCGGTCAAATTGAACGAAGATGGCGACAGGACGCGTTCCGTAAAGACGACTCCAACCATGTCACGATTGTTTCACACCCCGAATACCCAGTCTCACCGTCGATATTCGAAGGTGGGGCGGGTGTGGTTGGGGCACGGAGGAGCCCTGTGCGTCTGTCTGGCTCTCGCACTCAACGGTTGCACGGGTCGCACCATAAAGCGAAATCTGGTGAACCAAAGATTCCTCAGCGTTGTCACACCGCCAGGAGCCGGACGCGCGGGCACCAAGCTGGTAGTGGAACCGCAGGACGGGGTGAAACCCGTTACACACGCAATCGATGCGGCGAGCCGGACCGTCTTTCTCGAGGCATACATTCTCACCCAACACAGCATCGAGCGAGCGCTCGAACGGGCCGCGGCCCAAGGCGTAGCAGTTTACGTCCTGCTTGACCCTCGTCCTTTTGGGATGGGAAATCAGCCGGCTCAGATGGCGTCCGGCCTTCGCGCAGCGGGCGTAGCGGTGCGTTGGACGTGGCTTCGCTACTACTTCACGCACGCAAAATTCCTCGTGGTCGACGACAGGTTAGCAGTCGTCTCCACAGCGAATTTCTCGCAGGCAGCGTTCAAGTCGAACCGAGAACTGTTGGTACTCGACCATGATTTCAGCGACGTACACGACCTTTCCAACGTTTTTCGCTCCGACTGGGACCACATTCCATTTGGTCGCCACAACACTGACCTAGTTCTCTCCCCAAACTCGCGACCCGTCCTCACTACATTTCTGAAGCGCGCGCGACGATCCATCCAAATATATGCGGAGGAAGTGGCAGACCCTGCCCTCGATACCTTACTGATCAGGCTGCATCGACGGCTGCGTGTCGAGATTCTGGTCGCTTCCGGCTATGCAAGCCCCGGACTTACCGCTTTGTTACGTGCCGGCGTCGACGCGCGCGCCCTACGGTACCCGTATATTCATGCCAAGATGTTCCTGGTCGACGGAGTGGTCGCATTCGTGGGTTCGGAGAACCTGAGCCCGACGTCTCTCGATCTAAATAGGGAAGTGGGGATACTGGTGCGAGGCGAAACCGTGGCACGTGCCGTCACCACATTTACCCGCGATTGGTCGAAAGCTGCGCGGGAACGCCCCTCGGCATTTGGGTAGCCAGGTCAAGAGTTCCTGAGAACGCCATGGACATTCGACGTGTTCGCCCGGACACGCTATACTTACTTGGTTTTTGCCGCCGCTGGGAAGTCTTGAGTGGGGTCGCCGTAGGTGGACCTGAATGGCCCATGCTGCGGCTGATTGCTTTTTAGACAGGAATCCGAAGGAAGTCCGACGCAAGAGCATGCCTCTGGGCAATGAACAATCTGTACGTCGCGACGGCTTTTGACCCCCTTGGCCGCGCGCTGATGACGAGGAGGAGGATTTGTGACGAGTCTAGTCGTTGGTAGTATCGCGATCGACACTGTCGAGACGCCATTCGGAAGGGCCGAGGAGGCGTTGGGCGGCACGGCGGTATACTTTGCGCTCGCGGCGAGCCTGTTCACCGAAGTGCAATTGGTCGGCGTGGTGGGAGACGACTTCCCGTCGAGCGGAATTGAGATGCTCGAAGGGCGCGGCGTCGACCTTCAAGGCTTGCAACAGCGCCACGGGGAGACGTTTCGCTGGGTCGGCCAGTACGATTTCGACATGAACGTCGCGCACACGCTGGACACCCGACTGAACGTGTTTGAGACGTTTCATCCGACACTTCCCGAGGAATATCGGGATGCGCGGTTTCTCTTTCTCGGTAACATCGACCCTCTGTTGCAATTGGAAGTGCTCAAGCAGGTGCGGAATCCACAACTCATCGCGCTCGATACCATGAACTTCTGGATCGAGGGGAAGCGCGATGTTTTAACCGAAGTGATCCGGAAGGTCGACACCGTCCTGATCAACGAAGGTGAGATTCGGGAGTACACGGGTCGATACAACGTGCTCGAAGCCGCCCGCGAGCTTCTGGCCCTTGGGCCGCGCCATGTGGTGGTGAAGCGCGGCGAATATGGGGCGATTCTTTTCGCCGGCGAAGAGATCTTTCTCGTACCTGCATTTCCTACCTGGGAGGTGCGAGACACTACCGGGGCCGGCGACAGCTTCGCCGGCGCCTTTATCGGTTATCTCGATCGACGGAGAAGCACGAGTCTCGAAGATCTCAAGGCAGCCGTCGTATTCGGAAGCGTAGTCGCAAGTTTTGCCGTGGAAGACTTTAGCGTGAGCGGCTTGCTGCGCGCCGATCAGGCGTCGATGACCGATCGCTATGCGTCACTTGCCGCTATGACACGGATCGAACTTCCGGAGTCTCAGCCTGTTTTTATTCAAGCCCCAACCCTTATCACTGAAGGAGTATGACAATGCAAACTGAGGTATCCTCAAAAGGCGACGTAAAGAATTTCGGACTCGCCGATAAGGGAAAGGTCCGAATCGAGTGGGCCGACTCGACCATGCCGGTCTTGCGCATGATTCGCGAGCGGTTTGCGGATGAGCAGCCGCTGGCCGGAGTGAAGATAGCTGCTTGCTTGCACGTGACCACGGAGACCGCCAATCTTGTGCGAACACTGAAAGCCGGGGGAGCGTCCGTGTTCCTATGTGCCTCGAACCCGCTCAGCACCCAGGATGACGTGGCGGCCGCGCTCAATGTCCACTACGACATTCCGACCTTCGCCATTAAGGGCGAGGATCGTGACACCTACTTTGGGCACATCGACGCTGTGCTGAATTCGAATCCTAACATGACGATGGATGACGGTAACGATCTTGTGACCCGTATTCACCAAGACCGCCGCGAACTGCTTGACGCCATTTTTGGCGGTACCGAGGAAACCACTACAGGAGTCATCCGGCTTCAAAGTATGACCGCCGACGGTGCGCTGGCTTATCCGATCGTGGCAGTAAATGAGGCCGACACCAAACATCTCTTCGACAATCGATACGGAACGGGTCAGAGCACCATCGACGGACTGCTCCGCGCTACAAATATGCTGTTGGCCGGTAAGCGGGTAGCGGTCGCAGGCTACGGATGGTGCGGACGCGGGCTGGCGAGCAGATTATCAGGTCTCGGCGCCAACGTCATTGTCACGGAAATTAATCCCACGCGCGCCCTCGAGGCGGTGATGGACGGTTATCTGGCCATGCCGATGGAGGAAGCAGCCAAGGTCGCCGACCTCATCATCACAGTCACCGGAAACCTCAATGTGCTCGATCGGCGACACTTCGCGGTCATGAAAGACGGCGTGGTCATCGCCAACACCGGCCATTTCAACGACGAGATCAATATTCCGGCGCTGGAATCCCTTGCGAGCAGCCGCACCTTGCTGCGGGATTTCGTCGAACAATTCGACGTCAATGGTCGAAAGATCTACTTGCTTGCAGAGGGCCGACTCCTCAACCTGTCTGCCGCCGAAGGTCACCCGGCGGCTGTCATGGACATGAGTTTTGCGAACCAGGCCCTGTCGGCGGAGTACCTGCAGCAGAAGAAGGCTGAGTTGTCGCCCGGCGTCTATATCGTTCCCACCGAGATCGACCAGGAGATCGCCCGACTCAAATTGGCGTCGATGAACATAGACATTGATGTTCTGACTCCCGAGCAGGAGCTCTACATCAACTCCTGGCAGTCGGGCACCTAAGAGCACCGAGGGACGAACATATCTGAATCCATGAAGAGCGGGAGCTGCCGTTGAACGCAGGCGGCTCCCGCTCTCACATTTCGGCACCCTTGTCGGCAATAGAACCAACCTGGCTGAATCCCTCCGAGTGAAGGTCGACGCTTGCGGGTGGGAAGGGGCATTGCCGCCTGTACAATTCGATGGACGCTAAATTTTGACGCTGAGGGAGTTGTGGCCATGGCTACGGCAACGAACACCGCAAGCCCCATCAAGTTCGGAACCGATGGTTGGCGCGCCGCTATAGCAGAGGCGTACACCTTCGAGAACGTCCGGATTGTGGCCCAAGCTACCGCGAACTTTCTGAGGGACAAGGGCCAGGCAAAGGACCCTTTCGTGGTCGGTTACGACATGAGATTCGCCTCTGAATACTTTGCCGGCGCAGTGGCAGAAGTTCTGGCCGCCAACGACATCCACGTGTTACTCGCAGCCGAAGCTGCAGCCACTCCAGCGGTTTCCTACTCGATCCTGACCCACAAGGCGGCCGGCGCCGCGATGATCACCGCGAGCCACAATCCGTGGACCGATAACGGATACAAGTACAAACCTGAATATGCCGGTTCCGCCGATCCGGCGACCGTTTCCGCGATCGAGAAACAGGCAGAAGTTGTTTTTGGCGAGCAATCGGTACGCCGCCTGGATCTTCAGGTCGCGCTGTCGCAAGGAAAGGTGGAGCGTTTCGAGGTGGCCCCGAGTTATCTCCAGCGGTTGGCAGTAATTGTGGATCCGGGACCGATCCGGGCCTCGAACTTAAAAGTTGTCATCGATCCAATGTATGGTGCCGGCATGGGGTACATTCCTCACCTACTCTCGGGGGGGTCCTTGCAGCTTTGGGAGCTGAACAACTACAGGAATCCGTACTTTGGTGGCGTGAATCCGGAACCCATTGCCGTGAATCTCGGGAAGCTCATGACTGCAGTGACGGAGCGGGGGGCCGATGTTGGATTGGCCCTCGACGGAGATGCCGATCGGTTTGGTCTGGTTGATGAGAAAGGGACCTTCATTAATCAGCTCCTCGTCTACGGTCTCCTGATCATGTACCTTTTGGAAAAGAAGGGCTGGCGCGGTGCGATCGTAAAGTCGGTGAGTACGACTTCTCTCGCCAATCGGCTGGGCGAGAAGTACGGCGTCGACGTCATCGAAACGCCGGTCGGCTTTAAGTACATCGGACCCGCCATGCGAGAGCACGACGCCATGATCGGGGGCGAGGAAAGCGGCGGGTACGCATTTCGTGGACATATCCCCGAGCGGGATGGCAGCCTCGCAGCCATGTACGTGATGGAGATGTTACAGGCGTACGACTTACCCATGTCGAAAATCGTCGAACATCTTCAGGATGAAGCCGGACCCTCGTACTATGAGCGCGTCGATGTGAGGTTCCCGGAGGAGAAGCGTGAGGAAGTATACGGACGGTTCGCGGGAGAACACCCCTCTGAACTGGCCGGCCAGAAGATCGATCATGTGCAGACCCTCGACGGGTACAAGTACTTTCTAACCGATGGGAGCTGGCTGCTGGTCCGATCGTCGGGCACGGAACCGCTCATACGCCTCTACACCGAAGCTACAAACCCGGCCTTGGCCAAGCAGATCCTTGCCGCCGGAAAGCAAATGGCGGGACTGGACTAGCGGGCGGTTGCGGCTTCCTGTGCTCGGGCGCGAAAGAACACACGAATGGGCGTCCCAAAGAATCCGAACTTCTCGCGCAATCGGTTTTCGAGAAAACGTTCGAACCCGAAGTGTACAAGACTCGGATTATTCACCCACACCACGAAGGTCGGAGGATCCGTCGCTACTTGCGTGACATAAAACAGTTTGAGGATCTTACCCCGGGACGAGGGTGTTTGGTGCTCGGCCAACATTCTTCGCACGGCATCGTTGAGCACGCCGGTGGGAATTCTTTTCTTTCGCTCTTCGGCAATTTGCAGCGCTAGGGTGAGCACGTTTTCCACGCGCTGGCCCGACTTCGCAGAGATGAAGACGAACGGCACATATGGCATGAATTTGAGTTCGTTTCGAATGAGTCGCTCGAACTGAGCCATAGTATGCGACTCTTTTTGGATCAAGTCCCACTTGTTTACCGCGACGATTAGACCCTTTGCTTGCTCCTGGACGAATCCCGCCACATGTGCATCTTGAGCCGCCAATGGCTCGGTCGCGTCGATCAAGAGCACTGCCACGTCTGCTCGATCGATCGCCCGCATCGCGCGGAGCACGCTGTAGCGCTCGATTCCAGGGGTGATCTTGCCCCTACGACGGATGCCGGCAGTGTCCACCAGTACGATACCGTGGCCATTGTGTTCAACGAAGGTGTCTACCGCGTCGCGCGTCGTGCCGGGCACGTTCGAAACGACGGCCCGTTTCTGCCCGGTCAGAGAGTTGACGAGGGAACTCTTGCCGACGTTCGGACGACCGATAATTGCAACCCGCACCTGGTCCTCGTCCATCGCTTCATCAATCGGTGCCGGCAGCAATTCATCCACTCGGTCGAGAAAATCCCCCGTGTTCAGTCCGCGGGCCGCCGAGATGGCAATCGGATCTCCTAACCCTAATTCAAAGAACTCAGCAGCTAAAAGTTCTTGCTTGGTGTTGTCGGCCTTATTGGCTGCCACTACCAAGGGCTTCCTGGTGCGACGCAGCAGTTCCGCAATCTCTTGATCGACCGGCGTGATTCCAGTCCGGCCATCGAGGACGAACACAATAATATCCGCTTCCTCAATCGCAAGCTCAGCCTGCTCGAAAACGCCTTCCGAAATTTCTTCCTCAACACCTGGGATCATGCCGCCGGTATCTACCACGGCAAGTCGACGTCCGCGCCATTCGAATTCCCCATAGAGCCGATCTCGCGTCGTGCCGGGCAAATCTTCCACGATGGCCGAGCGTTCGCCGACCAGGCGATTGAATAACGTGGACTTGCCGACATTCGGCCGGCCCACAAGCGCAATTAATGGTTTCGCCATTGCAAATCACTCCAGGCGGGAACGATAGCCCGCCACTCGACCGCAATACACGAGAAGCGGCACCGCCGCATCTCCCTGAGAACAGCCGTACTTCATTCCTAAAATGGACTGCCCCCGAATACGGCTCGAATGGCCGCCAACGCTTGATCGAGGACCTGTCCCGGACTTCGTCCGTCGGTATCTATAAATATAGCATCGGCCGCTCTTTGTAAGGGCGAGTGAGCGCGGGAAGCGTCGTATCGGTCACGCGAACCGAGTCGAGCCAGGGCCGCCTCATGCCCCTCTCGCACTACTTGTTCCGGCTGATCCCGCAGGCGCCGGCGCGCACGTTCCGAGTCTGACGCCGTCAACCACAACTTCACCGGCGCATTCGGCAAAACCGTCGTGCCAATGTCCCGACCCACCATCACGATCGGGTCCCCAGTGGCAATTTCGCGTTGCCGACGCACCAGTGCCGAGCGAACCGCCGTTTGGGCCGAGATCTCGGACACGGCCGAGTCGACTTCGGGGGAATGGAGTTCCTGTCCGGCGGGCACGCCGTCGATTAGCAGACCGTTGGGGGAGAGAGCAAAGTCGAGGCCTTGAGCGATCTCGCTCAGCCGAGCTTCGTCGTCTGCGGGTACACGGTCTATGAGCGCTTTGAGAGTTACCGCGCGATACATCTGTCCTGTATCCAGGAACTTATAGCCCAACGAGTCGGCAATGGAGCGTCCCAAGGTGGACTTGCCCGATGCCGCCGGCCCGTCGATGGCGATATGCGAATCTGCCTTAGTCAACAGCGCGTGCCCCACTTTGTGCAGAGTTACGAATCGCGCTGACTTCCTCGTGTGTCAGCTCGCGCCACGTGCCTCGAGCCAGGTCGCCCAGCCGAATTGGTCCGATTCTCACTCTTGTGAGTCGCAACACGGGGTGTCCCACTGCGGCCAACATGAGGCGAATCTGCCTCTTTTTCCCCTCGTGCACTGTTACCTGAAGCGAGCTCGTGGTTTCGGCCCGGAGCAATGTCTCTACCCTACACCGAGACGTCACTTCCCCAGTCGGGAGACGAACGCCGTTCCGCAAGACCTCCAGAATTTGATTCGACGGATGTCCTCGCACCACGGCGATGTATTCCTTCTCGATCTCATATCTGGGGTGAACGACAAGATTTGCCCAGTCACCGTCATTGGTGAACAGCAACAGCCCCGCAGAATCAAGATCCAGACGTCCCACCGGATAGAGACGCTCCCGCGCATCGATGAGTTCCATGACGGTGCGCTGTCCTTCCTCGCCTACCGTCGACGTAACATACCCCTCCGGTTTATGGAGCGCCAAGTACCGAACGGTCAAGGTGATCGTAACTGGGTGCCCGTTCACTTCGATGCGGTCGTGGTCCGGATCGACGGCCTGACCCACAGTGGCAGTCAAGCCGTTCACAGTGACGTTCCCCTCCGCGATCAGTCTCTCCGCCGCGCGCCGGGATGCCACACCGCGGGAGGCCAAGACCTTTTGCAGCCTTTGTTCGTTCAATGAAACGCCTTCGCTCTTTCGGACCTTGGTGCACGAGCGTATCTGACTAGGATGGAGGTCTACAGACCACAGTATCAAGAGGAGTCGGCATGAAGATCTTCAATATGGACATAGACGGGGCGGTGTCGCGAATCGTCGGGGACCTCGAGACCAAGAACCAGGCACGCGATCGCGCACTGGTCGAATCCCGCCAGATAGTGCGACACGCGGCGACCGGAATTCGGGCGCTTCACCGGGGCGAATACGAGCGTGCCCAGGAATCGCTCGACGCTGGTCGTAGCATGGTGCAAGCTACCAAATTCGATCTGGAAGGACACCCGGATCTGTACTGGACCGGGTACGTACAGGACGCCCAGAAGGAAATTGCCGAGGCCTTTATCGTGGCCGCGATATTGCAGTCGCAGGAACTCCCGCAACCGAGCGAGCTGGGCATCGAGCCGGCGCCGTTTCTAAACGGTATGGCGGAAGCCGCTAGCGAGATGCGGCGCTATGTACTCGACATCATCCGCCGCGGCGGAGAAGCCGAAATGCAAGAGGCCGAGCGTGTACTAAAAATCATGGATGACGTGTACACGAACCTCATAACCGTAGATTATCCCGACGCGATCACGGGGGGTCTGCGGAGAACCACGGATTCGCTGCGGGCCGTCCTGGAGCGCACACGTGGTGATCTCACGATCAGCATCCGGCAGGCAGAACTAGCCCGTGCCCTGCAGCGCGGCGTGTAAGCAGCGGCGCGAATCTGGTCTAGGCGAGGGCGGCCGAAGCTGGGGCTCCGCCAAGGTCTGTAACATACCTTGTATCCACAATTGTCTAAGCGATCGTCCCGGTTACAGATTGCACAAGTGAACGTTAGACTCGCGATATGAGGTCCAAGGTGCCTTGTACGATACCAGCCTTTGTGGTACCTTGTGTCCAAGAGTTACAGCCTTGGAATACAGGTGGCTGCATTGATGGCAAGCGACTTCGCGGTTCGTCGCGCTCCCTATGCGCCGATCTCGTCTCTCGAGCGTTTTTTCGCGCGAATCCGTGACCGTCAAGTTCCGGAGGTGGTAGATCACAGCTTTCTCGAGAAGCTGAACGTGGCGAGCAACAATGAGTATGCGCTTTTGAGTGCCTTGAAATTTCTGGGCGTCGTGGACGATCGCGGCAAGCCGACTCATGCCTATCGACTGCTGCAAACGACCGATCGGTTTGAGCCGACGCTTCGACATCTTGTTGAGACCGCGTACAAGCCTGTATTTGATGCCGGGGCGGATAAGTGGACCCAGGAAGATCTGGTCAATTTTTTCCGCATAAGTAGCTCGGCATCGCAAGCGAAGAATGCAGCCCGATTCTTCTACGCCGTGTGTCACCTGGCGAAGATCGATGATGCCGATGCTGTTTCTACGTCTGAGGACACGTCACTGCCGGCGGCGGAAGCTGAAGAAAGCGCTCCTCAGACCGGAGCAGTGTTGAACAGTGCAAAGAGTGTGCGTTCGGCGAGTCCTGGTCTCGGCAGCGAGCTATTACACGCCAAGGCCCGACTGCTGGAAAAGTTGCCGTCGGCCGATCCGTCCTGGTCCGCCGCCGAATATCAGGCGTTGTGCGACCGGTTCCTAGCAATGCTGGAAAATCTCGACCGCAGCGTCTGATTCCGGGCTCATACCAGAATCAATCCGATAAAACCGCCGAAGAATTGGTGGGCTCGCCTCAATTGCGAGAGACCAGACGCGGTGGATCGCGTGCGACCGCGCCTCGAGTTCGAATTGAGCGGCGACGTGACCCAGTGTTGAATTGTGGAAATGTACACTCTTGCACCCTGTGTCCAAGGCCCTTGTAATCCATTTCAAGTACTACAAGGGCCTTGAGAGGACTTAAGCTGTGGTGTAGGATAGTTCTTGTCGCTTCATCTCAGTTCGGGAGTCTCGGATCCGTGACAGATAACTTTGTGCACCTCCATAGCCACACCTCCTATTCACTGCTGGATGGGCTCGCACGAATTGACGATCTTCTGCAGTCTGCACGTGATTTCGGTATGCCGGCACTGGCGCTGACCGATCACGGCACCATGTTCGCGGCAATTGAGTTCTACGACAAGGCAAAGGGGGCTGGAGTTAAGCCGATCATCGGCTGCGAGGTGTACGTCTCCGACGCTCCCCTGGAGAAACGACCCGGACCAGCTTCGAAGAACTACCATCTCGTGCTCCTGGCTGAGAACGAAGCCGGCTACCGAAATCTCATTCAGTTGACCACGCAAGCGCATTTGCGAGGCTTCTATCGAAAGCCGCGAGTGGACCACGAGTTGCTCGAGCGCCACTCCGAGGGCCTCATCTGTATGTCGGCCTGCGCCAGCAGTGAAGTGGCCCGTTTAATCCTGGATGGCAACCTCGGTGGCGCTGAAGAGCGGGCGGATTGGTATCGACAGGTGTTCGCCGACCGCTACTTTCTCGAACTGCAGTATCACGAGCTTGAATTCCAGAAGACGATCAACCAGGGAATCCTGCACTTGCACCAACGCCTCGGAGTTCCGCTCGTGGCAACAAACGATGTTCACTATGTGACGGAGCGGCAGGCGTACGCGCACGAAGTGTTGTTGTGCGTTCAGACGCAGACCACGATGAGCGATCCCAAGCGCATGCGCATGGAGTCACAACAGTTCTATCTAAAGTCTCCGCAGCAGATGCACGCGCTTTTCGGTGATTACCCTGGAGCTGTGAGCAACACGATCGCGATTGCCGATCGATGTAATTTGGACCTTGTTTTCGGGCGACCGCACCTCCCGAAATTCGACACGCCGGATGGCCTTACCTCTGAGGAGTATCTGCGCCGGCTGTGCGAAGCCGGACTCAGTCGGAGGTACCCCGAGGTTACTGCCGAGATCCGTGCGCGCCTCGAATACGAGCTGACAGTGATTTTCCGGACCGGCTTCGTCGACTACTTTTTGCTGGTGTACGACGTTATACGCTTTGCGCGCGAACAGGGAATCGCCGTTGGTCCTGGGCGGGGGAGCGCCGCCGCCAGCATTGTGGCATACTGCCTCTTCATCACAAACATCGATCCGGTGGGACATGGACTATCCTTCGAGCGGTTTTTGAACCCGGAGAGGGTGACTATGCCGGATATGGATCTGGACTTTGCCGACGACCGCAGGGACGAGGTGATCAAGTATGTGAACGAAAAGTACGGGCGTGATCGTGTAGCGCAAATTATTACGTTCGGCACGATGGGTCCGCGAGCCGGTGTGCGGGATGTCGGCAGAGTACTTGGTATGCCTTATCCCGATGTCGATCGCGTAGCCAAGCTCGTTCCCTTCATGTGCTCGAAAGTGGCCAAGGCGAAAGAGGAAGTTGCTGAACTGCGACAGCTTTACGAGACTGATGACGCCATGAAGACGTTACTCGACACCGTGGAAGATCTGGAGGGCGTGGCGCGTCACGCTTCAACTCACGCGGCGGGCGTCGTCATCTCAAAAGATCCACTGGCCGAGCACGTTCCGCTTTATAAGGTCCCAAAAAGCGATCAAGTCACCACGCAGTACGCCATGGCGTCGATCGAAAAAATTGGCCTTCTCAAGATGGACTTCCTTGGACTCCGCACTTTGACGATTCTGGAGCGGGCCCGCGGTTTCATTGAGTCCACGACCGGAACCTCCTGTGAGCTTGATGATATTCCGCTGGAGGATTCCAGTATTTACGATCTGCTCAGTTCGGGCGACACGTTTGGAATTTTTCAGGTTGACGGTGCAGGCTTCAGAAAATTGATGCGTGAATTGCGTCCCACCGAATTCAAACATATCGTCGCCGCCGGTGCCCTCTATCGGCCGGGGCCGATGGAGCACATTCCGGAATTCGTGGCGCGGAAGAACGGGTTGAAGCGAGTAACATACGACCATCCCGCACTGCAGGAAGTGCTGCAAGAGACCTATGGCATCGTGGTCTATCAGGACCAGGTGATGCGAGTCGCTGCCCTGGTGGCCGGATACACCATGGGGGAGGCCGATCTGTTGCGGCGCGCCATGGGAAAGAAGAAGGCGGCTGAACTCGCAAAGCATCGTTCCGCCTTCATCGAACGGGCCGGCGACCGCGGTACCGATGCGGCGACCGCTGAGCACCTGTTCAACGTGATCGAGCCTTTTGCGGGCTATGCCTTTAACAAGGCCCATGCCGCTGCCTACGCAGTCATTACCTGTCAGACCGCCTATCTAAAGGCTAACCATCCCAGAGAGTATCTGGCCGGATACCTTTCCGCGGAGCGAGAAAACGCGGAGAAGGTTACCGAGGCCATGTCCGAATGCGGCCGTTTGGGCATAAGAATTCTTCCTCCGGACGTGAACCGGAGCGACGTTGACTTCACGCTCGAAGATGGAGGCATCCGATTCGGTCTCGGGGCGATCAAACACGTCGGCACTGGGGCAGTTGAGTCACTGTTGCGAGCACGGAACGAAAGGGGCCCATTTGCGTCCCTGGAAGATCTATGCACGCGGATGGATTCCACTGCCATCAACAAGCGCGTACTCGAGAGTCTGGCAAAGTGTGGGGCCCTCGACGGTATTGGAGTGGAACGAAAGAGATTAGTCGAAGGACTCGATCGAATTGCAGGATTCGCTTTGAGCGTACAACGCGCGGCGGCGTCGGGCCAGGTGTCACTTTTCGGGGACGCCTCGACCGTGGCGCCTATCCTCCAACTTCCAATCGTAGACGCGGCGTCCCTCGACGAGAAGATCGAGTGGGAGGAAGAATTGCTGGGGACCACCGTCTCCCGTCATCCCATAGCCGATCTTGCGCCGGCCATTCGGGCCGCCAACGCGATCCCCGTGGGCGATGTCACGGGCGAGCAGGATGCACAACGAGTCGCTGCCGGTGGAGTAGTTCGCCGGTTACGCTCGTTCTCGACCAAAGACGGCCGGCCCATGGCCTCGTTCCAGCTCTCCGATCTCCGAGCGAGCGTGGAGGTCGTCGTATTTAGCCGAAGTTACGAGCAGGTGAGCGCCAGACTAACCGAAGGGGCGACCGTGGTGATCGAGGGGAAGATCGACGCTTCCGACGGTCGACTGCGTTTACTGGCCAGCGCGGTGCACGCACTCGAGGACTTGAGTGACCACCCTTTGTCTCCGGGCCTGAATGGCAAGCACAAAGTGCGTAGTGAGTCAGCCGGTGCAAACGGAAATGGAGCAGCGTCGGCACCATCGTTCGATCGGCCACCAAAGCGCCTGACAATCGAAATACATCGCGGACCTGATCGACTGGAAGACGTGGCACGCATCGTCGCCGCTTACGAGGTCATGCAACGGTTTCATGGCCAGGACGAGGTGGAAATCCTGGTTCGGAAAGGCGCTCGATTGACGGCGATTCCACTGCCCAACACGTCCATCGGGTACTGCGATGAACTGGCGTCGGAGCTGACGAGGGTGCTCGAAGGTGCTGCAGTTCGGGTGGACGGCGAACCCCTTACGGTATAGACCACGGATCTACGCCTCTTCAGGTGATTGCGGGAGTCGCCATACCTGCGCAATGGCGATTTCTCCGGCCCGCAGCTCTTCCCGGTCCTCCGGGACAATCAACAGGCAGTCGGCCATGGCGAGTGGCATGAGCATGGCGGAATCTTGCGACCCTGAAAGGGTGGCGTGAAATTCACCCGCCTCATATCGAAGTTGTGCCCTGGCGTATGTTCGTCGACCACCCAGGTTCTCGATGCGCTCGTCGAGACGCACGTGAATGGTAGGGCGGTACAACCCAGCTCCCAACATACGCCGTATAGCGGGCCGGGCGAATTGTTCAAAAGTGACCATGCCGCTCGTAGGGTTTCCGGGAAGCCCGATGACGGGAAGAGAGCCAACGGATCCGAACAAGAGAGGTTTCCCCGGCCGGACTCGCACTCGCCAGAAGTTCAACTCACCCTGATGGCCAATCACATCTTTCATGTGATCGTAATCGCCCACTGATGCGCCCCCAGTCGTGAGAAGAAGATCTGCACCAGCCGCCGCATGAATTGAATCCACGATCTCTCGTACATCGTCTCGCACGGTGGGAAGAACCACCGGGAGGGCGCCTGCTTCGGATACTGCGCCGACGAGCATGGAAGTATTGCTGTTGTAGATCTGTCCCGGTTGCAACGGGGTCCCCGGAGATACCAACTCATCACCGGTCGACAAAATCGCTATCCTTGGCCGTCGAACCACGGGCACCACGCCGACGCCGATCGCCGCCAAAAGTGCTACGCGTCGTGAATCCAATGCCACACCGGATGAAAGAACCTGGATTCCCGAGGTGATATCCTGACCAGCCGGCCGCACGCTGAAGCCCTCCGACACGGCGATAGAGAGATGGATTTCGCTACCCAGATCATCGACGTCCTCGAAAGGAACTACGGCGTCTGCACCTGGTGGGAGAGGAGCGCCAGTCATGATCCGAGCACTCTCGCCGGGTCTCAGCTCACGAGAGCTGAAGCTGCCCGCGGGAATATTGTCGACCACGTCCAGGGAAACCGGACTTCCCGGTGCGGCTTGTGTCGTGGAGCTGCTTTGCAATGCGAAGCCGTCCATCGACGAGTTGGCGAAGGGCGGAATGTCGAGAGTAGAAGTCACCGACTCCGCCAATACTCTTCCGAGAGCCTCGTCGAGCGGCACCAGCTCTGTTTCCAGGCGGAAGAAATGCGCGAGTATACGGGCGCGTGCGTCCTCGACGCTCAGGAGGTCAGCCTGCTTCGCCACGCAATATCTTTTCGTACAACATTCGGGTGGACGGAGCCGGCTGTGCCGCTAAATGTTGCGCAAAAAGGCGCTCCGCATACCGGTATAGATTGATTGCCTCACCCCGCCGGCCCGCTCGCGAGAGGTAGAGCATCAGCGCCTGATATGCGTTTTCACGATAAGGATCGATATCGAGCACTTTCTTCATCAGCCGGATGCTGTCTGAGTACTCGCAACGATCAGCACAGAGTGCCGCTACTCGGAACATCGAAGAAATCCAGAGTTCTCGCATTCGTTCTCGACGATCACTCGGCCAATCTTCGTACAGATTCTCACGCAAGTAATCCTCTTTGTACAGTGCGAGCGCAGCCAGAAAAAGGCCCAAAGCAGTGTCGACTTGGCCCGATTCCTGGGCATCCTGTGCCGCTTTGACCTGTGCCTCGAATTCGATCGAATCTACCCAGATGTCGGCTCCCTTATTCAGCTGCAAGGTGGACCCTTCTTCCAGCACGAATTTTCCTACCTGACGGTCGGGTCGTGCCGGTGGCGCGAGCGAAGCCAATACCGCAGACAGACGATCGGAAGCGTCGTGCTCCTCAAGGTCCGGCCACAAGAGATAGAGGGCGGTCGAACGTTGAATCGGCTGGTCCCACTCCGTGACCAAATATTTCAACAGAAGACGTGCTCTCGGATCGCCCGTTTCTTCGTCAAATAGAAGTTCGCTGCCGAGCAAAGCTCGAAAAGGTCCCAATGTGAACACTTTGAGACTCGACGCCTCGGCATGACTCGCCTGCGAACGGTCCAGCCAGACGCGTACCCGCAGGAGCAGGTCCTCCAGGTCGAAGGGTTTGGGAATGAAATCGTCGGCACCCGTCTCGAGAGCCTCGAGGATATCGTGATGGCTCGATTTCGCGCTCAAAACGATAATCGAGGGACGTCCTGACGTGCGCCTTTCTCCGAGTGCTTTTAGTACCTCGAAACCGGACATACGCGGCATCATGAGATCGAGAATCACGAGCGCCGGATCGCTGACGGCGATCTTTTGCAACGCCTCAACGCCGTCGCTGGCCGACTCGGTGGCGTATCCTTCGTCGACCAGAACCGTCGTTAAGAAATCGACTATGTCCGGTTCGTCGTCGACGACGAGAACGGGTCCCCTACCATTCCCCATTCTCTGAACCTCCAATGAAGGTTGCGTCTCTATACTAATGACTATACTGCACTCCGGACACAGCATGGACCCATACCGAGACATAGTTGAGTTCTATGACCTGGAGCACGACGCGTTTGACGACGACGTGTCATTTTTCGCCAATGTCGTCCAGGAAGGTCCGGTGCTGGAAGTGGGCTGCGGCACTGGGCGGATTGTTGAACGGCTGGCCAGGAAGGGCCTGGAAGTGGTCGGAATCGATACCTCGGGGGCCATGCTGTCCGCTGCCCGCGTCCGCCTTGTCGGATTGGCCAATGCGTCCGTGCAGCTCATGTCGGTGCAGGCGCTCTCCCTTCCGCCGCGATTTCGGACGGTAATCTGGCCGCTGAACGTGCTCTGGCATCTTCCCAACCTGGAGGCACAGGTCGGCGCCCTCCGGCAAGCGCGCTCGTGCCTGGTCGAGGGCGGTCTGCTCGTGATGGACCTCACCAATCCCCTTACCCTGGCGAACCAGCACCTGGGAGATGCGGTTCAATTGCGTTTCCACTCGCAAGGAAATGGGACTCAGTTACAAGCATTCTCGAGTACGGTCGATTCGCCCGCCGAACAACTACTCGACCTTTCTCTGTGGTACGACCAGACGGACGAATCTGGAACGGTAAGGCGGGCTATAACCCACCTACCACTACGGTACACGTACCGATTCGAGTTGGAACTCATGCTACTGTCTGCTGGGTTCCGACCGGGCCAGACCTATGGTTCGTACGATCTGGAACCGTATGAAGCGGACAGTCCCAACCTGTTGACCGTAGTGCGGGCCGCCTAGGCGTGGCGCGTGGCGGAAACGGGCCGCTCGCCGGTCAGCGCGCGCTCCATCGCGTCTCTCTCTTCGGGCGTAAGCGAATACGAGGACTTTCCCCGCTCAACTGGTTTGGCGTATAAGCGACTATCGGTGCGCGAGTGGAGTGCAGTGATGACCACACCGTCCTGGTGGCCGTCCAGCAAAGCGAGCGCGAAGCTTTGATCGCTTCCGGTGTCATGAAATGGACTAAATCTAACCAAGCCGACATGCCGGATTACGGTTGGCATGATCCGCACAATGCCCTCATGCTGTTCCTGCATGCGAGCTACCGATTGCGCCGTAGTTCGCACGGTGTTCAAGTAGTCGGCGAGAACTCGCGCGGTATTTTCATTGCCGGATTCGCGAAAGATGGAGTCGAGGCGATCCTCCACACTCTGCGCATAGCGGTTAACGCGCCAGGTCCAGAAGGCGACAGCCACTACCGCTGCCAGCAGCACGAGCCAGAAAATGAAGGCATGTTGGTCGTAGGTGTGGTGGAAGGAATCGATGACAATCTCGCTGTCGGAAAGTGAATTATCGCCATAGTATATACGTCGCCAGGCAGCCGCCTACATGTATAATGCTCCTGCCGCAGGCTCAAGACAGAAGTGCAGGCCCTCCTCTCGCGCGGTCCAGCCGGCCTGCCCTAGTTAAAGGATTTCGCCTTGCCCAAAAAGGTTCACGGTCGATCCGCGCCGAAATCGAGATCGCGTACCCGGAGCGCCGCGCGACCTCTGGCTGTCCCGGCGCAATCTGGAGCAACTCAGGAAGAGCTTATCCCGACCGGGCCGCCTCAACGCCCAGTACCCCAGCCCCAGGCGAGTGCCGCCACCCGTTCCGCCACTGCGACGCGTCGCCCGACTGCGGCTCGACGCACTCCAGTGCTGGCGATCAACTACGATTACTTGAGCCGGGACCTCAGAATGCTTACGGTGCTCGCTCCCGCCATGGTTGTTCTGCTGGTGATCGCCTTCTTCGTTCTCCGCTAGACCGAATCCGGGATTGAGCACGGAGCACGATCGATCGTTCCTGAGGGGACTTCCATCGGTAGACGGCGTATTGCGATCGGAAGTTCTCGAGGAGATCCTTTCCCAGTATCAACAAGAAGCGGTTACTCGGTTAGTGCGATCAACGCTTCAGGAGTACCGGAGTGCGTCGCCACGAGAAGTCCACGCGCCAAGTGTCGACGAGTTCGCCGCCATCGTTCGTTCTCGCATCCTGCGGGATTGGGCGGTAGGGCCGCGTCGCATTATCAACGCCACTGGAGTAATACTCCACACGAACCTGGCGCGGGCGCCGCTCGGCCCGGCAGCGAGGGAGGCGATCGCGGTAGCTTCGGGGTACTGCGATCTCGAGTACGACCTCACGAGCGGCGGTCGAGGCGACCGACAGACGCGCGTTGGACGGCAATTGACATCGTTGACAGGAGCTGAAGCAGCGTTCGTCACGGTCAGCGCCTCCGCGGCCGTTCTGCTGATCATCACTGCTCTGGCAAAGCGACGCGAGGTGATCGTGTCACGCGGTCAGTCGGTAGAAATCGGGGGCGGTTTCCGTGTGCCCGTCGTTCTCAAACAAAGTGGCGCGAAGCTGGTCGAAGTCGGCACGACCAACCGTACACGCTTGCCGGACTATGCGGAAGCAATCAATGCCAGAACCGCCGCCATCTTGAATGTACACACCAGCAACTTTCGCATCGTCGGTTTCACGGAAACAGTTGCGTTGCCCGAATTGGCCAACTTAGCTCACGCACACGGCCTCCCGCTCATCGACGATAACGGGAGCGGTGCGCTGCTCGATACTGAGCGCTTCGGACTCGCGCACGAGCCCACAGTTCCGGAGGCGCTAGCAGCAGGAGTCGATCTCGTCGCATTTTCGGGAGATAAACTCATGGGAGGTCCACAATCCGGTCTCATCCTGGGCCGTGCGAGTTTGGTCAATCGACTTCGAGGTCATCCGCTGGCTCGTGCGGTGCGGCCGGACAAAGTCACAATCGCGGCGCTCTCAGCCACAGTTCACTCGTACCTCGCGGGGAATGCCGAAAAAACGGTGCCGGTGTGGCGCATGATCGCCCAAAGCTCCACTCAGATTGAAATACGCGCTCGCTCGTTGCAAACGCAGGCAGAGACGCGTGGGCTGCGACTACACCTGGAACCAGGAGAATCCACCGTCGGAGGCGGTTCACTGCCCGGTGAGACGCTGCCGACCACGCTGGTTGTTCTGCCTCCCTCGATCAAGGCCGAAACGCTGCGCGCACTTGAGACCCCGATCATCGCGCGTACCCATGCCGGGCGAATCGTGATCGATCCGCGAACCGTGGGTGAGGAGGAAGAGAGCAGCCTGCTGGAGGGATTGCTGGCCGCACTGCAGATGACGCATCCGGGGCCGGATTGACCACTTCACGGCTCGAAAATGAGCCTTCGGGTGGAATGCGCGAAAAGGGCCCGGCGACCGAACGCAAAACCCGACGTTGGCGCGAAATTTCGCAAACCGTGATTCTGGCAGGCGTGATGTTTCTCATCGTGCGAGTCGCATTTCAGAACTTTCGAGTGCAAGGCGACTCGATGCAACCAACTCTTCATAATGACGAGTATGTATTGGTCGACAAGGCAGAGTATTGGTTTCACGCTCCGCAGCGCGGGGACGTGGTAGTGTTTCGGGCTGTGCCGGCCGACAATCCGGATCGCGACTTTATCAAACGGATTATCGCTCAACCCGGTGACACCGTAGAGATTCGCGGCGGGCGCGTCTACGTCAACCGGCGTCAAGTGCACGAGTCATACATCACGTCCCTGTCGGTAAACTCATTCGCAGTGCGGCGGGTACCGGAAAACAGTTATTTTGTTCTGGGCGACAACCGAAACAACAGCTTCGATTCCAGTCGATGGCCGAGGACTCCCTGGCTTGCCCGCAGGTACATCATCGGAAGAGCCTGGATATCGTACTGGCCATTGAACGAATTGACAAGCTTGACGATTCGCATTTTTTGACAGGAGTCGGTGAGACTCGGCGGTCGAGGCCCGTGCTCCTCGCGCCCAGTCCACAAGGAGGTCTGCATGTCGGCGCTCTCACACACAGATCCAGAAGCCTTCGCCATCGTGGAACGAGAACAACGGCGCCAATCGGAAGATATCGTGCTCATTGCGTCAGAGAACCATTGCAGTGCAGCTGTGTTGGAAGCAACAGGATCGGTCTTGACCGACAAGTACGCGGAGGGATATCCGCACAAACGTTACTACGGCGGCTGTGAATACGTCGATGAAGCCGAGGAGTTGGCGCTCGCGCGCGTCAAGGAATTGTTCGGAGCCGAGCACGCTAACGTACAACCTCACGCGGGCGCAATGGCAAATATGGCCGCGTATGCCGCCGTATTGACGCCGGGTGACCGTGTGCTTGCCATGAATTTGAATCATGGGGGACATCTGACCCACGGCGGCGGCTTCAATTTCTCCGGAAAGTTGTATGACTTCGCCTGGTACGGTGTCGACGAGGCAAGCCATCGGATCGATTACGACGCACTGCAGCAGCAGGCCCTCGAGTTCCGTCCAAAATTACTAGTGGCCGGAGCCAGCGCGTACCCTCGGTTCTTTGACTTCGAACGCCTTCGAGCTATCGCCGACTCAGTGGAAGCTTGCTTCATGTTCGATATGGCCCACGTGGCGGGTCTGATCGCCGGTGGAGTGCATCCCAGTCCTCTACCGTATGCCGACATCGTCACTTCAACCACTCACAAGACCCTCCGCGGGCCGCGCGGTGGCCTCATTCTTTCGCGTGCCGAGCTGGCCAAATCAATCAACTCCGCTGTATTCCCCTATATGCAGGGTGGCCCATTCATGCATCAGATACTGGCGAAAGCGGTAGCCTTTGGAGAGGCCCTTCAGCCGTCATTTCGTGCATACTCGCAGCAGATCGTGGCGAACGCTGCTACGCTTGCAGCCAATCTCCAGGAGCGCGGCTACACGCTGCTTTCGGGTGGGACTGACAACCACCTCATGGTGATGGATTTCCGGGAGAAGGACATCACCGGCCGGGAGGCACAGGAGGCGCTAGAGTCCATTGGCCTGGTAGCGAACAAGAATCTCGTCCCGTTCGATACCAGGAGTCCGACCCAAACCAGCGGATTGCGTCTCGGCACTCCGGCCAGTACCACGCGCGGCATGCGCGAGGCGGAGATGAGACAAATTTCGGACTGGATTTGTGATCGGCTGTCCGCCCCAACGGACGAGCCGCTGCAGGGGCATCTCAGGTCAGAAGTCACGGCGCTCACGGCTCGTTTCCCCTTGCACAATGCCGAGCAAGTGGCTGTTGCCTAACGTGAGCGGCGTAACCGACAGAAGGGTAGACCCATTTGCAGGTCTAATGTGTGAATCGATACGCTGATACGTGCCTGCGGTGCGGGATAGTCTAACGGTAGGACGCTTGACTCTGGATCAAGAAGTTGGGGTTCGAATCCCTGTCCCGCAGCCAGATTCATAGGGACGTCAACCCACGTGGCGTCCTATTTCTATGGGCCGAAATTCCTGTCTGGGAAGTGATGTTCGCGTCTTGTGGATCACTGTGCGGGCATGTATAGTGTGTGCAATCGGTCCGGCGCTCGCTGCTCCTGAGAATGGCGATCGCCGGCCACGCATGCGACTCGGGAGGGTTCACGCTTTCATGGTATTGGTAGCCGAAAAGAAAACCTTCGTGCCTCAGCCCGCGACCAGCCTCGAAGAAATCGGCATTTCCACCTCAATGATCGACGACTTGTTGCTCAAGCGTCTGTTTAATGGAGGTCCCCAGACTGCGGGGTCAATCGCCGATCGGCTAGCCCTTCCCTTTCTGGTAGTACTGGGCAATCTCAACGAGCTGCGTCGCTTGCACCACACCCATATCCTCGGATCGGACGGGTACGGCGAGCGGAATTACATGTACATATTGACCGAAGAAGGTGAATCGCGCGCGCGCACCGCTTTCGAGCGCAACCTATACGACGGACCGGCGCCGGTTCCACTTGCCGCGTACAACGCCTCAGTTGTCGCACAGAGCGTGCGGGACGTGCCGATCACGAAAACAGCTATCGAAAACGCGTTTCGGGATCTAGTACTTCATCCCGATATCGTCAACGAAATCGGTCCGGCGGTGAACGCCGGCCAATCGCTGTTCTTCTATGGGGCTGCCGGCAATGGCAAGACTGCTCTGGCGACCCGCATTACCAATGCGATGGGGGACGAGGTATTTGTTCCGTATGCGGTCGATGTGGACGGGAGCATCATCGAATTCTACGATCCCGTGTGTCATCTGCAATCCAGGAACCAGGATGATACCCTCGATCCGCGGTGGGTGCGAATTAGGCGGCCAACCGTCGTCACCGGCGGCGAACTCAAACTGGAAAGCCTGGACCTTCAGTACAGTGATCTTCGGAAGACATACGAAGCGCCGTTCCAGATGAAGGCCAATACCGGCATGTTTCTCATCGACGACTTCGGACGACAGCAAATGTCGACCGCGGACTTGTTGAACCGGTGGATTGTTCCGCTCGAACTTCGAGTCGATTTCCTGAAACTGCAGACGGGGCGCAAACTGGAAGTTCCATTCGACGAACTTCTGGTGTTTTCCACGAACCTGGACCCAAGTCAATTGGTGGATGAAGCGTTTTTGCGCCGAATCAAATACAAGGTAAAGGCCCGCGACCCCAGCCGCGAGATGTTTCGGCAGATCTTCCAGGGCGCGTGTGTAACATATAACGTGCCTTTCGACGACGAGGGATTCGACTATCTGGTGCAGGAGCACTACGTGAAGACTGGCCGACCATTCCGCGGTGTTCACCCCCGGGATCTGCTCGATCAGCTCGTGTCGTTGGCGAAGTACATCGAGGAGCCACCCCGCATGTCACGTAAGCTGCTCGATTCCGTGGTCAATACGTACTTCATCGCACCATCGTAAGTATTCGACCCCAATAAGGAAGAGGGCCGGCAAAGTGCCGGCCCTCTTTGTTTTTACGCCGCGGTTAGCGTGGATCTGCGATCGATCCCTCCGCCTGGAGCATCAAAGCATATTCTCGCGCTCGAGCCCGCAGATGAGGCAAGCTGTGTCGCTGACAGTAAAAGGCACCCTCCCAGGTTTCGTACTCATCATGCTCGTGGATATTGCCTTTACACACAATGCATCGGGCGATCATGGGACTCACCGATTCACTGTTCTGCATGCATCTCCTCCGCGATTTATCACAATTGTAGCAATCTCAGGGGATCGCGACACCCCGATACAATGCAGTGGTGCACCGGAGAACTGGAGCTCGCAGCGTACCACTCCGGGGCAAGGAGGGCGGTAAGTGAGTGTGGAATTAATGGCGGTCGGTGAGGCCCTACGCGCCGAATCGATTGGGACATCGGTCAGAATTCAGGGATGGGTCCGAACCAAGCGGACTTCGAAAGCCGGCGTAACGTTCCTGGAGGTCAACGATGGTTCGAGCCTTCAAAACTTGCAAGCGGTGGTGCCCGAAACTCTGGCCAATTACGAGGACCTCGTATTGCGCGCCTCGACCGGCGCAAGTGTAAACCTGGAAGGTGAAGTGGTTGCTTCTCCCGCTACCGAGCAGGTGACAGAATTGCGCGTGCTCTGTCTCGACGTCGTAGGTGACGCTCCCGACTATCCACTGGCCAAAAAACGACATTCGTTCGAGTACCTGCGCACCATCGCTCACTTGCGTCCGCGCACAAACACGTTTGGCGCCATGGCGAGGGTGAGAAACGAAGTGAGCCGCGCGATCCACGCTTACTTTCAAGACAACGGCTATCTATACGTGCAAACTCCCATCATCACCGGCAGCGATGCGGAGGGGGCGGGCCAGATGTTCCAGGTGACGTCACTCGACCTCGAGCGGCCCCCTCTACACGAGGGCCGTATCGACTTCAGTGAAGATTTGTTCGGACGGGCCACGCATCTGACAGTCAGCGGGCAATTGGAAGCTGAAATCATGGCGACGGCACTCACCAGGGTGTACACCTTCGGCCCGACGTTTCGGGCGGAGAATTCGAATACAGCACGACATTTGGCGGAGTTCTGGATGGTCGAGCCGGAAATCAGCTTTTGCGACCTCACCATGCTGGCCGATGTAGCCGAGGATTTTCTCAAGTCCATTTGCGACAGCGTGCTGCGAAATTGTCCTGAGGACATGCAATTCTTCAACGATCGAATCGAACGCACCGTTCTCAGCACCCTGCAACACATCATCGAGAGCGATTTCGTGCGTCTCTCGTATACGGAAGCAATCGAATTGTTACGGGCCTCGGGCCGGATGTTTGAATTTCCGGTCGCCTGGGGCGCAGATTTGCAGGCAGAGCACGAACGCTTCCTGACGGAGGAACACTTCAAGCGACCAGTCATTCTCACGGACTATCCCGCGTCGATCAAGGCTTTCTACATGCGACTCAACGACGACGGCAAGACTGTGGCCGCCCTGGATGTGCTGGTGCCACGCATCGGCGAGATTATCGGCGGCAGCCAGCGCGAGGAACGACTCGACGTACTAGAAAGACGCCTGGGCAACCAGGGGCTAGATCCAGAGTCATATTGGTGGTACCTCGATCTGCGCAGGTACGGTACGGTCCCGCACGCCGGCTTCGGACTCGGTCTGGAGCGAGTCGTTCAGTTCATCACCGGTATGCAGAATATTCGAGACGTGATCCCGTTTCCGCGTACGCCGAGAAATGTTGAATTTTGAGGCAGTGCCGCGGCTGGTGTGATGCATGACACTCGTTCAGCCGGATGCTGACGACGCTGTTCGCTTGCGTCTGGAGTCGATCGAACGCGGAATGCTTGCCCCGTACGCTCGTCTCAGCGCATTGTCCGCCGGGAGAGAACAGGACGAGCCTGAGTCGCCAGTACGGACGCGCTACGAACGGGATCGCGATCGCATCATCCACTGCAACGCATTTCGTCGATTGCGCGGGAAGACTCAGGTGTTCATTGCGCCCACCGGAGACCACTATGCCACGCGGCTGAGTCATGCGCTCGAAGTCTCCCAGGTCGCTCGCGTCATTGCGCGGGCTCTCCGGCTGAATGAAGACCTTTCGGAGGCAATTGCATTGGCTCACGATTTAGGTCACGCGCCCTTCGGACATGCCGGTCAGGAAGCACTCAATGGTGTACTTGGCGATGGCTACAGGCACGACGAACAGAGCCTTCGAGTGGTTCGATTTCTAGAGAAGTCTGGGCGGGGCCTGAACCTCACAGTCGAGGTCCTTGACGGGATCCGAACGCACCGCAAGCCGCGGGAGAGCCTGGCCGGCTACGTCGTGGCGCCTTCGACCACGCTCGAAGCCGAGGTGGTGCGACTGTCAGACGCAATTGCCTATATCAACCACGATGTGGACGATGCAGTTCGAGCCCGACTGATCGACACTTCTGACCTGCCGGATGCCGCAATCGCCCGCCTTGGGGCGAGTCGCTCCGAACGAATCAATACCGTAGTGACCGACATCATAACCACGAGCCTTGACCGTCCCGTCGTTGCAATGACAGCCGAAACTCTCATGGAACTCGATCGCCTGCGCGAATTTCTCTTTCTAAACGTCTACCGCAATCCGGCAGTCACGGCAGAAGGCGAACGGGCACAACTCCTGGTCACTGCGCTCTTTGAGTATTTGTGCGCCCACACCGACCAGCTCCCCGAAGAGTTTCGGCACGATGTGCGAGGCGAAGGCAAGGAACGACTGGTCGCCGATTACATTGCCGGCATGACGGACTCGTTCGCGATCGACCTGTTCGAGAAGTACTTTGTCCCTCGCATGTGGCCGCTGTAGCCAGTTCGTCACTCGTGTTTGAGCTGACGCTTGACGCTGTACTCCTCAGTGGGGCGAAACGCGTAATGCCGGAGCATTTCGCCGACCAGTCCCAGCATAAATAGCTGAATGCCGCTGATGATTGCGATCCCGGATAGAAAGAGCAGGGGTCCGTGATTCTGGAAGACGTGCTGTCCCTCAACCTTGAGGGCGAGAATGTAGAGGAATCCAATCGCCCCCAGAAACCAGACACTCAAGCCGAGTATTCCGAAGAGCTGGAGAGGTCGCTGTAAGTATCGCGTCAGAAACATGACTTTGAGGAAGTCGAGCGTGCCCTTGAACAGCCGCCCCGCGCCAAATTTTGAGCGACCGTACTTGCGCGGATGGTGCTCGACTTCGAGCTCGCCTATCCTGAACCCTTTCCAGAACGCCATCACGGGAATGAATCGGTGCAACTCACCGTACAGTTTAAGCTCGTCGAGAACTTCCAACCGATACGCCTTGAAACCGCAATTGAAGTCATGCAGCGGTATGCCGGTCGCACGGCGTACAACGAAATTGAAAAGCCTGGAAGGCGCGGTCTTTGTAAACGGATCACGGCGCTGGCGTTTCCAGCCCGACACCAAATCCTTGTCATCCGCCAATGCTTCCAAAAATCGCGGTATTTCTTTCGGGTCGTCTTGCAGATCGCCGTCCATCGTGACGACGATCGTTCCGACTGCGCGCTGAAAGCCGGCGAGCAAGGCGGCGGTCTTGCCAAAATTACGTCGAAGACTCAACACTTCAACCCGGGAGTCGGCGTCGAAAATCGGCTGAAGTGCCTCTAACGTACCGTCGCGACTCCCATCATCTACAAAAATAATCTGGACCTTCAATCGCAGGGGCTGAAGCGCGGCGTCGATCTGTCGGTACAGCTCGGCAATGCTCTCGGCCTCCTCGTACACAGGAATCACGAGCGTAACATCGACGTTGGCAAGCTGGAGGTGCCCGACCTCGTCCGTGAGGGCTTGCGTGATCATGGAGACTGGCCACCGGGAACGGAAACGATGGAATGGCGACGAGCAGAAAACCGACTGCCCAGCCATGACGCGCTCAAAAGCACGCCTGCAGCCACGGCGACCGTCAACACCGCGCCAACGACGTCGAGAATCCAGTGATTTCCGGAAATGACGACGGTCGCTGCCATAGCCAGCGGATACAAGACGGCGGCCGCCCTGACCCACACTTTACGTTCGGCCAGTACCAGGCCCCATGCCATGATCGTTGCATAGGCTACATGCAGGCTTGGCATAGCGGCATAGGGATTATACGTATACGACCCAGGCTGCGACCCGCCATCTCCAACCAGGTGATGAAGCTGCAAGGGATCGACAAAGCCGTAATTTCCGAGCATCCTGGGAGGCGCAGTGGGATACAGGTAGAAGGCCACGAGGGCGATAGCAGTGGTGAGCATCATGAGATTGCGTACAAAAGCGTACTGTTCGCGGCGGCGCGTATAGATCCAAACCAGCACGCCAATGGTTCCAACCATGTGGCCCAACACGTAGAAGAGATCGATGGCGTTCATGAGCGGTTGAAATTGTAGAAAGAACCGTTCGAGCCGCTGTTCAACAAAGAGGCCGTGTTTCCATTCGAGATCGAGCAATCGGTACGAGTGGAGCAACGCAATATCGGGAGTATTAGGACTGATTCGACCCCGGGTATATTCGTAGGCTTGCTCCAGGCTGAGCAAGGCACCCATCTGCCACGCGAACCTGCGGTATCGGTCAATACGACCGTTCCTCACGACGATGTTCGTTGCGACCAGCAGTACGGACAGAAGGGACGATCCGACCAGAAACAGCGCAAGCACCAGGACCACGTCGCCGGTTTCGATCTGGCTCCCAAACGCGCCTAGCGCATCAATCATCCATGTCCTCTCATCGCGCGGTCCACTTACTATATCAAGCACAAACTTAGAATCTGATGTGGCGATGAGCGTGCATGTGAGGCAGTCAACTCGAATTTTTGATTTGAATTACATGAACAATGCGGCCGCATATGTGCCAAAAAAAGACATGACAGAACACTACGGAGGGCGTATAATGAAGCGCACCACGATCGGCATCACCCGATAATTTCAGCGGTGAAGCTATCCCTAGGTAATGGATGGACGAATGGTCAAAGATAGACCCGCAAGGGCCAGTGGGGGTGCGGCGCGTCAGGCTCCGCCCCGCGAAGGAGACCACATGATCAAAATCGAGGTCACGACCGCGTTAAAAGACGCCCTCGAGCATGCCGCGTCCAGCGGCACTCCTCAAGTGGCCCTGTACAAGGACAAACCGCTGGTAATCCTCAGCTATGACGAGTACGAACGTCGCTACGACAGTGAGGACGAGGGCGCCGTCTAACCCGCCTGCGGCTCGATGACTCCGTAGCTGCCATCGCCATGGCGATAGAGTACGTTGACGCTTTCGTTGCGCGCGTTCATGAAGACATAAAATGTCAACCCAGACGCGTCCATCTCCGCAATCGCCTCTTCCTCGAATTGTGGCTTGATCTGAAGTCGCTCGTGGATGACAATCGCATCCTGAGTTGAATCCGAGTCGACGTCGCTCAGCCCTTCCAAGGAGTCGTCCTCAAGATCTGACGACTCCGGTAACACGTCGGTGATCTTGTTCGTTCCGTGCGACTTGGTCCGCTCTTTTTGTCGGTTGAGCGAACGATGGAGCTTGTCGACTACCTCGTCGATCGCAGCGTACATATCACTGTGAGAGGCGACGACCCGCAGGGTGCGCCCCTTCACATGTGTAGTCGCTTCCACCCGGTTCTGTTGATCGGCGGCTCGGGTTTTTTCCCAGCAGAGTTCTACCTCAATGGTCTGCAACCGGTCGAAATAGCGGTCCAGTTTTGCCATCTTTTGAACGACCTGATCGTTCAGAGCCTGGGTAATGAGAAGGTGACTTCCTTTAACCTGAACTTCCACCTGGCCCGGAGGCTGGTGCGAACGTTTCATGCAAGTCTCCTACGTTTGATTTGGTGCGGAGGCGGGAGCAAGGCCCTCAGGTTGTTCCCGTTCGCATCACTACCGCCCGATTTTACCCCCGATGCACGTTTCGACCAGGGAATCCAGCGCGGGCGCATCACGCGACTGAGGTGTCCTCGGCGATCACAGGCCGTTGTTTGCTGCCGTCCGCAGCGCCGACGATTCCATTCGCCTCGAGTTGATCCATCAGGCGTGCCGCTCTTGAATAGCCGATCTTGAGACGCCGCTGAAGGAGAGACACCGACGCATGTTGGTGTTCTCGCACAACGCGGGCTGCTTCATCAAAGAACTCGTCCCTGGTTTCGGCTGCCTCCTTCTGCGCGGCCGCAAAGTCCTCGGCCGCGATGCGGTCGACGGCTGCGTGCAGCGGGCTGCGTTGCCAGAATTCCACGAGGCGCTCCAGCTCCTGATCGGTGACGTTTGCGCCCTGGAGCCGAACCGTGCTCGGCCCGTCGGGGGGCATGTACAGCATGTCGCCTCTTCCCAACAGCTTTTCGGCGCCGGCCCGATCGAGGATCGTGCGAGAGTCGACCTGTGAGGTCATCATGAAGGCAATTCGGGCAGGGAAGTTTGCTTTGATCAAGCCGGTTACCACGTCTACCGAAGGTCGCTGGGTCGCGATGACCAGGTGTATGCCGGCAGCACGCGCCAGTTGAGCCAGACGGCAGACGGCATCTTCCACATCTTCCGGCGCCACCATCATGAGGTCGGCGAGCTCGTCGATGATGAAGACGATGTAGGGCAGCTTCTTCAGGCCATTTGCTTCCATCTTTTCGTTGTAGCGCGAAATATTGCGGACGGTGGTGGAGGCAAACAGTTGGTACCTTCGCTCCATCTCTCGCAGGGCCCATTGCAGAACGCCGACGACTTTATCCATCTGCGTTACCACCGGACTCAACAAATGTGGGACTCCGTTGTAGACGGTGAGTTCCACGGTCTTCGGATCGACCATCATGAGCCGAACATCTTCGGGCGTGTTGTTGTACAGCAAGCAGCTGATGATGGCGTTGACGCAAACACTCTTTCCGGAGCCGGTAGCACCGGCGATCAGCAGGTGGGGCATCTTCGCCAGGTCGATGATTCCGGGATTTCCGGTCACGTCCTTTCCCAGGACCACTTTGAGGGGCGATTTCATCGACCGGAATGTCTCGTTTTCAAGCAGATCACGCAGTGTGACCATGGTCGCCGACGTGTTTGGAATCTCGATTCCGACCACCGGCTTGCCGGGGACAGGCGCCTGAATGCGAATCGTGGGCGCGGCAAGCGCGAGGGCCAGATCGTTCTGGAGCGCCACAATGCTTTTGACCTTCACGCCACGATCGGGTTGCACGTCGAACTGAGTGACGACGGGTCCTGAGTGGTAGCCGACGACTCGAGATCCGACATTGAAGCTGGCCAGCGTTTCTTGAATGCGCTGAGACTTGTACTCGAGATCCGATGGAGCGACCTGTCCCTTCGGGGCCGGAATGAAGATGTCAATGGGTGGCAGGAGCGGGCCGTTCTTCATGGGCTCCCGTGATTCGTCTCTGGGTTCCGGCGTTTCGTCGGTCGCTTTCCGAACCTTGCGCTCGACCGGCTGGGCAAAAATGGGCAGAGGTTCTTCATCGTCCTCCGGCGGAAAGGCCGGGAGCGCATCTACTTCGGCGGCCGCCAGGACTTTGCGATCACGAACGTTTGCGACCGCATCTCCGACTGAGGTTGAGACGGTGGAAGCCCATCGGGCCAGCGGAAAGTTGACCAGCAGCGCGACTGCCAGTAGCACTACCAGTCCGAGCACCGCATATGCCCAGGGCGGTTGCGCAAAGGGGCCGAGCAGCACATATGCTTCACCCTGGCCCAGATTCGACAACAGGACATGAGCCGAGATCGACAGTGCCGCGTAGAGCAGGAAGAGCGAGGCGAGAAGTCCGCGCGCGCGCGAGACCGTCATAGCGCTCAACTCGGCCAGCCACCACGGTGATAACCGAGAGGCGAAAGCCATGAAAATCAGTACTCCGGACCACCAGGTTCCCAGTCCGGACGGTTGACCGTGCAGCACGGAGGTAAGTCCGAGCGACGCACCGGTGCCGACTCCCAGGCACGCCAGTGCAAGCGTGAGCAGGTCTCGTCCTGAACGAGGTCGAGCCAGCCGCAACAGCCAGAAGCCCGCCTGCCGAATGCGCGCATACTCGGCCTTCCCGCTGCCTGCCTGGCGGCTCGAAGGCTTCGATTTGGTTCGAGGAGATGAAGAACGTTTTGCAGCCATAAGAAACGGTGCTGCGGAAGGGGGACGAAGAGCAGCATAGCAGTACGGCTGGACCAAGTAAAGAACGAGCCCGAGACAGGGAGGGCTCAGGCTCGTTCTGGAAAGGAAGGGTGAATGACGTTCATCGCATAGCGTACGCTGACATGGTTAGATGAGCATGAGAAGTTTGGTCCTGTATTTCTGCCTGCCGGCAATCGCCCTTTCCACTGCCGGCAATGCTCCGGCGGTCGTGGCGCAGGCGCCGCAAGGGACGGTACAGGCTCTGTTCGAAGGAGATCGCACCTGCGGGGACAATCCGACTGACTGTCCCTTTCCGTCCACCACCGCGATCCATCGATATTTTCACATCGTGCTCCACGACGCACCAGGGGATAAGAACTGGGGGGTCTGGGTCGGCGCGACGTGCGCCGCGACGACGGAAGAAGCGTACGGCGCTCTCCCAGTGCGGGCATCCGGCTTCGTAGAGGCGGTGGTCGATTTGCAGTCGGGTCACAGTCAAAACTGGCAAGGCAAACCACTCTGCTTCCTCTTCCGCGGCGGATTCGGCCAGGCGTCGACGTACTATGCTTCGTATTTCGACGACACCGGGAGCCCGGACGCCCAGACCGTCCTGCCGAACTACGAACTGTTGGACGGGCGGGTCGATCTCGCGGACCTCGACGTCACATACATTCATCGGGATCCCACGTATGCGTACGACGGCACGCCGAACGTGCCGAGTGTGGGCCAGAATCTGACCTACGTGGCGCACGTGATGAACCAGGGAGGTCGACCGGTCTCTGCCTTTCAGTACCGGTGGCTGCTCGACGGAAAACTCCTGCAAACCGGTCAGTATCCAGCCGCTCTGCCGCCTTTCGGGGAAGCAACTCTATCGCTGACACTGCCGTGGACCATGGCCGATCACCGGTTGAGTTTTCAGGTCACGACTGAGGACCCGGAGCTGGCTACAGGGAATAACGGACTCAACATCGACACAAACGCAATCACGCTGGGATTCTGGGTGGAGCGATCCGCCTACACCTATTTTCGTGCGTACCAACAACGATATTGCCAACTGCAGGGATGCACCGGTTCGGACTCGTTCGAAGACTGGTTGCAGCGTCAGGTTCGGGCCTGGAATGAGATGTTTCGCCAGGCCAGATATCCGGGACTCACGCCGAATGGAGTTGCCACCCGGGTGCGGGTCGACAAGATCACGGTGGTACCGGATGGGTCGTTGCCGCTGGACGGGGGAATCGCCTCGGATTCTCCCAAACGGCAAGATCACTCGGTGGATCTGGAATGGGGGCTACCATCGAAGGACGTCTCGTTGGGGTATGCCCTGAACTCTCCGGGGCCGTTTCGCATCGACTGGGCGATGTTGCACGAATTGGGACACGCGCGATCGCTGGCCGACCTGTATCGCTTTGACCTTCCGGTTGACAGTCCGAGTCAAATCGACGTGCGATCCGCAGGCGGTACACCGGCATACAATCCGCTCGATCCATTCGGAATAGGCAACTCGATTCGCGGCTTTGCGGGATCGGATGGAGGCACCCTGGTGTATCAAAACGTGGAGCGCGACCTGATGTCGTGCGTGTGCGCCGACTTCTACAGTCCGTACACAGCGCTGGTGCTGAATCGGCTGGGTAACAGGCGAGCCCTGTGCGGGAATTTCAATGCCCCATGCAACATCGGCGATTGGTTCGCCGATATTCCCGCCAGAAACGTGCTGCGCGTGCTGGATGCAGCCGGGAAGAAACTGACGGGGACGGCAACCGTGCGCCTGTTCTACGACTCCGGGGTTGGGTATGGCACCCACCGGTTTACGCAATCGGATTCCACGGTGCTCACGGGCAGGGCCGGCGAATTTACCTTGCCGCTCGACCCTTTTCGATCGGGAGGCTCGTCGGACCGAGCCGGACACAATCTGCTGTTGCTGGAGGTGACCGCACCAGGCATTGACCGATTTTGTTTTCAGGAACCTACTGACCTCAATGTGGCCTACTGGACCGGATATGTCGACGCGATCCATCCGGCTGTCTTCACTCTCCGGTTGAACCACATCTGGCAAAACTCCTGCCGGCTCGTCCGGCCACCGGCACTCGTGAACGAGCCGTTCGCGACCTCGACAGTCCGCTCAAGCGCGACCATCGGGCCGGCGCTGCGGGCGGCGCGTGCGGTCTACCGCCTGGTCGCAGTACGCCTCTGCGACTCATCGGGGGTCGCCATGCACGATCGGCTGCTGGTGATTCGAGACAAAGCCGGTCACACACTTGCTCGGGGGACGACTGCACGCGATGGCAGCTTCGCCGCAAGAATCGCCTCCTCGATTCAAGCGGCGGTGGTCGACGATGTGACGGACAATCACCTTACCCTGGCAGTCGGATTGGTAACTCCTCCTCAGAAAGTGGACCGACGGCGGTAATCACCTGGTTTGGCCAGATCGGTTTGTCGTCGAGCAGGCTCTTCAAGTCCTGCAGGGTCACCTGATCGATTTTGGTACGAACCTCTTCGAGGGTTTCGAGACGTCCCTGAGTGAGCCAGGACGAGATAAGGCCCATGACGCGCTCATTGGTGCTCTCGCCACCGATCACCACTGAGCTATTGAGTTTGGCCTTGGCCCGTTCGAGCTCCATTTCGTCAACGTCGAAGTGCTGCAGGCGCTCGAGTTCATACTGCGTAATTTCCAGTGCCTCCACCGCTTTCGCCGGCTCTGTGCCGATGTGAACCAGCATCATTCCCGTGTCCTCGAACTCCATCGCCTGGGCGGTAGCAGAATCGGCCAATCCCTTTTGATAGACCGACCAGAACAGGCGAGAGCCGGTTTCGTCGCCCAGAATGGTTGAGAGCAGTGCGGCGGAGTAGTAGCGAGGGTCGCTTCTCGACACCATTGGAGTACCGATAGCAATGTGCTGCTGCACGAACTTCTGGCGCTGATAGACCCGCGCCTTCGGGACAAATCTGGGCTGTCCCAGCTGTCGTTCCGCCTCACCGGGCTCCCAGTCAGAGGTGAGGCGCTGGACGGTGGCCTTCACCTCTTCCCAATCGAACGCGCCGGCAATCGAAAAAATGACGTTCCTGGCGCCGTAGCGGCGCTGCCAGTAGGCGCGCATCTGCTCGACATCCAGGTTGCGAATCGTCTCCGGTGTACCCAACGTTTCCCAGGACAGCGGGTAGTCACCGTAGAAGTCGCGCATGAAGTGGCTGAACAGGACGTGGACCGGTTGGTCCTCGTAGCGCGCGATTTCTTCCAGAATGACGTTCCGTTCCTGGTCAAAGTCGTCCACGTCGAGCACCGGCCTGGTGAGCTCGGACAGCACGTCGATCGCCCAGTTGGTGTTCTCGCTCAAGACGCGTGCCCAGTAGAACGTCATCTCCCAGGAGGTGGCTGCATTGTGATCCGCCCCCATTTCTTCCCAGGTTCGGTCGATCTCGCCGCCCGAGTATTTTTTGGTGCGCCGGAACGCCATATGTTCGAGGAAGTGTGAGACTCCCATCTGGTCGATGATCTCGTCGCGCGTGCCGGTGCACACCCAAAAAATGACGGCCGTGGACTGAACTCCAGGGATCGTCTGTCCGATGAGCTGCAGGCCGTTCGGCAGGACGTGCGTGTGAAATGTGCTGTCCTGCCTGGTGATGGTCGTGGCCATAAGTACTCTCCTTCAGGACCGCGCCATCACGCCGCCGAACAGCTCTTCCTCGGATCGGGGGCCGAGGGCGACGGCGGTCAAGCGCTCTGTGATTTCGAGTCGTTTCAAAAGATCGGCAACTGCCGGTAGATCGACGGCGTCGATACGTTGCGCGACGTCCGCCAGACTGTAAAGTTTTTCTTCAAACCACCAGGAGCGCATGTTCGACGCCATGCGGGCCAGCGTGCTTTCGCTTCGCATGACGAGCTGACTCTTGAGGCGAGTCTTCGAGAGCCGGAGTTCGTCCTCCGTAATGCCGCCGGTCTCCAGCTTTCTGAGCTCTTGCAGCACGACTTCGACGCTTTCGTGCGCCCGATCCGCGCTCGTTCCGACGTAGATACGCATCAGTCCAGCGCGTTCCATACCGTCAAACCGAGCTTGCACGGCGTATGCTAAGCCGCGCTTTTCGCGAACCTCCTGAAAGAGGCGGGAGTGCGAGCTCCCGCCCAGCGCTTGAGCTACCAGTGCGGCCACGTAGTAGTCGGGGTCGGCTACGGGGACACCGGCAAATGCGAACCCCAGATTTTCCTGGCTGGATACCTTATGGAACACGAAGGTGCCGGAGTGTGGTTCAGGAACGCCTGGTTCCGACCGTCCCCCGTGACTCGGCCAGCCGGCGGTCAGGTCCTGCAAAAGTGGAACTACAGAATCCCAGTCGAAATTGCCCGCCACGGAGATCACTACATTGTTCGCGGTGTAACGACTTCGCCAGTAGCCGGCGATCGAATCGCGAGTGAGCGCCGCGACGGTCTCTTCGGTTCCGAGCACGTCGTTGGCGATCGGATTGCTCCGGAAAAACTGGCGGCGCAACGAGTCCATTACTTTCTGTGCCGGTCGGTCCTCCCGCTGCCGAATTTCCTGCAGCTGGAGCGATCGCACGCTTTCCATCTCCTCCTCGGGGAAGGACGGATGGCGCAAGCAGTCGACCAACAATTCCAACGCGGGCGGCAATCGATTTCCGATCAGCACCGCGCTCATCAAGGTCATCTCGATTCCGGCCGAGGAATCGTAGCTGATGCCGAGACTATCAAAGCTTTCCGATATCTGGCGAGCGTTTTTTGTATCCGTGCCACGAAACAGCATCTGCTCCAGGGAATGCGAGACGCCGAAAGTTGGTTCCATTTCGTCGCGCGCGCCGGCGCCAATCAGGAACCCAACGGAGGCCGATTCCACGCCGACCATGGGTTGTCCGACTACCTGGATCCCACTGTCCAGGCGCTCGGAAAAAAATTCGTCACTACCGTTCATGAGCATCCTTTCCGTCTGACGTCAGTTCCTGGGGTCTGGAGTCGGTATCCGTCGTGCGATCAATATCCCGCGTGCCTCTGGACTTCGTTCAGGAGGGGCTGTCCTTCGAGATAGCGGGTCAAGTTTACGGCGAAGAAACGAGCCACCCGGTCGTGAGTCGCGGCACTGACGCCGCCCACGTGCGGGCTGATGATCACATTCGGCATCGACCAGAGCGGGCTGTTACGCGGTAGAGGTTCCCGCGAAAAGACGTCGAGCCCCGCACCGGCAAGGTACCCCGACTGCAGGGACGCAATCATCGCCTCCTCTTGCACGACGCGCCCACGCCCGATGTTCAAGAATAGCGCCCGGCGCTTCATAGCTCGGAATTCCTGTTCCCCGAAAGAGGCTTCTGTGTCCTGGGTAAGAGGAAGAATGATGACCACAATATCACTCTGGCTCAAAACATCGTGGAGCTGAGACGCCGGGTAGACGATATCGGCGGGAGCGTCCACCGGTTCCAGCCACGGCTCGTCGGAGAATCCGCCGATGCCGGACCGGGGAACTTCGGTCGGGACCATGACCGACCAACGCGTGCCGATGACGCGCATGCCGAAGGCGCGGGCCAGGTGGGCCAAACCGTCCCCGATCTTGCCCCAACCCACGATGCCGAGCGTCTGTCCGCGCAGCTCCCCGAAATGTACGTCACGCCGGTTGTGAATCCATTCGCTGCGATCCTGGGCGCGAACGAGTGTCGGTATCTGACGATTCAACGCCAGCAGAAGGCTCATACAATGTTCGGCCATAGGAACGGTATGCAAGCCCTGCGAGGCCGTCACCAGTATGTCGCTGTCCCACACAGGCAATCCCCGAATGTGATCAACGCCCGCACTGGCCAGCTGGATCCAGCGCAGCCGGGGCGTCTTGTCCGGCACCTCGTCGGGGACCCGCCAGGTGAAAAGGACCTCGGCATCCAGCACCGTGCTCCGCAACTCGTCGTCGGTGTGAGCTGTGACGAATTCAACCCGGTCACCGAAGGCCGTGGCCGGGAAACTACCGGGCAGGCTGCCGGACACGACGATTCGGATCGGTTCGGCCGTCATGCGGCGGACTGCAGCCCAAGTCCCGGGGCGGATGGGAGACACAGTTTGCCGTCGCGTACGGTTACACCGCGGTAGGGATCGTGGTCGATCAGCAAGTTTCCATCGAGGTCGGCGTAATCCAGGAGCGGGGAGAGGTGGGCGGCGGCCGTGATGGCGATCGAGCTCTCGATCATGCAGCCCATCATGACGCTGAGATGGTGCGCTCGGGCGAGATGAATCATCTGGAGGGCGGGATAGATACCCCCGCACTTCATCAATTTGATATTGATGCCGTCGACGTACGGCGCTACTCGAGGTACATCGGCCGGAACGATGCAGCTCTCGTCGGCGATGATCGGTAATTTCGAGGCACGGCGGACGAGACCGAGTCCTTCCAGGTCGCGGCCATCCACCGGCTGTTCGACAAACTCGAGTTTGAACTCCTCGAGCTCCGCGATCCGGGCTATGGCCTGCTTCGGAGTCCAGGCCGAGTTGGCGTCGACCCGAATCACGGCATCCGGCCGTTCGTCACGAACGGATGCCAGGTTCTCGCGGTCGCGGGCGGTGCCGACCTTGACTTTGAGAATAGGATCCTTCTCGGCCTGCGCTGCTTTCCGCGCCATGACCTCCGGTTCGTCGATTCCGATGGTGTAGGAGGTGCGAGGAGTATGGGCCGGATTCAAGCCCAGGAGTTCGTAGACGGGTGCACCCAGGCGCTTGCCGAGCAGATCGTAGGCAGCCATGTCCACGGCTGCTCTGGCAGCCGGATTGAGCTGGGCCGTCTGCTGCATGAGTTGATGGAGTGTGTGGAGTGGAACGGTGGCCGGATACTCGGTCAATCGCGGGCTGAACGCGTTCAGGAAGGCGATGACCGTCGCCTGGAGCTCGCCGTAATGTTCTTCTGGTGCGGCTTCGCCGCTGCCGGTGATTCCATCGTGGCTCAGCGTTACCCGCACATTTTGGGCGACGAGTTGGGTGCCTCGGGCGATGGTAAACGGCTCATGCAGGCGGAGGTCCAACGGCTCGTAGGAGAGGTCCATACAGCCTCCTCGTCGAGTAGTCGATTGTACCAGGGAGCGCGCCGGCCCCCGGTCGCCTGAGTTCAGGCGGGGTGAAGGGCGGTGTTGGGGGTGCATATCGGGTTTAAGGGGTGTTTGAGTGGGTTTTCATTGGCTTTGGATTTGGGTTGGTGGAGAGTGAACTGGCGGCATATCGCCAAAAATTGGGTTTGTTTCGTCAGAATTCTGGTTTACGTGGTGGGTGGTCGCTGGGGGGTGAAGGGTGGACGGTTCTTATTTCTACCGTACGACGGATGGAAGGAAAAGCAAGAGGGAGTGTGTCCCACAGGTGCGGCGCCATGCCGCGTGCAAAGGTCGCCTTGGGAATCGGAACGGGAGCGCGGGCCGACGTTCGGGCGGAACGGCACGCCGGCCGTTCCCTGGGACCATGTGTGCGTATGGTGATCATCCAGAGTCGGGTGAATGGAGGGTGGGCCACAACATGTAGTGTCTTATGAGAAAATATGTCCCAGGTATTGACATTATATAGAACTTATGTTCCAATAAGAGGGAATACGATCTCAGTATGTCGTGGAGGCGATGATGATCGTTCACCTTCGTGTGGTTCCCGGCTTTTGGGTGGCAGTGGAGGAAGCTCGGCGCCCGGAGTTGCGCTCCTGCCCGCTGGTTATCGGTGGCTTACCACAGCAGCGGGGAATAGTGCGCGAGGCGAACCAACTGGCGCAACAGTCTGGGGTGCGTCTCGGCATGACGCTTTCTCAGGCACACCAGCACTGTCCTCACGGGGTTTTCCTCCTGCCCGATCTCCCTCGATACGAGCAGGTATGGGAGGAAATCTGCGACCTCTTGCGCTGTCATACTCCGCTGGTCGAACCGGAGGAGATGGGGCAGGCAGCGTGTGATATGTCCGGATGTGAGCGCTTCTGGAGTGATGAGTGGAGCGCCGGACGGACCATCGCGCGGCAGATCGAACGTTCGACCGGCATCGTTCCTTCGCTCGGCATGGCATCGAACCGACTGGTCGCGCAGCTAGCCTCGATATCTACCGAGGCGGATGGTGTGACGGTGATCGAGCGAGGACGAGAACGCGTCTTTCTGGCGGATCTTCCGCTGACCTTGTTGCCCGGGGTCGATGCTCGCCTGGCGCTGACGTTTCAGGTGCTCGGCCTCACGACGATTGGGCAATTTGCCGCGCTTCCTTCCTCCGCGGTGAAACAACGCTTTGGGGCCGCCGGCGAGCAGCTTCACCGTTACGCGCGCGGCATCGATCCGCGTCCGGTCCTGCCGCCGCCAGAAAAATCGTTCATTGTGGCGCGCTACGAATGCGAGGACGGCTCGATCGAGGAAGCGATGGACAGTCTCCGTACGCTGGCCGACACCTGTGCCGGTGAGCTGCTGGAGCGTAGAGCCGGGGGAAGGTTGGTAGGGCTAACCCTGATCTGGACGGAAGAATCGGGGCAATTACTGCCCGAGCGAAAACCGGCAAGAAGCCTGGAGAATGGCGAGCCGTCGGTGCTGCCCACTCCAAAAGAGACACTCATTCCGCAAGCGATGCCACGTCGGATGACCACAGGGCAATGTAGTGGAGGTCGGAGCGTGACAGCGCCCGAACACTCGGCGACGGAGTCATTCATGCCGCAGGGCGGCGCCACGTGGGATGAAACGTCAGCCCGGGGTCGCCCACAAGGGGCGACGCTACAACGGTTGACGGCTGCGCCACGCCACCGGGACGATGAGCGACCAACTCTGCCGAGTCCGTATCGGGTCCATTCTTCGGGGTTGCCGCAGCCGCTTTCGGGAGCGCGCACCCTCATCCCCGGCCCTTCTCCCGCGGAGCAGGAGAAGGGTGACGGAGGCGGGGACGGTGTTGCGGAGGGAGACATGTTGCCGGCATCCTTCACGCCGCGACCGGAGCATATCGGTCGTTCACAGCAGATGGTTGCCATGGTTCGTACGCCGATCGACACGGCCGCTGCTCTGCTCGAACGAGCCCAACGGTTGCTGCTGCAGAGCCGGCCGCGACCTCGATCCACCGCCGGTGAGGACGAGCAGGCGCCTCGTTTACTGGCAGTCGAACTGAAAATTGGAGAGTTTACGAAACCGTCTCAACTCTCCTTGAGCGACTTTGACCGACTCGACGGCGGGGGAAGGTTGAAAGGATTCAGTACCGAGCGCCGTCAGGCGCTGACTCACCATGATGAGGCGTTTGAAGCTCGCTACGGAACGACGGCGTTTCAGCATGTAGCCGGCGTGGATGCCGGCAACATCCTGACGGAACGGCGTTTTCGGTGGGAGGCCGGCCTCCCCTGGACTACCGGTGCCGTACAGAAACGATCGTCATGACCAGGTTGTATTCCGACCCGATCACGGTGGAATGTGCGGAGGGACGGCCGCAGATCTTTACCTGGCGGCGGCAGGCACATTGCATCACAGCTATTTTGAAGCGCTGGATCGTCCAGGCTGATTGGTGGCGCCAGGAGGTATCGCGCCAGTACTACAAAGTCGAGTGCGACAACCTGGGAACGTATGAGATCTACCGCGAGCGGGATAGATGGTTCCTAGAGCGCCTCTATGACTGATGATCCAGCTTCACGTTCATAGCAATTTCAGCTTTCTGGATGGTGCATCTCCGCCCGATCGTCTCCTCCGCCGAGCCCGAGATCTGAGCATGTCCGCGCTCGCGCTCACCGATCATCACGGGCTGTATGGCATAGTCCGCTTCATTCACGCCGCTCGGGCGCATGGTATCAAGCCCATTGTCGGGGTGGAGATACGCCTCCGAATAGAAGGGCCGGACGATGCGAACGCCAACCCGCACCTGCTACTGCGGGCAGATGACCGGAGTGGTTACGGCAATCTTTGCCGCATCGTCACCAGAGCGCAGCTTGACTACCAGGACGATCCCCAGATCACGTTCTCCGATCTGGCGGCTCATGCCGGAGGCTTGATCGCGCTGTCCGGTTGCCGTCGTGGCGAGATTCCGTCACTCCTGCTGAAAGGCGACAGAGCGGGGGCAATCGAGGCGGTCGAGCGCTATCTCGCCGTCTTCGGCCGCGACTTCTGGATCGAACTCGAGCATCATCTCCTGCCGGACGATACTGCGCTGGTCGACGCGCTGCGAGACGTGGCGGCGAGCACGGGGGTAGGCTGCACCATTGCCAACGACGTTCATTACGCCCATCCCGATGAATACCGCGTGCGCGATGTCATGGCATGCATCGGGACACGGACCACCCTGGACGAATGGAGCGAGGTGCGGCACCCCAACGGCGAGTACTACCTCAAGTCGGCGGAGGAGATGCGAGCCACCTTTGGCTTGCCTGACGAGGTATTCGACGCCTGTGCCGCCGCTTCCGAGGAAATAGCCGATTCCTGCAATCTCGAGCTGCTGGCCGTCACCTGCCGTCCGCCGGATTTCCCGGTGCCGGAAGGGGAAACCGCCTTCTCTCAGCTCTATCGACTCTGTCAGGAAGGAGTTCGCCGGCTCTACCGTCCACTGACACCCGCGGTGAGCAAACAACTGGCGCACGAGCTTTCGGTGATTGAGGAGATGGGACTTGCCTCGTTTTTCCTCTGCGTATGGGATATCGTCCGTTTTTCTCGGGAGCGCGGGATCCGGTGTGCCGGTCGGGGATCGGCCGCCGATTCGATCGTGGCCTACGTGCTGGGTATTACCGCGGTCGATCCACTGGCGAACAATCTCCTGTTCGAGCGCTTTCTCAATCCAGGTCGCGTCGGAATGCCCGATGTCGATATCGACTTTGACTCGCGACGGCGTGATGAGGTTATTACCTATATCCAGGAACGCTACACCACCGAGCATGCCGCCATGGTGGCGAACGTCATTACCTACCGCTCACGTTCCGCCTTTCGAGATGTGGCGAAGGCCATGGGTTTTTCTCCATCGCTGATCGACCACCTGGCCGGGAAACTCAGTTATCGAGGGGTCAGCCACATGCGCGAAGAACTGGAGCTGGCGGGAGCAGTCACCGGGACGTCACTTCCCGTGCCGGCACAGAGCGACAGTTCCCTAGTGCAGGATCAACGTGGAGGTTCTGCAATCGCGATGGAACGGGGCGGCGGGGCACTGCTTCGCGGCCCCGCCCTACAGGACGGACCCGTAGCGAGCGTGGACAAGCCAGTGCCCACCATCCCACCTGGACGTGCACTAGATGTGGCAGCAGGAGGGACGCCGTTGAGTATGGTGCTCGAACTGTGCGAGCAGTTGGATGGCTACCCGCGCCATCTCTCACTGCACAACGGCGGGATGCTGATCACCGCGGAGCCATTGGTCGACGTCGTGCCGCTGGAGTATGCGACCAGTGGGGTACGTGTCTGCCAGTTCAACAAGGATGATGTCGAGCTGCTGGGATTGATCAAGTTCGATATCCTCGGACTTCGAACGCTTTCCATCGTCGACGAGGCGGTCCGCGGGATCGAGCGGAGTCGGGGGATCACCGTGCCGATCGACGATCTCCTGCTGGACGATCCGGCGATTTACGATCTGATTTGCTCCTCAAAAACCATCGGCATCTTTCAGGTAGAGAGCCCAGGGCAGTGGGCGCTGCTGGCACGTTCACAGCCCCGCACCTTCGGCGACCTGATTATCCAGATCGCGCTGTTTCGTCCCGGACCACTCCAGGGCGGGATGGTGGATCCCTACGTCGAGCGCCGGTTGGGGCGGCAGCAGGTGACCTATCCACATCCGAGCCTGGAGAGATGTCTCCGCGACACGCTGGGAGTCGTGATCTTCCAGGAGCAGGTATTGCAGGTGGCGCACGATTTCGCGGGACTGTCGTATGCGGATGCCGACGGGCTACGCCGGGCCATGTCGCATTACCGGACCGAGACGCAGATGGACGTATGTCGCGATGCATTCGTCGAAAGCGCGGTGAAGGGTGGACGCGATCGAGAGTTAGCAAAAGACATGTATGAGGCCATTGCGTATTTCTCGGGGTACGGTTTCTGTCGGAGCCATGCCGCCGCATTTGCCAAGACGGTGTATCAGACCGCCTTTCTCAAGGTGTATTACCCGGCGGAATTTCTGGCCGCCATTCTTTCGAATGAGCCGTGTTGTTACTACCCAACCCAAACCGTGATCGAGGAAGCGCGCAAATGGGGGATACGGGTGCTGCCGGTTGACATAAATCGAAGCGTTGCCCGGTATGCCGTGGAACACGGAGCGATTCGCATGGGTCTGATGCAGGTCAAGGGAATAACCGAGGAGACGGCGGACGAAATCGTCCAGGCGCGCGGTCGCCGATCCTTCTCGTCGTTTACCGATTTCTGGCGCCGGACTTCCACACATCGGGACGCGGCGGAGAACCTGATCGCCGTCGGCGCATTCGATACCCTCGGCCTCAACCGTCGAGCGCTCCTGTGGCAACTGGAGGAGGTGGTGCAGACCGTGCCCCGCAATCAGGAAACGCACACGCGTTCCCTGCTGCGCACGGAGGACGCGGCCCTGCCGGAGCTGCCACCGTTGACGGAACTGGATGTCGCCGGCATCGACTTTACGCTGCAGGGAGCATCAGCCCGGTACAGCATCATGTCGTTTTATCGCCGCTCGCTCCAACGCGCGCGGGTCCTGTCCATCGGACAGCTCGAGGGTCGAGCGCCCGGTGCGCTGGTGCGAACAGCCGGTATCGTCATCAGCCGCCAGCAGCCTCCGACTGCCAAGGGGATGACATTTCTCGTGCTGGCCGACGAAGAGGGTGAACTGCCGGTTGCGGTCTTTCCGAACGTGTATCGCGACTACCGTCTCGTCGTCAATGGCAGCTCGTCGCTCATCATCGAGGGGACGATCCAGCGGGAGCGATACGTCACCTCGCTGCTGGCCAGGCGGATCTGGCGACTGAACGATGTGGCCGAACTGGATACGAAGCCGCTGACCGTGCGCGCGTACCAACCGCGTCTGCTGGGGGCGTAGAGACCCCCTCCCCTAGCCCCTCCCCCGCGGCGCAGGAGAGGGGGACGGGCGAGCTCACGCGTGGAGACATTTGGTGGACTATGGAATCATCAGAGGTTGACGCAGTCGCCCGAGGGACGTGGCGTGTCCCTCTCACGGCGCTTTGAAAACGAGGAAAGGAATGCTCATGGCAATGACGACACTTCCCGGTGGAACGTTCACCATGGCGGAGGGTTTGACGGTTACTCGGATGGGGTACGGCGCGATGCAGCTGGCGGGTCCCGGCGTCTTCGGGCCACCCAGGGACCGCGACGCCGCGATCGCCGTCCTGCGCGAAGCGGTGGACATGGGCATCACGCACATCGACACCAGCGACTACTACGGCCCACATGTGACCAACCAGATCATCAAGGAAGCCCTGCACCCCTACCCGGACTCATTGCACATTGTCACGAAGGTCGGAGCGTCACGTGACGCCGAGGGCGGCTGGCCGCATGCGCGGTCTCCTGAGCAGCTGCGCCGGGCGGTGCGCGACAATCTGGACAACCTCGGCCTCGACGTGCTCGAGGTCGTCAATCTGCGCGTCGGGGGATTCGGCAGCCCAGATCCTGATTCGATCGCCGCACCGTTCACCGCGCTGGCGCAGATGCGGCACGAGGGATTGATCAGGCAGCTCGGTATCAGTACCGTCTCTGCCGAGCAGATCGAGGAAGCACAGTCCATCGCGCCGATCGTATGCGTACAGAATTTCTACAACCTGGTCCATCGAGTCGACGATGCCTTGATCGACTCACTGTCGGCCCAGGGAATCGCCTATGTGCCCTACTTCCCGCTCGGTGGGTTCTCCCCACTGCAATCAGGGACACTGGCATCGGTCGCCACCCGGCTCAACACCATACCGATCGCCGTCGCCCTGGCGTGGCTGCTGCAGCGCTCCCCGAACATCCTGCTCATTCCCGGCACATCGTCTGTGGCACATCTGCGTGAGAACGTTGCCGGAGCTGCGCTGACCCTGTCGGAGTACGACGTGGTAGAGCTGGACAGCATTGCTGGATGAGTACGGAGTCGCCTATCAGTCAAGCATGTCGCATAGTGGCGATGGAAGTGTTTTCGAAACGTCTATGCCTGAGGATCGACAGGCCTCGGCGATGGAGTCTCCCATGCCGCTTCGCGGCGCCACGCCGGAAGCAACCGGTGAGGCCATCTTGACATTCTCTGATATAGGTAGGGATCGCCCGGCGTGGTGATCTGCTCTGGTCCCCTCATACAATACCGGTGGGACGGCGCGGGGGCCGTCCCCTACGAATATCGCCGAGAGTTGTGGCGATGAGGAACGAATTGTAGCGATGGTCGGCTGAATCCGTCCAGGTCTGAGGGCGGAAGTCAAGCCCAAGGCGGGACTGGGTTATTGTTCGGCCCTGAAGTCGAGTGAACGGGCGACCAGCCGGAGTGTGTCGCGCGTGGCCGCGTCGAAGTCTGTGCAGTCGAACGGTTTCCACATTGCGCCGGTGAGGCAGCCTTTCCCCGGATTTCCGCCGCGAGGGTCCACAATCTGTTGTAACTCGCCGCCAACGATGCGCCCCAGGTAGGTGTAGCGCGGCTGTTTAATGGCATGGTCGCCCACCACACGCGGACCGTCGACGAAGAGTAACCGTTCGAGTGAAATCGAGAGGCCGGTCTCCTCCAGAACCTCGCGCACGGCGGCAGCAGCGACGTCCTCGTCAGGTTCGACCGCGCCACCAGGAAGAACCCAATATGCGCGGTCGGCGTGCGAATGGCGCACCATCAAGATGTGGCCGTCACGCAGCAGCACGACCTGCGCCCGCACCGCTTACCCTTGCACAGGTTGACGGCGAATCTGCTCCAGATGGACCAGGAGAACGGAAATGTCAGACGCGGTTACTCCTGCAATCCGAGAAGCGTGCCCGATGGTTCGCGGTTGAATTCTGGACAATCGTTCCATCGTTTCGGCGCGCAAGCCGCGGACCGAGTCGTACTGTACGTCAGGAGGAATCACCCGATCCTCGAGGCGGCGCAGGCGTTTCACCTCGCCTTCCTGGCGAGCCACGTAACCCGCGTACTTCACCGCAGTCTCGACCTCACGAGCCACCTCGTCGGAAAGTTCGGACGGCACGAGCCCCAGTTCCTGCAGCATGCCGATGTGCACGTCCGTACGGCAGAGGAAGTCGCGCGCGCGCACGTTCTGCCTGGTCGGCCGGCAGCCCAGCACGTCCAGTCGCCGGGTGGTCTCGCGGTCAAACCGGAGCCACGAATCGTCGAGACCGCTGACAATCGTCTCGATCTGTCGTCGACGGTCCTCGAGCCGGCGGTGGCGCTGTTCGTCGACCAGGCCGAGATCAAACGCCAGGGCACCGAGCCGCTCTTCGGCATTGTCCTGGCGCAAGAGCAACCGGAACTCAGCCTGTGACGTGTGCATCCGATACGGTTCGTCCATTTCCTTGGTGACAAGATCGTCGATCAGTACCCCGATGTAGGCCTGATCGCGCCGCAACACCACTTCGTCTTGCGATCGAGCACGCCGGGCCGCGTTGATACCGGCCATGATGCCGAGTGCCCCCGCTTCTTCGTAGCCGGTGGTGCCGATGATCTGGCCGGCAAGATAGAGGTTTCGAAGCGGCTTTGACTCGAGTGAATGATAGACCTGCGTACCGGGCAGGTAGTCATATTCGATGGCGTATCCGGCGCGCATGACCTCACAGCGACGCAGCGCTGGAATACTGCGCAGCATGGCGCCCTGCACGTCTTCCGGCAGGCTGGTGTTTGCTCCCTGCACGTATACCTCTCTCGTCTTCCAGCCTTCGGGTTCTAGAAAGAGCAGATGAGACTGCTTTTCGGCAAAGCGAACGATCTTGGTCTCGATCGAGGGACAGTAGCGCGGACCGACACTTGTAATCCCGCCGTTGTACATGGGCGCCAGATGCAGGTTGGCTCGAATGATGTCGTGGGTTTCCTGCGTGGTTTGAACCAGGTGACAGGGGAGCTGTGATCGCCACGCTGGATCGGACCCGTGCCGCGCGGCTTCGAAGTCGGCGATGGGCGCCCGGGCATCGGGAGACGACATGCGAGCATTCCGATACGCCTCGCGAGCATCGTGGCTGAAAAAAAGGGGCGAGTCGCTACCACGCTGCAACGACGTGAGGCTGTAGTCGATGGTCCGGCCGTCGATACGCGGCGGCGTTCCCGTTTTGAGGCGTCCGAGTCGGAACGAGCAACGGGCCAGGGAGCCGGACAGACTGTCGGCGGGAAACTCACCGGCGCGACCCGCCGGATATGACTGCTCTCCGATTATGATTCGTCCTTTGAGGAACGTGCCGGTGGTCAACACGACGGCGCGGGCGAAGTACCGTGTGCCGGTGCTAGTGATGATACCCGCCACGTGCGGTACGCCCTGATCGTGTTCGATGATGAGATCGTCGACCACTGCTTGCTTTACATCCAACCGCGGCTGCTCTTCGAGGACCGACTTCATCGATTGAGAGTAGGCCCGTTTGTCGCTCTGTGCCCGTAGGGCCTGGACAGCGGGCCCCTTGCTGGTGTTGAGCATCCTGATCTGGACGCTGGTGCGGTCGGTGTTTCGGCCCATCTCTCCACCCAGGGCGTCTATTTCTCGCACCAGATGGGCTTTGCCCGGGCCGCCCACCGAGGGATTACAGGGCATGAGAGCTATGTTGTCGAGGTTCATGGTGAAGGCGACGGTGCGACAGCCGATACGCGCGGCGGCGAGAGCAGCCTCGCATCCGGCGTGGCCCGTACCCACCACGATGACGTCATACGAGTCGGAAGAAGCAGGCGAAGGTGGGGAGCGATAATCGTTCATAGCAGTGGCATGATTGTACCAACCCGGGTGGGAGTTCCAGGGCGCCTTGTATGATGGTTCCGGTCTGAGGACGTTGTCGGTGGAGAGTCGATTGGAACGTCTCCCATGTCGTTGCGCGGCGCCAACCGGGGGTCGCCCACGAGGGGCGACGCTACGGATGCGGGATTGGCCAGGCGGGTCGGCGCCAACCGGGGGTCGCCCACAAGGGGCGACGCTACGACGGTTGGCGGGTGTGTTGGTGAGGATCGGGCATATTTTTCGAGCGTGCCGTCGGGCCGTACACTGGGCCGTCGTTGCCGCAATCACGGGCGCGGTGCTCTGGACGGGAGTGATTTCTCCTGCAGTGCCCGTTCGTGCCTCAGAGCCGGAAAGGACGTTCTGGGTGGTGGACAATGGTGTTTATAAGCGCATTGCATGCGATCAGGTCGCAGTGGGCACGCGCGCTACCGTTTTCAACTGCGGTCAGTCTCAACTGGCGCCGCGCGAGGCCGAGGTCTTGATCCATGCCTTCGACAAACGCATATTCCCCACTGATATACAGGATTTTGGTGCACCGCGCGGCTTGCACGCGGTGACCATTGTCATGGCCCCGTTCAGTGGAACGACCTTTGGGTACTTCAATGAAAGCGACCTGGCTCCAGCGCCGGGCGTGGCTGCGCATTCCAACCACGGCAATTTTCTGTACGTGCGTTCGCTTGTGTCCATGCCGGACCCGAACAGAATGGCTGATGTGCAAGAGGCACTTGCGCACGAACTACAGCACCTGATCGATTTCCGGATTCGAGTGCTCGATAGAGGTGTAGCGCCGCAGCAGGTGTGGCTGAATGAAGGGCTCTCTTTTTATGCCCAGCTGGCGAATGGGTTCTGGACTCCACGTGACCAACTGCGCCTGGAGGCTGCCGCCTCCGACCCAGGCTGGCCACTGACTTCGATGACTGAGAGTGCTGAGTTTTTGCGCCAGTTCGGACCGGTCTCGTACGGCCGGGCCGGAATGTTTGTAGCCTATCTCGCCGGGCAGTACGGACCGCGATTTACGCGCGACCTCGTACGCAATCGCCAGTCCGGCATGCGCGGAATCGACGCCGTGTTGCGTCGCGAGAAACGTGGAACCTGCGTTGATGCCTTTGCCCACTGGTCCGTGGCGCAGGTCTTGAACGATGCTGGGCTCTACGGATACAGGGGGATACTGCGCAATCACTTCGTGTCACCCCGATCGACCTACCCGACAGTGACGAGCTTTCCGTTCGAAACGCCGGCCACCGGACACGACGCAGTGGTGTTGCAGCCGTGGACACAGGGGTACATGCGGTTCAGCGCTCCGCCAGGTTTACCAGTCACCATTCAGATGTCCGCCCCATCCAGCGTTCGCCTGGCAGCAGTCTTCAGCACCCCCGGTGCACCCCTTGGCAACACTGTTCGGTGGCTAAAGCACGATCAAAATCACGGCGTGACCGTGCATATTGGCTCGTATGCCCCGGGCCGTGGCAGCGTGACTATTGCGATGAGTGCGATCGGAAACTTGCAGACGGGGTTAACCGGCGGCCGCGCTGCAACCATACAGTTTCGCGCTGCATCAATCTACCCGCGCCATGACAAGGGAATGTCGAGAACGACACCGTCCACACGCCCGAACGCGAACATTGTCATCTAATACGTCGCACAGGTCTGCCAGTTGCACGCCGTCCGGACGCTCCACCCAGAATCGCTGCTTGTTTCCACATGCCAGGCACAAAGGTCCTAACCGCCCGGACCGTTCGAACTGTCGAGCTGAAATGGTGACTTTCACTGGCGGGCCTCCTGATGGTTCGGGCAAGTGTGCAGGTGACCGTGACCGCAGCAAGAACCGTTCCCACGCACGCCATTAAATGTATAACTCACCTCCACGTTTCTGTTCCGGCTGCGGCCAACCACTGGCACCGCAGTACGTCGTGGTCGAACAGCGAGAGCGGCTGGTCTGCACTGTCTGCGAGGAGATCCACTACATCAATCCCAAGGTGGTGGCGGGTGTGGTGCCGACTCGGGACGGACGGGCGTGGTTGTTGCGTCGGGCGATTCAACCGCGTCTGGGTGCCTGGACCTTTCCTGCAGGGTTCATGGAAATGGGTGAAACAGTGGAAGAAGCGGCACGTCGGGAGACATTTGAAGAGCTGCACATGGATGTACGAATCACTGGACTACTGAATATCTACTCGCGTCGCGAGGCGCCGACGGTCCTGATCGTGTACCTGGCGGAGGCTTTGACCGAGCCGACCGGGGGAAGCGAAGCGCTGGAGTTCGCCAGCTTTGACCCGGAGTCAATTCCCTGGCGACACCTCGCTTTCTGGAATACGGAGGCAGCGTTGAGGGATTGGGTGCAGTCGTTATAGGCCAGGGCAGTTCCCGAGAGATCGCGGCGCATGAACACGTTGGAGAACGGGTTGACCACAAGGGTCAACGCTACAACGGCCGCTTCGGACAACGGGTTGGCCACAAGGGTCAACGCTACAACGTTTGCCGGGGGAAATGGGAGTGGGGAATGAGGTCCTTGTGTTCTGCACGCGTGGTCGGGGTGGGACGGCGCGCCGGCCGTTCCCTACGAGGGCTCGGCGTGTGTCAGTGTGGTGCGGGAACACCGAACGGGTGAGCGGGTTAGTCTGGCTCTTAGTGGACGCGGATCGGGAAGCTCGCGCGGACGTTGTTGACGCGCACGTGTGCCGTATATTGTCCCGGGGAGATGGAAATGTTGGCGCCGTAATGGTAGTCCTTGCGGCCCTGGATGATTCCGTACATCGGCATGAGCGGAATCGACTGGGTAGACATGTGGCTCGGGCCGAGCTGCACCGAAACTCGCGCATTGCGGACGAGCATCCCCATGGCGCGGTCGACGATTCGCACCTCGACATGGCGCAGATTCGACCTATCGTTCATCGTTATGGGCTGACCGGCCGACATTCCAAGCATGATCTCTCCAGATCGTGCGTGGGTCCCTTTCGCGACGGCCGGTGTAAGCAACTGCTCAGCCATTCCCACTCGAAGTGTGAGCCGGTACGGGCCGGCCGTCACAGTCGATACGGGCCGGCTCGGAGATCCCATGGACATGGTGTTTCCCATGGTGAGGCCGGCGGGAGCAAATGCTGAAGGCCAGAAGGCGATCAAGGCGCCCAATGCGATGAAGAGACCACCCACACCTCGGGCGATGGTCACGCCGCGCGGCGCCAATTTCTCGATCGTAATGACCAGGCTCAAGGCCGCCATCCAGCCGAGGTTCATCAGGCCGACGACGAAGAGCACGGCCATGATTCCCCAGCAGCACCCCAGACAGAAAAGACCGTGGCCGGCGCCGGTGCGGAATGCGCCGAGCTTGCCTTCGCCCCACCCGTGCATCAGGAAGTGAATCGGCGAACGGCAGTGGCGTAGGCAGACGTTTTTGAGTGGCGTGAGCTGATAGATCCCGGCCAGCACGACGATGACGCCTCCGACATAGGGGAGCCATCCGGTGTCGGCATGGAGACGCGGGGAGACGCTTTGCACGAGCGCGTATATCAGAAACGCCGCGACACCGGCTGCCAGCCATACCAGGAGATAGCCTCCGACGAAGGAACTGGTCGGAACTGCGAGGTTGCCACGGGCGACACGGCTTCGCTGCACGGTGCGGAAGAGCAGGACAATCGGAGTGACAGCGGGCAGCATCATGGCGGCCATCATGACAAGCCACATGGCCGCGAAGAGGGTGGCGCGAGTTGGGGCCACGGGCCCAGGCATGGCGTCCATCATCGACGGGGAGCGAGCCCAGATAAGCACGCCCACCCAGGCCAGAGCCGCGAGCAGCAACAAGACTGCAGCGGGTGTCATCCGGTCGCGAGTGAATACAGTTCGCGCGCCGGTCGCTCCATCGGAAGTCGATGATTTCATATGTTTTGTCCCGGCGTGTGCATCAATCAGGCAATTGTCGGTTTCCGGTCGTCGGAACAGTCTGACTCAACGGCTCGTGCCGTCGCTACTCCAATCAAAAGGATTCAGCTGGGCGTATGTGTTCTCGTGCTCCATCTGCATGGGAGCACCCGCGGTCACCCTCCAGGAGACCGTATTTCCCATTTCTGCCTGTTTATATTCGAACCCGTTGGGCAAGTCGATACGTGCCCGGTGGGCTTCGCCTGTGACCGGGTTCTTGATCGGCTCGATTGCGGACTCACCCACGCCGGGGATACTTACCCGAGCGCGACGTTGCTCCCGGTCGACCTCGATCTCAATCGGAGCGACCACTGTGTCCGCCGTGTGCGGGCAGACCGCAGCAAAGATCTCGAAGTACGGATGGCCTTGCTGACCACTTTCCAGAGCGACGAGCGCGTCACGCTGCTCGGGTGAGGTGCGTTCGTCCAGAATCAAGAGACGGGTGCCGTCGCCCTCAGGAATAGACCCAGGCCAGGAGTACACGCGGGCAAACCTGGCCCCGTCGAGTCGCGTGTCACCGTAGTGGCCCTCGTGGATGTCCCAGGCGAGGAAGGCCTCGCACCGGCCGGTAGTCGGTAAGCCGTTGAACTGGCAGGGGCATCCCCAGGCACAGTTGCAACTGACCACTTCCTCTCCGCTGATTTTCCACTCGACTTTCGAGTCCGCCACAGTCATCTCCGACCTCACTTCTAAACCGCGATCGGCGGGAGGGTCCTCGGCATAGGGGGAGTCAAGTTGCCCGCCGCGCGTACAATCCGAGGAATAGTATATGCCGAGGTTGCGAGAAGGTAAAGGTCGGGCCGGAGTTGTAAACGACCGGTCACAAAGCGTGAAGTGGTGAGGTCGTGACCGACCGACCGTCCTGGCAGAGCGAATACGCACGGCGAGGTAGTGGCTTATGGGGCAGATCGAAACCGAGGACTCCTCCCACATCGCCAAGAGTTCAGAGCATCGATGTCCCCATGGGAACCGACGAGCGGTCTACAGTTTCGACCGAACGTCCGAGAAGCTGCTGTGTGTACAGTGCGCGATCCTGTACCCGTCGGTTTTTCGGCGCTCCCTGGCTATCAGCGTGATCGTGGGTTCGCTTCTGATACTCATCAATCAGGGTGACGTTTTACTCCGGGGATCGATTACGTCGCTTGTGATCTTGAAGATGTGCCTGACGTACATGGTCCCGTTTTGCGTCTCAACCATCTCTGCCCTGTCGGCAAATCGGGTATAGACCAACCTCGGCAGCTGAGCGGTCTGAGCCCGCGCCCGCAGTGGAGCACCTGCGAGACGGTTGATAGCTCGCACTCGCCGTGTAAGGTTCCCGTAAGCCACGATCTCAGCTGGTAAGACGGGCGGGAGATGATACCGATATCCCGTAGCCCTAGCTCGGCCGGGCGGAAAGAGATGAGACACCATGGGAATCCTGATCGTGTTCCTCGGGCTGTTCTTCCTGACCATGTGCGCCGTGCCGGAACTCCTGGTGCTGGTATGCGTGATTGAGTATCGCCGGATGTACGGGAATCCCGTTGCGGCTCTGCAACCGGCCGTCGTATGCGTCGGCCCCGCGGTCGTCCCTACTCCGAACGCCTACACACAAGCAGGGGCCGCCTAGGGTGGCCATTTCCCCGATGCCGGCGATCAAGACCTCACGGTGACGGGTTGGCTCCAGGCTTGCACTGCAATCGACTGTCTCCCACCGGTCGAAGACACGTTCACACCGACGCTGTACCGAGCCCTCGATAGCGACAGCCACGTTACACGTGATGCCCGGCTTCACCGAGGAGATCACGGATCGCCGTTTCGGTGTTGCCGTAGTTTCCTTCTCCGGCATAGGTGAACCGAACGAAGCCGTGAGCGTCGATCAGATATTCTGCCGGCCAGAATGCATTTTGAAACGCGTCCCACGTTCGTAAATCGTTGTCTTGAGGCACGGGATAACGGATGTTGAAGCGTCCCAAGGCAGCCTGGACATTGCTCGTGACCTTCTCGTAGGCGAACTCGGGTGAATGGACGCCGATCACGACGAAGCCATTCTTTCGATATTTCTCGTACCAGCCTTCCACCTTCGAGAGCGTGTGGATGCAGTTGATACAGTCAAACGTCCAGAAGTGAATCAGTACGACCCTGCCTCGCAGGCTCCGCATCGTGAGCGGCCGCGCCGTGTTGAGCCAGTGACTGATGCCCACAAATTCCGGTGCTCGGTAGTGTTGATCGCACAGGTTTTTGGGGCAGGATGTAGTCCGTCGATGCTGCGCAGCATCGGTAGCGGAGCGGGTACGCTGGTTCAACAGGGCGAGTCGTTGCGTCACGATTCGATCGCGCTCGAACGCGATCAAGGCCCCGCTGTATTGCGGGGTAAGATCTGAAAGCCTGGCGGCCAGTACCTTGTCGTAATTGCTGTAGATGCCGAGCGCGGTCAGCACTATGACCATGCCAAAAACCCGGTGTGCGTGTCGAGGGAACCGTTTCAAGATGGTGAGCCTCCTGAGTAATCTCTGCCCGCCGTATGCGAATGCGAAGAGCGGGATACCAACGCCGACCAGGTAGGCCGACGTCACAAAAACCAATGCGGTACTGACGCGTGCTGTGACGGCCAGGGCCGTGATCGTGGCGAGGATTGGCCCCGCACAGGGCGACCAGACGATCCCAAGTGAGATACCCAGCAGCGCGCCGCTTCCCAGACCTCTGGCCGGGGCGGCTGGGGCGGGGCGGATGGCGCGAACGGCTCCACCGAGCACGATCTGGTGAACCCGCTCCAGGTCAGGGATCAGCATGCTGATCCCCAGGTATGCAATCACGATGACCGCGAACAATCGGAGCTTGTCGGGGTCGACATGAAGTGACTGGACGGCGTAGGAAGCCCCGAGGGTGACGAGGCCAAAGCTGCCCATCAAGCCCAACACGATGCCGAGTGGACTCCGGCGATTTCCGACAGTCGACGCAGAGAGAACCACGGGCAGGAGTGGCCACACGCAAGGCGCAAAGATGGTGAGGAGACCCGATACAAACGCGAATAAGAGCAATAGGGCCACGAAGAGTCCCTGGGTTCGTAGTGTGGCTATGAGGAAATCAAGGGGTTCTGGCAGGCGGAAGTGACGAACCTGTCACCGGCCCGAACTTCGATCGTCTCACCCAGGACTTACAAATTCGTTACGTTTCTTACGTTATGCTTTCGAATGGCGGCCGGTTTCATTGATGTCGCGTTCACCCGGTCGTTCTTATATTTGTCTCGACTTGGAGCGGGCGTCGGATCGAGGGGAGAGGTCAGACGGAGGACGTGGAGGCGGCGGGCCACTGCGGCCTGGCGGCCGCGGGCCGGCCCTACCGGAGACCTCCGGCCCTACCGGATCGCACCGCCCTTCCGGATTCATATGGCGCGATCGATGCCGGCGAGTCGTTATTGGCGAGTCGTCGTTGGCGGTTAAAGCTGGGTCTCCAAGAGGACCATGGCGAAGCCGGAACCGGGCGCGAAACCGAGCGGTTGTAGGACGGCCTCGGTGGTGGGGTCGCGCGGGAGGGTGGCTCGGATGTGGGCGATCGAGGCGGAGGAGGCCTGTCGCTGGATCCAGGCCACGACTGATTTTTTCCCTTCCAAGGTCCCGTTGAGGAATCCCAGCCGGAGGACCGGCCGACCGACCGAGGCCGTCGCAATGCCGACCGCGTCGATGCCGTCTGATGCGACCACTACTATCGCATGCACTGCGACCAGCAGGTCGATGCGCTCGGCGGTGAGTCGATACGCGGTCCAGCCTTCGGTGTAGAACGCTTTGGATTCAGCGGTGTTCCATTCGTGGAGGAGCAGGTGTTTCAGCGCCGCGAGATCCCCCGGGTGGGCCAGACGGACTGGAAGGTCCGGTGCGGAGACCGGTGATGGCGGGCCGGCCAGGACGTCGAAGGAGGCTACTTCCCTCATACCTGCTTTGCGCGCAATTCGAACGCTGGATGCGTTTTCGCTGGAGGTAGAGAGGCGAGCGACCGTGCAACCGGCGTCGCGCGCCCAACCCAGACCATGCTGAAGCAGGGCGGCTCCGATGCCACGCCCGCGCACAATCTCGTCGACGCGGATGCCCTCCAGCCAGGCAGTTCCATCGGCCTGCACGCCGACGTGCTGCAGGCCGACTACGCGGTCATTCCAGGTGGCAACGCACAGGTAGCCGGACGGGTCGTCGAGCCAGTGCTGCCACTGATAGGGCACGTAATCGGTACCGTCCCAGACTCCCTCCGTGATGCGGAGCATGCCTGCGCGGTCGCCGGCGCGACCCGGCCGGAGGTTCAACGAGTCGACAGAGGTTTCAGCCAAGGGTCGATCCATTCCTTCATCTTAAGTCGAGTGATTCTCGGTCGCGTTGTGGGCAGCCGCTCAGCGCGCGTAGAATCCCTGAGGTCATGCCAACGCCCGTTGTCTCCAAGGAGAAATATCGGTGAGATTGCACTACATCGTGGAAGCACAGGAATTCAACCGAGCCATGCTCGAGGAATTATTCGATATCGCCGGCGAAATGGAGCACGTGGTGTGGGAAGGCGGATCCAAGCTCCTGGACGGCAAGATCATGGCGAGCCTGTTTTACGAGGAGAGTACCCGCACGCGCTTCTCGTTCGAGACCGCCATGTTGCGCCAGGGCGGCAGTGTGATCTCGACCGAGAACGCCCGTCAGTTCTCGTCGGTTTCCAAAGGGGAGACGCTCGAGGACACGATTAGAATCATGAACGGATACGCCGACGTGATCGTCATGCGACACTACGAAAGTGGAGCGGCGCGGCGGGCAGCCGATGTGTCACGGGTGCCGATCATCAACGCTGGAGACGGTACCGGCCAGCACCCCACGCAGGCATTCCTCGATCTCTACACCATTCAGAAGGAACTCGGGCGGCTTGATGAGCTGGATATCGCGGTGGTGGGAGATCTGGCAAACGGTCGCACCGCACGGTCACTGTGTTACTTGCTGGCCAAGTATCGCAACATCCGTATCCACCTGGTGGCGCCTGAGGTCGTCCGCATGCGACAGGACATCAAAGAGTACCTGGCCCGGCATGATGTCTGGTTTCAGGAGGAAACGAATCTCCGGGCGATCATCGGACAGGTGGATGTGGTGTATCAGACGCGCATTCAGAAGGAACGCTTCGGCGATCGGGCGGACGATTATCGAGCCGCGCAGGGCGTGTATGTGATCGACCGGGAAATGGTGGAACGGATGAAGCCGGCATCCATCGTCATGCACCCGTTGCCTCGGGTCGACGAAATCACAGTCGAGGTGGACTCCGATCGACGCGCGGCTTACTTCCGTCAGGCGCAGAACGGATTGTACATCCGGATGGCGTTGCTTGCCGGATGCCTGGGCAAGGACCTGCAACGCCAGCCGAGTGAGGTTCAATTTAGCGGAAATTAATGACATTCGCGGGCAGGCACGGTACCATGAAACTCTCAGACGGACTGAGCTAGAAGGGCGGCCGGCCGGTGAACGTGGATCAGGTCGTCGAGCAATTGCTCAACGACCCAGGCATCGCCGCCAATATCGCTTCTTATCGACAGCTTCCGGCTGCTCAGGCAGAGTACGCGGATTTTCCCGAATTCGTGGACCGGCGGCTCTTAGAAGCGTTCGCGGCACGCGGCATCAACCGTTTGTACAGCCACCAGCGCAGCGCGGTGGAGGCGGTGCAGCGTCGAGAGAATGTCGTGGTGGTCACGCCCACGGCTTCCGGGAAGACGCTGTGCTACAACGTGCCCGTCCTGAACGCGATTCTGGCCGATGACACGGCGCGAGCTCTGTACCTATTTCCCACCAAGGCGCTCTCCCAGGATCAGGTGAGCGAGTTGCTGGGAGTGGTCGACACGCTGGGCGTCGACATCAAGACGCACACCTATGATGGGGATACGCCGCAAACCGCCCGGAAGGCGATCCGGGACGCAGGACACATCGTGGTGACGAATCCGGATATGCTGCATACCGGGATCCTGCCGCATCACACACGCTGGTTCCGATTGTTTGAGAATCTGCAATACATCGTGATCGACGAGCTGCACGTCTATCGAGGCGTGTTTGGAAGCCACGTGGCAAATGTATTGCGGCGCCTGAAGCGGATTTGTCGCTACTACGGGTCGAATCCACAGTTCATTTTCTGTTCGGCCACGATCGCGAATCCGGCGGAACTGGCCGAGCGAATCCTGGGTGAGCCCGTGACGCTGATCGACTCGAACGGCGCGCCGCGTGGTCGGAAGCATGTCATCCTGTACAATCCGCCGGTTGTGAACCGGCAACTCGGCTTACGGGCGAGCTCCCGGTTGACGGCCAGCGATCTGGCCGGGCGGCTGCTGCAGAACAATATCCAGACGATCGTATTTACCCGCTCGCGGACGGGAGTGGAGTTGCTGCTGGGCTACCTGCGCAATGCCGTCGGTCGTGGCAGACGGGACGCGATTCGGGGATATCGTAGCGGCTACCTTCCCTTACAGCGCCGCGAAATCGAACGAGGGTTGCGGGACGGATCGGTGCGGGGAGTGGTTGCTACTAACGCGCTTGAGCTCGGGATCGACATCGGCGCGCTCGACGCATGTGTGGTGACGGGATTTCCTGGAACGATCGCGAGTGCCTGGCAACAGATGGGACGAGCGGGACGCCGCAATGATGCGTCGCTCGCAATCATGGTGGCGAGCAGCTCGGCGCTCGATCAATTCCTGGTCACGCACTCCGATTACTTCTTCGAGCGTTCGCCCGAAGCCGGTCTGATCGACCCGAACAATCTCATCGTCCTGGTCAACCACGTGAAGTGTGCCGCGTTTGAATTGCCGTTCCAGGATGGCGAGGAATTTGGCGTGGACAGCACGGCCGACATCCTTGCGTTTCTGGGCCAGAATGAGGTGCTCCATCACGTGGACGGCGTATGGCACTGGATGTCTGACTCATTTCCGGCGCAGGACGTGAGCCTGCGGACCGCCGCGTCCGACAACGTCGTGATCATCGACGAAGGCCCGCCGGCCCGGGTGGTGGGTGAGACCGATCGCGTTTCCGCCCCGACGATGGTGCATGAAGAGGCCATCTACATCCACGAGGGCCAGCAGTATCAGGTGGAGCGACTCGATCTCGATGAGAAAAAGGCCTTCGTGCGCCAGGTCGATGTGGATTACTACACAGATGCAGAGCAGGCAGTCAACGTGACCGTACTCGAGGTATTCGACCATGAGGGCAATACGCGCAGTCACGGCGAGCTGTCAGTAACGTATCTGCCGACCATTTATAAGAAGATCAAGTTACAGACCCACGAAAACGTGGGATGGGGCAACATCCACCTACCTGAGGACACTTTTCACACGACCGGATACTGGTTTTGTGTCCCCGCAGCGGTGGCGGATACGCTGCCCCGGAATGAATTGGAGTCGGGCTTGCTGGGGCTGGCCTACGTGCTCGGCCAAGTGGCACCGCTTTTTCTGATGTGCGATCCGCACGATGTCGCCGTCTGGCCGGAGGTGCGGTCCGTCTTCACCGGAACCCCCACGGTCTACATGTACGATCGCGTGCCGGGCGGCATCGGATTCAGCAAGCGGCTCTACAACGTGCATCAGCAGTTGTTGGCGAGCGCGGGCGGGGTCGTCACACGGTGTGCCTGCGAGCACGGATGCCCTTCCTGCGTGGGCCCGACGTTTTCGACCCAACGCAGTGCCAAACTCGCGGCGATCCGGTTGGTCAGCATCCTGCT
>JANWJD010000083.1 GCA_025449555.1 Chloroflexota bacterium | reverse complement strand
GAAATCGTGTCGTAGAACGGGAATTTCTGAGGATCGACCCCGATCAAACTCCCGATCGACACATTACTTTGATTCGTGCCTTTGTCCTTGAGCATAGCGTCCGCGCCCAAAAACGGGGTGTAGTCTAGGATCTTGCCCTGCGCCTTGAGCCGGGCAAAGTATCGATAATCCTGGAGAGTTGCCCCCTGGCCGGTAAACTGCAGGGAGACGTCTCCGCGATTCAGCTTCTGCGCGTTACCGGTCACCGCATCTTGAAAGTTACCGCCGACCAGACCGAGGGCAACCACCGAGGCGATACCCACCGCCACGCAAAAGGCTCCGAAGATCGAGCGGCTTCGTCCGCGCAAAAAGGAACGGAACGCGTACCGCGTGTACAGGGCCAGTGCACTCATCGATGCCTCCTACGCACGACGCGGGGCGTGATCTTCAGTCACACCTTCCGACGTGAGATTCCCGTCTTGCATGTTGACAGTGCGATCGCAGCGGGCGGCGATATTGGGGTCGTGCGTCACCAGGATGAGGGTCTTTCCGGTCTGCAGTTTGAGGTCGGTCAGCAGCCGCATCACGGCTTCGCCATTCTTCGAATCGAGATTTCCCGTTGGTTCATCGCCGAAGATGACCTCGGGGTCGTTCGCCAGCGCCCGTGCCACTGCGACGCGCTGCTGCTCACCTCCCGACATCTGGGTGGGACGATGCTTCCGGCGATGGCTCAACCCCACTAGATCCAGTAGCTCGCGGGCCCGCTTCGAAGGATCGACTTTGGATTTTCCATTGAGCAGGATTGGCAGTTCCACGTTTTCCTGCGCGGTCAACGTGCCAATCAGGTTGAACGTCTGAAAGACGAATCCAATATTGCGATTGCGAACCGACGCCAGCGCGTTTTCACTCATGTTCGTGATATCCGTGCCATTGATGATGACTCGACCGCTGGTGACAGTATCGAGCCCACTCAGGCAGCCCAGCAGGGTACTCTTGCCCGATCCCGATGGCCCCATGATGGCGAGCATCTCTCCTCGCTCGATCACCAGATCGATACCTTTAAGGACTTGCGTGACGTTCTCCCCATCTCCGTAACTCTTGGTGACGCCGTGCGCTTCGATCGCACCCGTAGTGTGAACGTGACCGATCTCGAGCCTGGCGTCGTTCGGAACCACTGCCATGAAATGAACTCCTTGATCCCTGTGATTGCGGTGCCGCCGAATGGCGGCACCTTGCACCTTGCTGAGCGACTGATACTGCGCCCACCTTTGCTCTGACCAGTGTATGTGTCTCACCGGTATCGCGCCATTGGTCAAATAGCCGGAATTCTCTCTGCTAAATGACGTACTTCCACGGTGCAAAGCCGGGTTCCTATGGGGCGGAGCCGCGGTAGGGCGGAGCCGCGCGGCTGCTCCGCCGCCAGAGTACTCGCACCGGGCCGCATGAATGCCGCCGGAGAGGTCGACGGAGGCGGCGGGCCACTGCGGCTGACGCCGCGGGCCGGCCCGACCGGGACTCACCACACGGTCGGCCTCTGCGCCTGGGGGACGTGAGGGGCCGTCTATCTGTTCGGAAGTCGAATCGCCAGATCGAGCAAGACGGCCCCGGCCTCATCTCGCAAGCGGACCCGCGCTCCCTCCTCGGCATGCTGCGCGAGTGGAATCCGCCGGCCGCGTGCAGCACTCACAGTGCTGAACCCCTCCCCATCGCGCTGCATAATCTCGATCGGAAGCTCAGCGCCGCCCTCATCCCAGGTAAAGGAACCTACGCCGGAGTCCAGGTCGATCTCCGCGGTCACGATCCCTTGCGACAAATGTCGCCGCACGATGGTGCGACCCGGTTCGATTTCGATGTCGGTTCGTGCGCCCTGGATGAATAAACCCCGCAATCGCAACACGCGCCAGTGGGCCGGCAGACTGGGGCCGAGGACCAGATGGTCCTCGCGCAGCCGCAGGCCGCTAAAACCAAACAGGAAGGTCTGAAGCGCCCCACCGATACCCGTGCAAAAGTAGAACTCGTTGTTGGTCGGCGTTTCACTGAACGACCAGAACGGCTGCTTGGTGTTAGGAATAAAGCTCTTCCGTAAGAATTCATACGCGTCCTGAACCCGTCCTAAGTGGGCCGACACAATCGAATACACGCTAAACGACATCGCGGGGCCGTGCGGGTCGATAACTGCACTGTAGTAGTCGAGGTCACGCTCGATTTGTGAGCGGTCCGTCGTGTGTTCCAGCGGAAAGGCAAGTAACTCGACATCGGCTTGCTTGGTCACACGCCCGTCAAAACCGTCGTACTCGAGGTACCGCCTATTCACCGCGTCGTACGGGATATACATCCTGTCCGCGACATGGCTCCATTCCGGGGCAGGCGGCAGGTCCAGAATATCAGCCGCTCGCACTGCGATCTGCAGGGCCTTGCGCACCGATGCATTTGTGAAGGCGTCGTTGTTGACGTGCTCGGCATACTCGTCGGCACACACCACATCCGACACTTCGTACCGGTCGGCCACGCGATTGTGCTCGACCCGGCTGATCCAGTATTCAGCGCACTCGCGGATAATCGGAAAACCGTGTCGCCTGAGCCACTCGCGATCCCCCGTTACCAGGTAATACCACCATTGGCCGATCGCCACATCAGCCGTTATGTGAAGTTGAAAATCACGCGTTTCGGCCCATGGCGGCGTCATTTCTTCTCCGGTGAAGCCCCCTTCCCAGGGGAATTGGGCGCCGGAGTGTCCCGACTGGGCGGCCCGCGCGCGCGCCGCACCGAGGGTCCGTTCGCGGTATGAGGTGCAGCTCTTTCCGAGTCTCGGCTGGGTCACCAACAGGCTGGGATACATCCAGAGTTCAGCATCCCAGAAGATGTGACCGTTATAAAAGTTCCCGGAAAGACCCATCGGAGCGATACTCCACTCGTCGTCTTCGCGTACCGAGCTCCAGAGGTAGAAAAGCGCGGCACGCGCAAATTGTTGGACCTCGGGATCACCCTCCACCTCAATATCCGTGCGCCAGAGCGCGTCCCACGCTGCAATATGCTGCTCCCGGATTTGTTCGTACGAACCGAACTTTACGTGCACCAAATGAACCGAGTCCGATCCTTCCAGGGTGGTGGCGACCCTCGATAATTGCGTCGCCTGCATCACTTCACCAGCCCGCGCGTGAAAGGTAAGAATCGCCGTCGCACTGTTCTGTTGAGCGTACAAGTCAAGAGTCGCGCCAGTGTGCTCGAAGCAGAGCGCCTGAAAGACCTCAAGTCCGTACGGTCGTACCAGGGTATGCATGAACAGCTCACAGTCGTCCGCGGTGACGGTCTCTGCGAGCGCGTCGCTTCCGAGCAGGGCGTCCAGACCCGCCAGCAGTTGAATCTCTCCGTCAAAGTTCGGCGTGACGGTGAGATGCACGGCGCCCTGGTGCCGGTCGGCTCGCGACATGAGTATCTCCCCCACCAGACTCACTTCTCCCCGTTTCTCACGGAGTGTCATCTCGGTCCGCAGCACACCATGGCGGAGATCGAGCCGGCGGACATACCGTTCAACTTTCGATGGATGACCGTATCTAAATAGATTCCAGGCAGGAAGAACCGCCAGGCGATCGATCCTATCGGGACCACTCACGGTGTACACCCCGCGCACGTAGCACGGCGCGGGACCCGATTCGAACAGCATCCCTCCGGCGAAATCGAGGGAGGTGCCCATGTAGCCATTGGCCAGATACAGCGGTTCGGTCCGGGGTTCGTGTGCCGAAAGGTTCCAGGATTCGTCGACGAAAGCCGAGGGTTCGTGTACTCGTGTTGTTGACATGCCCTATCTCGCGACCAATTCAGTCATACCTCGACACTCCAAAGTCGTGCCGTCTTCGCACCCTAGGTAGAGGAAATCGCAGCCACGTGGCCCTTTCCTACCTGCAACGGAACCGTATTCGAAATAATCGACCACCGGTCGTTATCACAATTCACCCGCATGCTCGTGCCGTCCCAATAGAAATCGAACCGCGCGTTTCCGACCAAGACATGGGACAGTACCGACTCTCCCCATGCAGCAGGGAGCTGTGGGTCCACATGCAACGTGCGGCGATCGGCTCGCGGCACAATCCCGAACATGTGTGCCACCACCGGCCATGCCACGGCGAAGCTCGACCAGGCCTGCACGAAGCAGCCGTAGTCGGGCTACATCTCGGAGATCGCGCCCGGCATGTGGAGATCGAGCCTATAGGGCATGACTCGCAGACACGCGAGTGCCTCCTCCACCCGGCCGTACTGCAGTTCCGCCACTGCCAGTGCACCAGTGTTGATGCTCATGGTATGCGTATGATCGACCCCGGAAAGGTACATTCCGTGCGGTCCTACAAACTCTGGACCGCGTACTAGGTCGAGCACCCGGTCCGCTCGCGCCCGAGGCGCCAGTCCGGCCTCGAGCGGCGTGATGACTACCCAGTATTTCAGGGACCAGGCACGTTTCCGGTCCGGCTCAGGATCGAACTCGGCCGCACGGAGCATTCCGTTGAGCGATCCAAGCACGTCTGCCTGTCTACCGTGCGTGAACTCGATGGCCTCGGTGGTCGCTATCCAATTCCGAATTCGCCCCACCATCTGGGCGGGCGTTGCCAGCATGTCCGCATACAGTCCTTCATCGTCGAGCCAGAACGCCGCTTCCATCTGCTCCTGGACCTCGGAGGCTAGTCGACTGCAGGTGATTGCCGTTTCGGGGTCATCCAGCACTTCCGCCATCTCAGCCAGAGTGTGAAGCGCCCGGACCAGGTGCACCGCGGAGTCGATACATTGCAGGTCGAGGCCCGCCGTCTCGGTGATTCCGTACCCGTAAGGGAGCGAGTCACCGTCGCGGCAGCACTGGCCCAGCGTCCAGTCCAGAATTCCCCGCTTACAGAAATCGAAACTCCGCTCCAAAAATGCCCGATCACCGGTCCAGCAGAACACCTGCCACACCGCCTCGACAAAATGCGGCGTCTCCTGAGTGCAGCCCGGATGCACCACTGTTCCGTCGGTGGTGCATTCATGAAAGACCCGCCCGCTTCCACCATTTGCGGCGTCACTGCGCTCTCGAACCAGGTCCAGCGTCGCCACTGCAGTCGCATGTTGTCCGAGCGCCAGGCAACCGAGTACTGCATACGCACTGTCGCACCCGAACCACCACAGATAATCCTGCGCACCGGCGGTGATGCCGCGTCCCAGCCCCGGCACCTCACACACCAGCCAGTCGCAATTCCACTTCAGCCAGTCCCAGGCCCGCATGATCGAGGGATCCGTCACCTGCAGCGCGTTCGCCGCAGCCAGGCCGGCATACCGCGCTCGTTTCGCCTCCAGCATGGCATCGGCCTGGGTGACGATCCGCTCATAGGTCGCCTGGGTCTCAGACTCCCCACCCATGCCACCACAGACCACGAATTCGAGTACGGCCGTTTGGTGCGATGAGAGATCGATCTGATACTCCAGGGCCACTGATATGCCGTTGCCGCGCGTGGTCTCAGGTCCCCACAACTCTGGTCCGGACTCGTGCGCGACGGATGCAATGCCACGTGCCCCTACCAGGACACACGCTCCTGGCTGGTCGCCGATTATCTGCCAGGCGGCCAGGTCACTTATATATCTCGCCTGGTCCTGGGCTTTAGCCTCGGGTTCCCGCATGGGCGCCCACACACGCCGCAGGTCGCTACGGGCCAGGAAACGAACCTGCACAGGTTGCGCCGTCGGAGCCCGAAATTCATACCGCACGACCACTCCAGGCTCCCCATCGGGAGCGAACTGGGTTCGAGTGACATGCAGATCAGATTCCAGGACGTACTCGTGTCGCGTCGTGCAAGGACCGGTGGAGTACTCCTCGGCTGTGACCGGCCAGTGACCGTTCACTCGCAGCCAGAATCCGTCGAGGAGTTTGAGTGGCGGCGTCCAGACGCCTCCCATCTCGCCCGGGACGTGCCAGCCAAGATCGGGAAAAGAGCCATCCTGGGCTCCGATGACAAACGCTCGGTCGCCCGGCGTGAGGTACGGATCGGCCAGGCGGTCTCGCTTGGATCTCCCAAACGATTCGGAAAGGTTCACGTGCACTCCTCGTCAGGCGGCTTCCTTTCATATTGCCACGACCAGGCACACACTGTCTGAGTATCGCAAGGAATATAAGACAGAAGCGAGCCCATGAAGCGTTCCACGGGCAGGCCTTGACATCTTAGACACGCGACCGTATGATACAGCTATCCGAAACGTTTCGGGTCCTACCGGGCGATCGGCTCGTTCACTCGGAGAGATCGGAGTCCATGGCGAAGCAGCTGCCCAAAACCATGGTAACGATGAAAGACATTGCACGCGAAGTCGGATTGTCGATCACCACGGTGTCACGCGCGCTCAATGACCATGACGATGTAGCGCTCGAGACGCGGAACCTGGTCCACGAGGTCGCGCGCCGGCTCGACTATCATCCGAACGCCATGGCGCGCAGCCTTCAGAACAACCGAGCCAATGCGATAGGACTCCTCATTCCTCCCATTCTGCATCGCGCGTACGATGCGTTCTGGCTCGACTTTATCGGTGGCGCCGCGGCTGCCTGCGCCCACTTTGGCTCGGATCTCCTGCTCTCTGCCGTGTCGACTACCGAGGGTGCCGACCACGACTTCAAGCGTCTGGCACGCGGGCGTCGAGTTGATGGCTTGCTGCTGTGTGACGTCCAGCAGGTTGATCCTCGCATCGACTATCTTCGCCGGCATGGTCTCCCGTTCGTTGCTTTCGGTCGCACCATGGGACCGCAGGACTATTCCTTTATCGACGTCGATGGCGCAGCCGGTGTGCGCCAGGCCGTCGAATTCCTGATCCAGCTTGGCCACCGGCGCATCGCGTATCTGGGCGTGTCGACCAAATTCAGCTTCTCCTCCTTTCGATTGCGTGGCTATCGCGATGCCCTCTCACGAGCCGGTATCTCCTACGACGACCGGCTGGTGCATCAAGAGTTGACCGGTCCGATGGCCACCGCCGTTATGGCACAACTGCTCGTTACCTCAGATCGGCCAACCGCCGTTTTCGCGTCCGGCGATTTTCTGGCGTTGGCGGCAGAGAAGACGGCACGCAGCCTGGGTCTCGACGTCCCGGAGGATCTCTCGGTCGTGGTCTTCGATGACGGCGCATTGGTCGAGGGATCTGATCCACCGCTCACCGCCGTAAACCAACCGAATCGACGTCTGGGCGAGGAAGCAGCCGAACTGCTCCTGCAACGTATCGAGTTCAGGGAGGTTCCGTTGGTGCAACGATTGGTTGTCCCGTCACTGACGCACCGGCGATCGACGGCGCCGCCGCGCGATTACGTACGAACGATGCCGCTGGCACAGTAATCCGGTACTCGCAGTTTTGTATCTCAGGAAACGCACAGCTAGGATGGAATGAATTGACCGAAACGTTTCGGGTTATTTGGAGGCATTCGAATGACCGGCGGGATTCCGCGGGTCAGTAGATAGCCGGCGCACCGTCAGGCAGCGGCACGAGTCACTAGGGAGGCCCATGCCGGCCCAGAGCGGGGGTCGCAAGTTGGAAGTCGGAGGTGGAAGAGCGAGAGAACAGAAGTCGCTTGCAGTGTGCCAGGAGTTGGCACGATTCATTGTTTCGCGCAAACCGCTCGAGAGCGGGTGGAGGAGTAATTCATGAGACGAACGATCTCGGCCGTCCACATCGCGATTGCCATCGTGATGGTACTGTCGGCGAGTCTAATCCTTGGTAACCGTGCTCTGGCTGCAACGCCCCATCACGCCGCCTTTGCCGGAGGCTCGGTGACCTTCGCGACCTGGGACAGCAATCCTACCGAAAAGGCCGCCCAACAAAAGCTGGTGGCCAACTTCCAGAGCAAGTACAACATCCATGTGAACTTCGAGGTCTTGAGTGGCGATTACAACGCGCAACTCAAGTCACGCATTACGGCCGGCACCGCGCCGGACGTGATGTACATCAACTCGGATCATATTCGAGACTACGAGACGACCGGAGCGTTGAAGAACCTGAGCTTCCTCAAGAACGTGAAGGGCCTGGGCTTCCCGTCCGAGTTCTACTCGAACCTGCAGGCCGGCTACAACTACAAGGGCGCACCGTACGCGGTCGTCAAGGACGTGTCACCGCTCGCGCTCTGGTACAACAAGGACCTGTTCGCGGCCGCCGGCATCAAAGGCCCGCCCACAACCTGGGCGCAGCTCAAAACCGATGCCTGCAAGTTGACCGACAAGTCCAAGAAGATCACGGGCATCGCGACCGCACCCGACCCTGCTCGCTGGCTGGCGTTCGTCCAGGAGGCCGGCGGCAGTCTTCTGAATAAAGCGCAGACGAAGGCCACCATTCAGTCCAGCGCCGCCGTCAACGCGCTCTCGTTCTACGCGGGACTCTTGCGATCCGGCTGCGCGGCCCGACCCGACCAGGTGGGCGGCTCCTGGCAAGGTGATGCATTTGGCAAAGGTGTGGCCGCCATGGCAATCGAGGGCAACTGGCTAACCTCGGCCATGCAGCAGACCTACCCGAGCATTCACTACGGAGTTGCCGTGTTGCCGAAGGGCCCGAAGGGGTACAGCAACCTGGCATTCACCGCCGGCTATGCGATGTTCGCCCGCACCAAGAACCTGAAGAACGCGCAAACCCTGCTCGAGTACCTCATCAGCAAGCCGGGTGAGACGGTCTGGACCCACGTGGCGCTCTACGTGCCACCGCGTAAGGACGTCAAGTTGATCACCGGTACGGCGATATACCAGACGTCGATCAAGGGATCGAAGGACTGGTTCTTCCCGACCGGCTTCGCCGACCGCGCCCTGACGCCGATTGGGAACGACATCCAGGCGGCCCAGGACGGCAAGATGAGCTACACGGCAGCCGTGGCAGACATGCAGCAAAAGGCATCCGCGGCGCTGACCAGCGCTCCGTAACAAACGTCGTGAGGAAGGGTTGGGGCAGTAGTCCCAACCCTTCCTCCATTCATCTCATCGTCCAAGGAGGAAGCCATGGCGACTGGGACACCCGGGAACGTCCAGCCTGCGGCCGTCGCCGCGGTCGGACGGATTCGCGGCCGTAGACGAGGGAGCACTCGGGTTCCCTACAAGCGCGAAGAAGTGCTCATGGGGTATCTCTTCGTCCTGATACCCATGGCGATCTTCATCGCATTCTTCATCGGCGCCATGGTCTTCGATTTCTGGATCAGCTTCAATCACTGGGCGATCCTGGACACGCCTCGCTGGGTCGGCTCGGCAAATTACAACTACATCTTTCATACGGATCCTGTCTTCTGGACCGCGATCAAAAACACGATTACGTACGCCGTGGTGGTTGTCCCCATTCAGACTGTTATCGCATTCATGCTCGCCCTGATCGTCAATCAGAACATTCGTGGAAAGACCTTCTTCCGCACGACCTTTTACTTTCCTTCGGTGACGTCATCAGTCGCCATATCGCTCATCTTTATCTTTATCTTCAATAACTTCGGCCTTCTGAACACACTTCTCGGTGACATCTCGGGTGGCCACGTCACCGGCGCCAACTGGATCGGTGACCCGGCGTACGCGCTGAAGTCGATCATGGGTTTGAATATCTGGACGACCACCGGCACGCTGATGGTCGTCTTCCTCGCTGCGTTGCAAGATGTGCCGCGGGAAGTACTGGAAGCCGCTGCCCTGGATGGGGCAACCGGTATTCAAGCCATCGTGCGCGTCGTGGTTCCTCTGATCCGTCCCGCCCTCTTCTTCGTCGTTGCCAACGGCGTCATTGGAACGCTCCAGGTCTTCGATCAGGCGTTCATCATTTCACAGGGCAGCGGTGGTCCTCAGTACTCGACCATGACCGCCGTGCTCTACATCTATAACAACGCCTTTGCCAACAGCTATTACGGCGTGGCCGCGGCTGCGTCATTCGTGCTCTTTGCGTTCATCTTCGTGGCGACCATTCTCATTCGCCGATTCATTGGAGAGGAAGCAGCGTAATGGCCTTTCAAGTCGGCGTCAAGAAGCGCTCCGGGTTCAGCGGCTATACCAAAGAGGGCCTGTTCTACGTCATTCTGATCGGCTACACCTGCCTCACGGCCATCCCATTCCTCTGGAGCATCCTAACGTCCTTCAAAACCCAGGCGGAATCGTCTCGCGCCGTGCCCACCGGGTTGCCTCTCCACTGGACGCTGCAGGCCTGGACCGGCCCCAATGGGGTCCTGAACGTGACGAACGGCGACTTTCCACACTGGTTCCTCAACAGCATCATCGTCGCCGGTCTTGTGACCGTCGGCAACCTGTTTTTTGACTCCCTCGCCGGGTACGCCTTCGCCCGGCTTCGATTCCCCGGGCGGAGCACACTTTTCTTCATCATCATCGGCACCATGATGGTGCCCGCTGCCATGACGCTGCTGCCGGTCTTTGTGATCCTGGTCAAACTGAACTGGATCAACACCTACCAGGGCCTCGCCATACCGTTCATGGTGTCGGCCTTCGGCATCTTCTTGATGCGCCAGTTCTTTATGTCATTACCGTTGGAGTTGGAGGAGGCCGCCCGCGTGGACGGTCTCTCGAGATTCGGCATCTACTGGCGCATCGCGCTCCCACTTTCCAAACCCGCCCTTGCTACACTCGGCATCCTGCAATTTCAAGGCAACTGGGACTCGTTCCTCATGCCGAGTTTCATCGCCAGCTCAAGCAGCATGTACACGTTGCCGGTCGGCCTGCAGCACTACGCGTTTGCCTACATTACGTACTGGCCCCAGGAGATGGCAGGCTCAATGATCGTCATCATTCCGATCATGATCATGTACTTTTTCCTGCAACGCTTCTTTATCGAGGGCATCGCACGATCTGGTGTGAAAGGGTCGGGCACCGAGCTACAGCTCG
>JANWJD010000082.1 GCA_025449555.1 Chloroflexota bacterium | reverse complement strand
GCCATCAAATTGCCGATCTGGCCGTTCCACAGCTGGGCGCCGACCGCCTATGCGGAGTCACCCATTCCCTTCGGAATCGTCCTGGCCGGCATCCTCTCGAAAGCCGGTGTGTTCGGCTTTCTGCGATACTGTCTCCCGCTCTTCCCCGCGGCGTCGCGCCAGTTCGCCGGGCTGGTCTCCATACTGGCCATTATCGGCATGTTGTACGCGGCGGCGCTTGCGCTGGTGCAGACAGACACCAAGCGCGTCGTCGCCTTTGCCAGCGTGAGCCATCTGAACCTCATGGCCCTGGGCATTTTCGCCTTCAATCCGACGGCCATCGACGGAGTCGTGTTGCAGATGATCAACCACAGCGTCATCATCACCGGATTGTTCCTGGCCGTGGCCTTCATCGCCTCGCGCACCGGAACCCGGCTCCTGACCGAACTGGGCGGTCTCGGACGCGGGCGCCCCTGGCTGATGTGGCTGTTCTTCGTGTTCATCCTGGCGGGACTCGATTTGCCGGGCATGGGCTCGTTTGCCGGTGAGTTCCTGATCCTGGCAGGCGTGTTCCGCGAGAACGCGTGGTATTCGTCGATTGCAGCCCTTACCGTCATTCTGGCTGCCTGGTACATGATTCGGTTCTTCCAGGACAGCATGAATGGGCCGGTTATGGCCGCGCCGCAGCAGGAAGCGGCGGTGGTCGAGGATCGCGATCAGACCGAATATCAGTTCCCGGTGCGACGTCGGCTGTTGAGCGGAGACTTGCTCCCGCGCGAGACGATGCTGTTCGTGCCCCTCATCCTTCTCGTCCTGTACATCGGCGTTCAGCCTGATTCCTTGACGCGACGCATGAACCCGACAACCAATCCGCTCTCGACCCTGGTGCAACCGCAGACCGGAAATCATGTGCTCGGCGGCGGCCCATGATCCCGCTGATCGTGACGACGATTCCCATCCACGTTACCGCCGCGGACTACGGCGCCGTCCTCCCTGAACTCGTGGTGGCGGCCGGCGTGCTGCTCATGCTGATCCTCGACGTTTTTGTGCCTCGTGCCCAGCGGCTTCAGGTGACGACCGCCACATCTCTCCTGGTCATACTGTTGTCGTTCGCTGCCACGTTGCATCTCTGGACGGCCGGCAGCGCCTCCGCCTTCTACGGCACGATGACGAGCGACCGGTTTGCCGTGTTCTTTGATGCAATTATCCTGCTGGCGGCGGCGCTCGCCGTCCTGCTTTCACCGAGCTATATCGCGGTTTCCGAGTTCGATCCCGGTGAGTTCTACGCCCTCTTGCTGGCATCAGCCGTGGGCATGATGCTGATGGCAGGTGGCACCAGTTTCATGCTGCTCTTCCTGGCGCTCGAGCTTCTGTCCCTTTCGCTCTATATCCTCTCCGGGTTCGAGCGTTCGCGACCACGCTCGCAGGAGGCGGGCTTCAAATACTTCTTGCTCAGTTCCTTCGCCTCCTCCTTCCTGCTGTACGGCATGGCGTTGGTGTACGGAGCAACCGGCTCGACCCAGCTCCGGGTCATCAACTTTTGCCTGCACGGCCTTGGTTGTGCGTCCACTGTCGCCTCCAGCCCTCTGCTTTTTGTGGGCATCGGCCTGATGGTCGTTGGATTCGCCTTCAAAGTCTCGATCGTGCCGTTCCACATGTGGACGCCCGATGTCTACGAAGGGGCGCCGACTCCCGTCACTGCATTTATGTCGGTGACGACCAAAGCCGCCGTATTCGCCGCCTTTGTGCGCGTCTTCAACTTCAGCCTATCGGGCGTGGAGTCGCACTGGTACGGACTGATCTGGGCGCTGGCCATCGCCACCATGATCGTCGGCAATGTCCTCGCCCTGACCCAGACCAACATGAAGCGATTGCTGGCCTATAGCGGTATCGCGCATGCCGGATACATCCTGGTCGCTATGGCCGCGAACACTCCGGCCGGTATCACGGCTATTGCCTTCTACTTTCTGGTGTACACCTTCATGAATATCGGTGCATTTATCATCGTGAGCGTCCTCGAAAGTCAGGGAGAAACCGGCGACGAGATCTCGACCTACCGTGGACTCTGGCAGAGAAACCCCGAATTAGCCGGCGCCACTGCGGTCTTCATGTTTTCGCTCGCCGGATTCCCGCCGACTGCCGGCTTTTTTGCCAAGTACCTGGCGTTTTCCGCCGCCGTCCAGGCCGGCCACACCGAGCTGGCAATCGTGGGCGTGCTCACCAGCCTCATCTCGATCTTCTACTACCTGCGCGTGGTGGTCGTGATGTTCATGCAGCCGGAAGGCGCCGAAAAACAGGGCGGCCTTATTCCGGCTGCCGCCCAGTGGGCGATTGGCGCCACCCTGGCCGGTACCATCGGCCTGGGCATCATTCCCACCGGCTTCTTCAACTATGCCACCCAGTCGGTAGACGCCATGCGGGCCGTCTTCGGACTACCATAACCGGCGCCTGGAAGGGTTTTCATTGGACGACGAAAAATTTGACGCCATCGTGGTCGGCGCTGGGCCGGCCGGCTCGGCTGCTGCGCTCACCATGGCGCGGGCCGGCATGAGCGTGGCCGTGCTCGAGCGGGGAGATAAACCGGGCGCCAAAAACATGATGGGTGGCGTACTCTTCCGCGAAGCTGCCGAGTCGGTGTTTGGGCCGTTCTGGGAAGACGGTCCGGTGGAACGGCCGGTGGTGGAGCAGCGCATGTGGATTCTGGGCAAACAATCGGTGGTGACCTCCGGGTTCCGCAGCGCCGATTTTGGAATGCCGCCGTATAACGCCTTCACGGTGCTGCGAGCCAAACTGGATCCATACCTCGCGAAACAGGCGGAAGACGCCGGCGCCATCCTGGTGACCGAGACTCAGGTTACAGATCTTATCTGGCAGCAGGGGAAAATTGTCGGTGTGCGTACCGGACGCGAGGGCGACCTCTATGCCGACCTCGTATTGGACGCGGAAGGAATCAACGCCTTCGCGGCTGTGAAGGCCGGCATCCGCAAAGACTTCACCATGGAGAACGCGGCACTTGCCGTGAAGGAAGTGCACGCCTTGCCGGCGGACGTGATCAATGCTCGCTTCAATGTGTCGAGCGAAGAGGGAGTGACCATCCTGCTCTCCGGCGAGTTCGCGCACGGCATGATGGGCAGCGGATTCATTTACACCAACAAGGACACGCTGTCGGTTGGTTTCGGCGCCATCGTGAGCCATCTGGTGGAGACCAGGATCCGGCCCAACGACTTGATCGAGGAGCTAAAAGCGCATCCGGCGATCAAGCCACTCCTCGAAGGATCCGAAATCAAGGAGTATCTCGCACACCTCATCCCTGAGGTGCGCTACGAAGAACTCCCCCGACCGTACGGCCCCGGCTACATGCTGCTGGGAGATGCCGCTGGATTCGTGAACTTCCTCTATCAGGAGGGCGCGAACCTAGCCATTACCAGTGGTCGTCTGGCAGGTGAGACGGCCATCGCCGCCAGAGCCCGTGGCGACTTCTCGCTGGACTCTCTGTCGCAATACGAGCGGCTGCTAAAAGATAGCTTCGTGATGAAGGACCTCTACGATCTGCGCAATGCTCCCGGCTTCTTCCGTTCGCATCGCCAATTCTTCGACCTGTATCCGCGCATACTCAACCAGGCCGCGCAGGATTTCCTGACGGTCGATGCCACCTCCAAGAAAGAGCGGCGCAAGGAGATCTTCCATCTGGTTCGCCAGAACCGTCCCCTCTGGAGGGTCGGTCGAGACATGTTCGAGGCGCTCCGTGCGTTCCGGTGATTCGTGACCTCCCCGGAAGATCCGTCTCACGGCGACCAACGGTGGCTTGAGTGGGCCAAGCGCCTGCAGGCCGCGGCCCAGAATGGGCTCGCGTACAATGCGGACCCGTTCAACGTGGAACGCTACTCCGCCATCCGTGCGATCGCACTCGAGATGATGGCCACCTTCTCCGAGGTCGAGCACACCGTCATCTCAGACCTGTTCGAGGGCCAGGTGGGTCATGCCACGCCGAAAATAGACGTGCGTGGGGTGGTATTCAAAGACGATGGTATCCTGCTCGTCCAGGAGCGCGCTGACCACCGGTGGGCCGTACCCGGCGGCTGGGCCGACGTGTACGACACGCCCAGTGAAGCCACGGTGCGCGAGATCTTCGAGGAGTCGGGGTACCGCACGCGGGCAGTCAAGTTACTGGCCCTGCTCGATCGCAGCCGGCAGAATCATCCGCCCATGCCATTTCATGCGTACAAAGCGTTCTTTCTCTGCGAAATAGAGTCTGGGGAATCGACGCCCAGCATTGAGACCGCCGAAGTCGGCTTCTTCCGGCGCGACGCATTGCCTCCCCTGTCAACTGGTCGGGTGACCGCGCGACAGATCGAGCGGTTTTTCGATCATCGGGACCATCCCGAGTGGCCCGCTGACTTCGACTGAAGGACGAATGCCGAATGCGCTGCACCGCGCGTCAGGCGTAATACACGATCGCCAGCCCGACGCAGACGATGATCAGGCCCATCAGGGTGAGAGTGGCGGGCGTGCCGACGACCGCGGCCACGCCGCCGATGAGAATCAGCGGCGGAATCGCGATGGCGGCGGTGAGCGTTTGCTGCAATGCCAGAACCCGTCCTCGCAATTCAGGAGTCGCCCGTTGTTGCACGATAGTCTGGACCGGTGCATTGATGAACGCCACTTCGATTCCCAGCAGGGCCGCGATCGGGACCATCGTGGAGGTCAGCGTCACGCCCTGTGGGATATCGAGACCGGCATTACGCAGACTCACCCAGAACTGGCCGATGGTCGACACCGAGGCCAGCCCGATGACTGTAACGCCGAGCGCGATGAGCGCAACTAAAACCAGGCGGTCCTTCCGCAAGCGATACCCCCATTGCCCAAGAATGACCATGCCAAGCGCGAGTCCGGCTCCGGCCGGTGCCAGGAGAAAGAAGAGCGAGGTGCTTGTTTCTCCGATGCCCAGTCCGTGCTTCAAGTAATCCGGCCCAACTTCGGCCAGTACCAGCAGCAGGGTTGGAGCCAGAGCAATTTGCAAGAGCGCAATCGCCAGAGGCGGATCGTGCAAGACGAACTCGGTTACCTCCACCAGGTCCGCCCAGGTGCGCTTCGCGAGTGCCACCAGGGGAAGTTCCTCCTTGGGGAGTCTCCGCCGCGTCACGCTTGGCAACGGGATCAAAACGAGTGCCGAGAGCGCAAACAGAATTGCCAGCACGATCAGCGTGCGCTGCATTCCAAATAGGCCGATAGCGATGGGGCTGACCGCGAAGCCCACGGCCTGCGACGCCATAAACGTCATTTGAAAGAGAGAGTTTGCGGTAATGAGCGCTTCGCCTTCCACCAGCATGGGCAGGGCAGAGCCCTCGGCCGGCGCGAATGGCTGGCTGACGACCGCGACCAGAAACGTGATGAGGTAAAGAGCAGCGATATGGGAGTTGAACGCGAGATACCCCATCACACCGGCAACTCGAATCACGTTTGTACCAACCAGGATCATGTGCTTGGACACACGATCGACCAGTACGCCTGATACGCTGCTGAAGAGCACGGTGGGTAGCTGAACCAGGATGATGGTAAAACCAATGCCCGCCGGCGTCTGCCCGGTGAGATTGGACACCATGATGATCAGGGCGTACCACAGACTGTTTTGGGCAGTCTGAGACAGGATTTGGGCCGTCCAGATCGATAAGAACGCCCGATTCGCTAGAACGGCTGCGAAGCCCGTTTTTCCGCTTTGTGGCGGTCTTGCCCGCCGGTCCGCCCGCTCGTCGTCTGCGTGCTCCAGCGGCGCACTCACAGCGGGACCGCGACTTTCGCGTGGCACGCTTCCGTCAATATCACTTCGTATCTCGCAACCGTCTGGTTCAGGTCATGCTGCTCCGAGATTGTACGACTGCACCGCCCCATCTCGCTCAGACGGTCGCGGTTTGAGAACAGTCGATGGAGGTTGCGCGCGATACCGATCGAGTCTCCGGGGTCGGCCAGGAATCCGTTCTCGCCGTCCCGAATCAACTCGGGCAGCGCTCCGGCTCTCACGCCGACCGCCGGCACGCCGGACGCAATTGCCTCCAGCGTTGAGATGCTCTGCAGCTCGACTTCGGAGGTTACACAAAACGCGTCGGCCAGTCGATACACCAGAGGGTACTCGTCGTCCGCCAGGTAGCCGAAGAAATGCAGGCGCCCCTCCAGCCCGAGTTCCCTTGAAAGCGCCTCCAGTCGCGCCCGTTCCGATCCTTTGCCCCCCACGAGAAATTGCACATCGAGCGCCCTGACCAGCACTGCTGCCGCACGGAGCCACACGTCCATCTGCTTCTCGGCATCGAGCCGACCGGTATACAGCACCACTGCTCGCTCGTCGATGCCGAGTCTCGCGGCCAGTTCCCGCGGGCGCGGTCCAGGCCGGAAGCGCCCGATATCAACTCCATTGGACACCGCTTCCACCGGACCGCGAAAACCTATGTCCCTGAGCAGAGTAGCGGCTGTCTGGGTCGGCGTGGTCACCGCAGTGCAACGTCGCAGCAAGGTGATGATCCAGCGACCGAAGCCGTTCACTACCAATGGATAGAGCACGGGAGTGGATCGCAACCCCCAGAGCGAACACGCGGGAATCGTATGATTCGTCGCGACCACCGGAATACCTCGCCGTCTGGCCAGCCAGATCGCGGCCGAGCTCAGCGGAAAGGGGTGATGAACGTGCACCACGTCGGGGTGCACTTCATCCAGCCAGTGGCTGGCGTCGACGAGCGGCGACGAGCTAACCCGCAGTTCATACCCAAATGACACCGGGAGGGACTGAGTTCTGCGCACTGCCATAGGTCCGTCGAATTCGTCACTGCGTCTTCCATTTGCGCTCGGGCACAGTAAGGAAACGGAATGGCCACGAGCCGAGAGCCCGTGGCCAAGATTCCGAATGAAGGTTGCCGGTCCACCGATCCATGGATAGTAAAAATCGGTGACGAGACCTATTCTCACTCCGCGGCGATGACCACGCCTTCGGAGGTCAACGAGCGCTTCCGTTGGCGCTCAATGCGGCGTCGCTCTTTGACATACCTGATGTCGGCCATGGCACTGAGCACGAAATTGCGATCCAGCTTGTAATAAAACGACGGATGGATGTAGCAGAGATTGCTGCAATCGTCGCAGAACTTGAACTTGCCTGCTTTGTCCTGCATCTCTTTCCACTTTTCCGTCTCGAAGAAATCCACGATGTTCCAGTCGAACTTAATGCGCTGCGCGATCTTGTGATAGCACGGGTACAGCAGATACCCATCGGGTGAGATCGCCAGCACCGCGTTCCCCGCCTTGCACGCCCGATCTTCGATCTGGTTTCCCCCGGCCTTGAAAACGCGTAACTCTCCCCAGTTCACATAGACATTCTTTTCCAGCGCGATAGCCCTGGCCTTCTCCAACTGTTCGATTGCAATGCCGTCATTGCCGAAATACTCCCACTCCGGCTGAATCTTCAATATGCACTGCTTTTCTCGGCACAGGTCGATCATTCCCGACAACAGGTCCGCGTTGTCGTTGGTCAGCACGAAAATGATCTGATACGGCTCCCCTAACCGACGCGCAATATCAAGACTCTGGATCACCGAGTCGTACGAGTTGTCGCGCCGCAGCGTGTTATGCGGCTCCGGGCCAGGAGAGCAAAGCGAAAAGTTGAGGATGTCGATTAGCCCACGTAGTTCCTGTGCTCGTCGTGGATACAACGTGCAGTTGGTGGTCATCTGGGTGCGAAAACCCCGCTCTTTGGCGGCGCGCAGTAGGGTGCCGATGTCCTTGCGCAGCAAAGGCTCTCCGCCGGTGAAGTCGATCAGACGCACTCCCAATCGTTTCAAGATGTCAAAGTGCTCGATCGTGCCCTGGGTCGACGTGTACTGCGACACCGGCAAGACGTCCATCGGACCATCGGGAATGTTACAGAAGACGCACCGTGCATTGCACTTGTACGTCACGTAGTAGTACGCCATCACGGGCTTCCCAAGCAAGGGACCCAAGGCAAGATCAGCAAACGCCGGCGCGCGCGTTGGGAGAATGCTTTGCAGGTTCAAAAGACGAAACCTCCAGCGAATATTGCGCGGGAAATGACACCGTCAGGGTTACAAACAGTATACATACGCCCGTGGCATACGCCCTCGGTGAATCTACTGAATCACGTGCCGTGTGTAGATAACTCCGCCGAACACTGTGAGACTTCCAGAGTCATGCACGTAGTGAGCGAAAGTCGCGCAGTGGCGTCTGCACGGATCGGGTCATCGCGCCCGGATCCGTCTCCAGTGACGCGCCGGAGAAGCCGGTCAACGTCACGCGCCCCGTGCTGGACACCCTGAGGGAGGCCGTGCCGGACGTCGATACCTTCCCGATTGCGATGACCACCCGGAGATGGTACGTGCCCGCGCGCGGCACCTTCACGTTGTACACGTACTGATGGTAGTAGTTGGGTGGGTACGTGCCGAGCGTGTGCTTGTAGGTCTTGTGAAGCTTCCGTTTTCCCAGGGTGAGCCAGTAATCGCCCTTCACCTTTGAACCCGGGGGAGCGCTGGTCACGACGAAGTACGCCCCAAGCTCCACCTGTGACCCTGTCTTGGTCGACTTGAGTGGTGCTTTGGCGAGGCCGCCCGTCGTCCGGTTGGCCTCGAAACGCACCGACTGTATGTGCAGTTTCACCGCCCGTTTTGGCGCGGCCGGGAGTCGCTGGCCGCTCGCGATCGTGTCCAGCGCCTTCGCCAGTGACAACAGAAAAGTTCGGTCCGCCGCCGCATACTTGGCGACATCCTGCTGCAACATTTCCTGCCAGAGCTCGATAAAGTACGGTCCTCGCTGGAAGAGCAATTCGTCCAGCACGTCCGTGCCGGCCGACGTTTTCACCTGAGCTTCATAGATTCCCATGCTCATCTGCTCGCCCACCTTCAGGCTCACCGGGATCACTTGGCCATTGACCGACGAGGTCGGATCGTTGATGGCTGCATCCCATCCGACGCGTTGCTGCGTAAAGGCGGAGTTCGCCTGCGCGATGCTTGGAAAACTCGAGACCAGGTATCGGGTGAGGACCGGGTGGGAGACGCCGCGCGGGTCCAGATTGCGTACGCCGGAATCGGCAAAGAATCCTGTGACCCGTCCCTCGGCGGCGAACGATCGCGTACCTAGATGCAAGATCGATCGGTCAGCGGCCGTCATGTCGTTTGATTCCACCTGCGATGCGAGCACGGAAGCCGGGGGCGGAAAGAACCACGGACTCAGCGCAAATGCAGTCGGATTGAGGAGCTGTACCGGTAGCGGGGTCGCCGTGGGAGTGGGAGTCGAGCCAGGCGTTGGCGTCACGGTAGGCGCAGTCGTCAGTGTCGCGGTGAAGACGATCGTCGGCGTCGCGGTGGGGGGCGTCTGGGCATTTGTCGCCCCAAGCGATACCTGAAATATGGCGAATACGACGAGACCCAGGGCACCGAATCGTTTCAACACTGTCTCCTTCTCCTGGCGCTCGGAGTGCGCCGTTCAGCATAGTCTGTCGCCATACACATGTGTATAGAGAAAAAGGAGAATCTTTTTGCCCGAAGGAGTACGCCAAACAGTCATAAAAAGCGACACTTGATAAACCGAACCCGATTGGAGTGCGCCGATGCAGGATGAACTGGCGGCCGCGGTAGAAATTGCGGCGGAGGCCGCCGACCTGGCGCTGTCATACTTCGGCGGCGATCACGTCGAGGCGCGCCCCAAGGGCCCCGGAGATGTGGTCACCGCCGCCGACACGGCGTCGGAAAGTCTCATCGCTTCCCGACTCACGCGCCGCTTTCCGCATGACGGAATCGTGGGAGAAGAAGGAGCCGGCAGACCCAGTCGGTCCGGTCGCACCTGGTACATTGACCCGCTCGATGGGACTCTCAACTTTGCTCGCTCTCTACCGATCTGGTGCATCAGTCTGGCGTTGTTCGAAGGTGATAAGCCGCTACTCGCCGTGATCCGCGATCCCATAACCGGCGAGACGTTTTCTGCCCAGCGCGGCTTGGGAAGCTACTGCAACGAGAAGCGGTTGAGAAGCTCCGGCGTGGACGATTTGACCGATTCCGTGGTGCATATCACGGTTGACCTGAAAGACCTGGGCGAAAGCGCCGGCCTGGACGACATCGTCGCCCTATCACCGCGTGTGCTGCGCACCAGAAACATCGGCTCCGCCGCGCTTGCCCTGGCGTACGTCGCGGCCGGCCGCTTCGACGCTATGCTCCATCGATTCGCCTATTCCTGGGATTATGCGGCCGGAGTACTGCTGGTGCAGGAGGCCGGGGGCGTCGTTACTGACCTGCGAGGTGGGCCGTACACCCCTCGGACGCACGACGTGTGTGCTGCGGCGAATCAAGCGCTGGCGACCGCGCTGCTCACGCTTCTCGGTTCGTCGGCGCGGTAGCCCCCTTGGATGCAAGCTCGTGGAAATCACTCTCCAGCACACTCATCATGACTCCGTCCACCCATTCCCCGTTGAAGAAGGCCCACTCGCGTAACGTTCCTTCCACTTTGAAGCCGTTTTTTTCATACGATCGGATCGCGCGCGTGTTCGTGACGTGAGCCGATAACGACACGCGATGGAGACCCATCTGGGTAAAAAGGTACGTCAGGAGAGTGCGCATGCTGTCGGTGCCGTACCCTCCGCCCCAGTACTGCGGATCGGCAATCATGATGGATGTCCAGGCGCTTCGAGCCTGCCAATTCAGATCGTAGTAGTCGATCTGGCCGATCGGAAGGGCCTGATGCGTTTCGACGATGTACTTCCGGGAGGTCCCTCGCGCCGCGTCCCGTTCTTCCTGTCGGGCCGTTTCGAGCAGCGATTCGGTGTTACCCGGTCTGCCCCAATACACCATCACCTCGGGATCGTTCACCCACCGCCACAACAAGCGATAATCGTCCGGTTCCACCGCCCGCAAATTGACGAGAGATCCTTTAAGCACTTAGGCAGCCTCCGTAAGTAGTCGTCCCTGCTGCCGGATTCTAGTTGCTCCGGCACCGTGGTACGCTGTTTCGTGACTTCGCCCCCTATCATCACCCTTACCACCGATTTCGGGCTGAAAGATGCCTACGTGGGTGTCATGAAAGGCGTCATGCTGGCGATCGCGCCAGGTGCATGTTTGATCGACCTCTCGCACGAGATCGAGCCTCACAGCATCGCCGCAGGAGCATTTTTGCTTCGAACTGCGTTTCGATACTTTCCTGCCGACGCTGTCCATGTCGCGGTGGTGGACCCGGGAGTCGGCACGGCGCGCAAAGCTATAGCAATCAACACAGGTCATGGAGTCTTTGTCGGCCCCGATAACGGGCTGTTCACGCATGTGCTGACGGACCAGGGTGTCGTCTCCGCGGACCACTCCACACTGCACGGTGCATTCGCCGTCGAGCTGAGCAATCAGCGTTACCGGCTCGACGACGTCAGCAATACGTTTCACGGGCGGGATATCTTCGCTCCCGCCGCGGCCCACATTGCCCGTGGCGTGCCTCTGGATGAGTTCGGACCTCCGGTTAATCGCCTGGCGCTCCTGCCTAACTCACTCCCGATCGTCCGGAACGACGAGGTCGTCGGAGTCGTTCTGCATGTCGACCGGTTCGGCAACGCCATCAGCAACCTTCGACTGCGAGACTTACCGCCGTCTCCAACCTTCGAGATTGCAGGTTTCGAAATCGACCACCTCTCCTCGAGCTATCAGGACGCGCGGATCAATGTCCTGGTCGGAAGCTCCGGTTTCGTGGAAGTCGCCGTCCAGAGCGGCAGCGCGGCCGGGACGCTCGGTTTGAGCACGGGCGACACTGTCGTCGTGAGACCGCGCACGTGAGGAAGGCCCTTCCGGCGCTGACCGCATTGCTGCTCCTGTGCGGTTGCGGCTCGAGTGAGACCTCCTCTTCGGTGTTGCAGCGCTACGACGAAATGCGGCGCGAACTCGGTTGGATCACGAACGCGTCCGATCGAGTCTCGAACGATGTCCACAGGATTCAAGTTCCCATGGCACGTGGCAATGCCGCTGCCGTGCGGACCGACGCCGTTCGTCTAAAAGTGGATGCTCGGCAGTTTTCGATGCGGGCGGGAGCCGCGGGGAATGTCATTCGTACGCTCGCCCAGGAGACGCCGACGAGGACCGTGTTGCTGTACTTACAACAGGTCACGGCGGTGCTGACCTGGGACTGGGTCGAGGGGCTCGCCTTGATGCATGTAGCCGATCGAGCCTGGAGTGACCCTCTGTCGGATCGGGGAGGAAGTTCCCAACGTCTGGAAACAGACCTACGATGGGCTCAGAAGGCGGCAGCGCGCGCGGTGAAAGCAGCCACGGCCGCTCGGTCAATCAAGCACCATGCAAAGGCGGAATTTCGGTATTCCGTCGTCACGCCGGCGGTTTGAGGCCGGCAACTTTACGGCACGGGAGGACGAGCGTGGACGTACGCCTTGCGATGACGGGATTCGGGAACGTGGGCCGTGGTGTGGCTGAACTGCTGGCCAACCATCGGGAAGAATACCAGGCCCGCTATGGAGTACGCTTATTGCTCACGGGCGTGGCCGACCGGAGAGGTGCGGTGGTTGACGCCGGCGGTCTGAATGAGGTGGAACTCATTCGAAATAAGCAAGAGCTCGGCTCGGTTTCAGGTCAAACGGCCGGGGCCGGGAGACCGGCGGATGAGGCGTTCCTGATCGACTCGAGAGCAGACGTGCTGATTGAAGCTGCGAGCACCAATTTCGAGGATGCGGAGCCTGGTTGGTCACTCATCAAATCCGCCCTCAACCTCGAGCTGGACGTTGTGCTGGCGAGCAAGGGAGCACTGGTCCTCTACTACTCGCAGCTCATGACACTCGCCGCGACGCGGGGAAAGACCGTGTCCCACTCTGCGACTGTCGGCGCCCCCTTGCCCGTCCTTGACGTGATCAATCGCACCCTGGTCGGAACCAGGATCCTGGGGTTCGAGGGAGTCCTGAATAGCACGTCCAATGTCATCCTACAGGCCATGACCGATGGAAAATCGTATGACGAAGGTGTCCGCCTCGCCCAGGAGATGGGAATCGCGGAAACGGATCCGACGCTGGATGTCGACGGCTGGGATGCGGCTGCCAAGGCGGCCATCGTGGCGAACGCTGCGTTCGGCAGCTCGTTGGGTATTGCCGACGTTTCGCGTGAAGGTATCCGCACTGTGCCCGCCGCGGAAATCGAGGCAGCAGCCCGTCAGGGAGAGGCCCTGAAATTGGTGTCGATGGGTTCGCTCCGCGAGGGCGAAGTGGTTGCTGAGGTTCGGGTCGTTCGTCGATCGAGGTCGCATCCACTGGGCAGGTTGCGTGGCTCGGAAATGGGCGTGCTAATTCACGCCGACCCGCTGGGCGACTTCACCGCCACGGTCGAGAATCTGGGAGCGAGCGGCGGGATTGCCACGGCGTCAACCGTGCTGCGCGATGTGCTTAACCTGGCGAGCCGGCGGGGCTGGAATTCTGATCGTCGATCGTAGGGCCGCCTACCCACACCTGGCCGCCCTCGCCGTGTTCCTTCTTCCAGATCGGCACGACTTCTTTCAGTCGATCGATGACATAGTGACACGCCTCAAAGGACTCGGCGCGGTGCGGGCAAGATACGGCCACAATGACGGCGTCGTCGCCTATCTCGAGCCGGCCAACGCGGTGCTGAATTGCGATTGCGAGCACCGGCCACCGAGCTTTCGCTTCGGCCGCCACCTCGTTCAGCTTTTGAAGCGCCATCGGCTCGTACGCCTCGTACTCCAGGAAATCGACCTGCTTACCGTCCGATATGTCCCGCACCGACCCGACGAATACGACCATACCGCCCGCGCCCGGCCGGCGGGCGGCGGCGATGCACTTGTCCGTGGAAAGCGGTCCCCAGCATAGTTCAATCATCGCAACCGCCGCTCACGGGCTGGAGCAGCGCGACTTCGTCGCCTTCGTGCACCACCGTCAACGCGTCGACAACCTCGCGATTCACCGCAAACGTCGTGAACGGACGCAACTCGTGAAGGCGGGGCTGGCGCTGTGCCAATTCGCCATACAGAGCCTCGACCGTTGCACCTTCCGGCATGCTCAACTGGAGCCGTGACTCTCCGAAAACTTCGCGGTGGGATGCGAAGAGCATGACTCGAACGCATATCCTCGATTCCATCGATTAACCCGCCTGCGGCGCCAGAATCGCGCGCAAAAACGTACGGGTCCGTTCTTCCCTCGGATGGGCAAACAGCTCGTCCGGGTCACCGCGCTCGCAAACCACTCCTCGGTCCATGAAGCACACTTCATCGGCAGCTTCGCGCGCAAACGCCATTTCGTGCGTCACAACCAGCATGGTCATTCCCTCGTGCGCTAATTGCTCCATCACGCGGAGCACTTCGCCCACCAGCTCAGGGTCAAGCGCCGACGTGGCTTCGTCAAACATCATCACTTTTGGCTCCATTGCGAGCGCCCGAGCGATGGCGACCCGTTGTTGCTGGCCGCCTGAGAGCTGGCTTGGGTAGTTGTTTGCCTTGTCTTCCAGGCCCACCTTCCGCAGCAGCCCCATGCCCCGCTCGATGGCGTCTCGTTTCTTCAGTTTACGCACGTGAATGGGTGCTTCGATCACATTCTGCATGGCGGTCAGATGCGGGAATAAGTTGAAACGCTGAAAGACCATGCCGATGTCCCGGCGTTGGTTGGCAACCACCCGACTGGGGAGCTCTTTCAATTTCCCTTTGACGTCACGATACCCCACCATCGTTCCATCCACCAGAATGCGTCCGCGCTCGATCGACTCCAGGTGGTTCACACACCGCAAGAGGGTGCTCTTCCCCGAGCCACTCGGTCCAATGATGCAAACGGTCCTGCCCTTCTCGACACTGATTGAGATCCCGCGCAAGACTTCGAGCTGCCCGAAGCGCTTGTGCACGTCGTCAATCTGAACCATGGGTGTCGACGAGGTTGTCATGCTCGCCTCATGGCAGTGCTCAATGCGCGCTGCATCACGCCCGGCCCCTGGATGTCCCGGTTGAAGCCACGGCCAAAATACCGTTCCAGATGTCCCTGGAAATATGTGGCGACGGTAGTCATGGCGAGGTAGTACAACGACACAATAAGCAGCGGCTCGAAGTATCGAAAGCTGGCGGTAGACAGCTGCTCGGTTTGAAAGAAGATTTCCTTCGTGGAAATGACGTAGGCCAGTGAGGTGTTCTTCAGCATGGAAATGAACTCGTTACCGGTGGGAGGGATGATAATTCGAATAGCTTGCGGAATGACGATTCGGCGCATCGTGAGCCGGCGTGACATCCCAAGCGATTCGGCCGCCTCGGTTTGGCCCACGTCGACCGACGAGATACCGGCACGTATGATCTCGGCCATGTACGCTCCCTCGTTGAGCGCCAGTGCGATAAAAGCCGACAGGAATTCGTTGAGAATGATCGCGTGGTTCGTGATCTGCGGGAGTGCGAAATAGACAAATGCGATCTGAACCAGCAGCGGAGTCCCTCGAAATATCCAGAGGTACAGGCCACTGATCCAGCGAAAGATCGGGATGGACGACCTGGTAATGCGCCCCAGCGCAGCAAAGAGCCCGAGAAAAATTCCGACGCTCTGCGAAATCACTGCCAGCGCAATGGTGATCTTCGCGCCGTCGATGATCGGGCCGTAAAACAGATACTTCCAGAAGAAAGTCGGATCGAAGTCCAGATTAATTCCTCTCAGGAGTACACCGGGGCGAGCGCCATCGCGCCTGCCCCGGTAGGATGACCCGGCTGAGCGCTACATTGCAGTGCCACTCAGACCGTATTTCTTGAGAATACGGAGATACTGTCCATTAGCATGGATCTTGTGCAAGGCCGACGTGATCGCCGCCTTCAGGGCCCGTGCATTTTTGGCGATTCCGATACCGTATTGCGCCCCACTGCCGAATGGCTTCCCCGCCAGCCGCACCGCGCCACTGTGAGCCTTTACATAAAACAATCCAACGGGCAAATCTGTGGTGTATGCGTCCACGTGTCCCGAAGCGAGAGCCTGAAACGCGTCGGTGTCGAGATTGTACGACTTGATGTCTATCTTGCTCTTGCAGGATTTGTTCGCGGTGTTGAGATCGTCCAGCTCCGCGGTTCCGGCTTGTACCGAGATCGTGTGACCGCATACGCCGGCGTAACTGTTGGTATGAATCGAACTGTGTGAAGGCACGAGAATTGCCTCCGCCGCGGTCAATCGCATGTAGTCCACGAAAGTGATTTGCTTCCGGCGTTCAGGCGTGTCGTTCATGCTTGACATAATCACGTCGAAGTTGCGCCGTTGCAGTGCCGGAATGATGGAACTGAACGTGGTGGGTATGATGCGTGCGCCCTTCAGCCCCATCGCGCGGGCCAGCGCATTGGCCAGATCGACATCGGCGCCCTTGTAACCCCCGTGTTGTAGATCCTTTGATTCCATCGGCGGATACGTCGTGTCCGAACCGACCGACAGATACCCGGGATGGATGAGCGTCAGGTGGGCCGTGCTGGATGGATGGGACGCGGCCTGGGCAATGGGATTTCCGATTCCCGAGGCACAGGCGAACATCAAGAGCGCGCATACCGCGATAGTCGTTCTTTGCTTCATCTTTCTCCTCCTCTGGGGTTGTGATGTGAGGAACGATCTCGGAAGAGCCACGCCTGTATGTACAAGAGACCACGATTATGTAGCTGAGTCACGGAGGCCGGATGTCGGCGTTTGAATCAGTGCTTGAAGTGGCGCAAACCGGTAAATATCATGGCAACTCCGCCATGGTCTGCCGCGTCGATCGCTTCCTTGTCTCGGATTGATCCGCCCGGCTGAATGATCGCGGTCACGCCCGCTTCCACGGCGCGTTCCACCCCGTCAGGAAATGGAAAGTACGCATCGGAAGCGAGCACCGCGCCACGGGCGCGATCTTCGGCCATGCCGCAGGCCAGTTCAACCGCATTGACCCGGCTCATCTGTCCCGCGCCGACGCCGACCAGGGCCAGCTTCTTGGCTAGAACGATCGCGTTCGACTTCACGTGCTTCACGGCTCTCCAGGCGAAATGCAGATCGGTCAACTCCTCGAGCGTCGGCTGGCGTTTCGACACGACCTGCATGCTGCCGGACGGATCGGACGCCATGTTACGCGTCTGGACCAGGAATCCGCCGTCGATTCGCTTGAAATCCATGTCGGCATAGGGAATCCAGGATACATCCTGAATCCGCGCATCACTGCCTCCGCGCACTGCCAGCAAGCGAATCGCCTTCTTGCGAGAGAGAATCTGAACCGCCTCCGGCGTGAAATCAGGGGCCACCACGGCTTCGAAGTACATGCGCACGATTTCCTCCGCCGCTGCTTCGTCCAGCGTGCGGTTGACGCCCACGATACCGCCGTATGCCGCCTGCGGATCACCGGCAAAGGCCTTCAGATACGCCTCGCGTACATCCTTTCCGGCCGCGATCCCGGTCGGATTGGTGTGCTTGACGATCGCCGCGGTCGGCGCTTGAAAATCGGTGACCATGCCCCATGCCGCGTCCACATCCAGCAGGTTGTTGAACGACAACTCTTTCCCGTGCACTTGCACCGCCGTCGCGATGCTGTGGGGAGTTTGCAAATCCCGTGAACGCGGCAGATCACCGTAGAGCGCCGCACGTTGGTGCAGATTTTCTCCGTACCGCAAATCCTGGATCTTGGTCAGTGGGATGCTAAATGACGGAGGGAACTCATCGTCATCCGAGTCAAGAAAGTATGAGGTGACAAATGCATCGTACGCGGCCGTGTGCGCGAACGCCTTGCCTGCCAGGCGCCGGCGTGTCTTGTCCTTGTTCGCTCGATAGCGGTACAGTTCGGCCAGCACATCTTCGTAGTCTTCCGGATCCACGACCACGGTCACATGCTTGAAATTCTTCGCTGCGGCGCGAATCAAGGCAGCACCGCCGATATCAATGTATTCCAATGCGTCCTCGCGCGCCGTCTGCCGTCCTGACATTACGTCCACGAAGGGGTACAGGTTGACGACCACGAGATCGATTGGCGTCAATCCGCGCTCGTCGAGCACGTTATTATGTTCGGCGTTGCCGCGATCGGCCAGGATCGAGCCGAAAACTGCGGGGTGAAGTGTTTTCACGCGTCCACCCAGAATCTCGGGATAGTCGGTGAGCGAGGAAACCGGCGAGACGTCAATCGCGTTTTCCCTCAGGAATTCGTATGTTCCGTCCGTGGCCACAATCTCGACGTCCAGTTCGCGCAATCCAGTCGCGAAGTCAAGCACGCCGGACTTGTCGTAAACGCTTATCAGTGCTCGCATACTTCCTCGACGAACCCCTCACTCCGATGACGCACGGATTTTCCCTACCAGCTCAGGGCCGGTGCATAAAGAATCTCCGGCGACCGCCAGAGCGCCACATTATACGAAACCCTGTAAAACCGTCATTTTCACGATTTGTCGGGCTGCCAACGGGTCGAAAGATGAAGTAGCCTGGTTACAGGGTCGTGTTTCGGAAATTCGGAGGAGGTCGTAGGTCGGTCGCTCGGGTGAAAATAGATACGGCCTGTCTCTTGACAGGTTCCAAGTAGCTCGGCGCTCCGTCGCCGAGGGCTCGGGCGCTCTCACGCTCCGGCATCGGCTGCGGTGCCCCGGTTTCATCCTTCGTGGCGGTCGCAGACCATGAGCGTCTCTCTTGAAAGAATTTGCCCGATTCCCACTGACATATCCGCAAACCGTTGTAGCGTCGACCCTTGCGGTCGACCCCTGCTAGCGTTTCATTCGACGTGGTGCCGCGATGCGGCAAGGGAGATTCCGTCGCTGGCTCAGTCGGAGGGACAAACCGTTCGGTAAACAACTGTAGGAGTTCGACATGCCGCGGGCCACGCGATCGGAAGTAAGACTGCTGAAGCAAGAAGCTCAGGGGCTGGAGATTGTTGCGTCGGATGCGTCCATCGATCCCAATCGGCTGCAAGATTACTGGGCGCTCTCCCTGGATCTGGTCGCGTTGGTGATGGATATCGATGCCTTTGCCGCCTCATCCCCGGAGGCGCAGGAAGGTGATCCTGAGGCAATTGCCCTCCGCCATCGTCTGCGCGACGTCTCAAACCGTTTGGCCGATATGACGGCCGAATGATCTAAGCCGAGCTCGTCGCTCTGGTCGCTGCGCTCTCTTCCGGGGTAATGCGGTGGTCCTCACCATTCCTCCAGCATCGGCGTACGCTGCACATGCAGGAGTTCTGCTCATCAGTGGACGTGGGCGGCCAACCCTTCAGGCAATAGACCTCGTACAACAAGAGTTCCCCATCCGGGGTTCGCTGGTCGCCGTGCGTCCAATTTTCCCGGTAATACGGGCACGCGCCACGATGGCGGCGAAAGCGTGATTCATCTCGAAACATCAACGATCCTCAGGGTACGCCCTTGTCGTTCAGGATGTGCCTATCGTACCAAAGCCTCACTCGAGCTATGCGCCGGCGCCGGCGCGGTCTCTCATGATCGCGAGAAGTTCCCGCACGGAGTTCGCCGATCGGTCCAGAGCCACCTTCTCCTCGCTCGTCAGGTCGATCTCAACGATCTCTTCAACTCCATGGGCGCCGACCTTCACCGGAACTCCCATGAAGACGTCACGATATCCGTACTCTCCGTCGAGGTACACCGAACACGGAAGCACACGTCGCTGGTCCAGAATAATTGAGTCGACCATGGCCAGCACGGAGGCCGATGGAGCGTAAAACGCGCTGCCGCTCTGCAACAGGTTCACGATTTCGGCACCGCCATTTGCTGTTCGATCCGTCAGGGCCGCGATCCTGTCGGCCGGCATAAGTTCCGGCAGTGGAACCCCCGCGACCGTTGAATATCGAGGCAGTGGCACCATGGTGTCGCCATGTCCGCCCAGTACGAATGCCGTGACATCGCGCACCGAGACGCGAAGTTCTGCTGCAATAAAGCTACGAAATCGGGCAGAGTCCAGGACGCCGGCCATGCCCAGTACCCGTTCCCGGGCGAAACCCGTAGCGCGATACACCGCCTGCGCCATGGCGTCGAGCG
>JANWJD010000081.1 GCA_025449555.1 Chloroflexota bacterium | reverse complement strand
TGGCCATATCGACTCTTTATTCAAGCTTACCAGATAAACTTGAATAAAATCAGCGCGACTTCAAGGGGTCTACGGTTCGGTCGTCACCTTAGACAGCGACCGGATTGAAGGGAAATGGTTGGCAGAATGAGCATTTTCGGTGGGCGCCTGGTGATGGCATGATCGCTCACGGGGTGAGCTTTTAGCGTAGTCTACCCGGATGCTCAAGGAGAAATGGCGAAAGAAGGCGACGATAGTCGTCGCATAGTCAATGACCGGAAACCAGGAGACGTGATCAACTCATGCTCCTGAGGTTCCCAGCGCATTACGGCCAATCCGGACGACTAAAAGCGCTCGATCGAAAGCAGGTCGTGTGCATCTGATCGCGCTTTGCTACAACACCCGTCGTGCTATGCCGGCAACAGGGAGTCGAGCGCAGGCATATCGAGGCGGGCATAGAGATTCGGCCCGAACAGAGAATGTGCTACCCCATTGCAACGGGCTGTTTGGTCTGCCCAAAGGCCATTGCGAGGGCAACGACCCAGCCGATGAAGGACCACCCCAAGAACACGTTGATGACCACGACGGTCCCAATGTTTTCTTTGTGCCGCGAGGCCGCAACAATAGTGGGGAGAAGGTACAGGGCGATGACCACGATGATGACCAGCAGGGCTCCAAGTCCGGACATGGTTCTGACTCCTAACTATGTTGTGTAAAGAACGAGCCGTGGGTCAAAGGATAAGGCGACGCATCTGAAATGTCAAGTAGTTAATCACAACGGCATTTCCTTGACAATTTCATGACAACTTTGTAGAGTGTCCGCATCTGCGAAAGGTGGGAGCATGGCCACAGCACCGAGTTTTCAGGACTTGAGACGAGGGGCGGCGAACACGTTGGCTCTGGCGAACAAAGCTGCATTGGAGGTTTCTGATGCTGACAGCAAGGGCGGGCTCGTCGGGGAACCGCGGCGGGAGTATCACCGCCTGCTCCAGCTCATCGAGCGAGCACACGAGCGCGTCGATTCCGCTGCTACTCCGGAGAGGGCAGTTTGGGCGAACAAGACGGCCGCTCGGGCACTGGAGCAAGGTCTGGCGATGCGCAAGACTCTTGGAATCCGGACGCATCTGATTGATCCGCTGGAGGATCGTGAAGATCTGTGCTTCTACTGCGGACGTGATGATCAGCCACCATATGGCCCCGTCTCAGTCGGTGGTCTTGAGATGCGTGTGTGCGCGGGCTGCCAATCTACGATCGTTCCCTGGCAAACTCCTACGTCTGAAGAGATGCCACGCATGAAACGAAGTGTGCGAGGTGCCGCGGGTTCGGCCCTTCGGTCGAGATCCACCAAGTGGGGTCTGCCTGGCCTTGCGCTCGTGCTCATTCTGGTGGTGGCTGTCGCACTCTTCGTTAACGGGAAAGGCCGCGGACCGTTCGCAGCAGCCTCGCGACCAACCACAACTCCTACGCCCACCCAAGTCCCGGCTACACCAACACCCACTGCTCAGTCCGATACCCCTCCTCCGACGGTTCAGCCGGCGGCATCAACTGAGACTCCTCAGTCCGGAGGGACGCCGACGTCCGGAGCTGGCCAGTCGGGTGGAACCGTCGCGGGCGGAACTGCACTGTATCAAACATCCTGGCGTAACGGCACCTCCAGCTGGACACCTGCTGGGCCGGCACACTGGCAAGTAGTAAATGGGCTCCTCACGTCCGATGGATCTGGTGCATCGTCACTTCTCGCACCAAACCAACCTGCTCTGTCACAGAACTACGTCGTGCAGGCAACCGTGGCCGCACTCGGACTCAATGACCAGAACGCCGGCTACAACTCATTTGGTCTGATAGTTCGAGCTACCCAGAACCTTGACCCAACCGATCAATACGGAGGAGATAATAACAGCATTTCTGCAGGTCGATTCAGCGACTCGAATGGCGGTCTAGCCGGCATGTGGGAGGGGATTTGGGAATCCTCGTTTCTCGACCGCTCCAACTTCTCGCCTGGTTCCACATACCACACGTATCGCGTCGAGGTCAGAGGCACGAACCTCAAGCTCTATGTCGACAATCAATTGATGTGCCAGACTACCGACGCGAAGTTCCTTCCTAATACCAGAGTGGGCATATTCACCAATAACACCCAGCTCAGCGTCAAAGACTTCAACATAAGAAACCTGTAGTGGAGCTCGGGCAGACGGTTTCCGCTGTCTGAGGATCGCATCTGGAGATAATCATCAACGGTATTGGCATATGCCCGCCAACAGGAAGATGTGTATGGATGTGAAGTGAACCCCATTTTCCAGACCACGGCCAGTAGTCACTAATCCCGCTCCCGGGTAGTAGTAGACTCGGAGCTATGAGGAGGGGCGATGTGAAGGGGCGGATTCATAGTCGGGAGCTGAAGCTGGAGGTGTGCCGACAGATCGCCAGTGAGGAGGAGCGATCGACGCACGTCTGTCGGGAGTATGTTGAGGATGCGGTATTGCTTCGCTGCAATAGTGCTATCAAATATGAAAACTACTGCGAAGCTGAACGATTGTCGATGAACGAACATCGGCATGCTGCTTGGAATGACGGACCATCGCGGATTCCGGCGAACGCTCCCCACAGAGTCATCGGCCGAATTATTTTATAAGTGGACGACCGTGAGTGCTCGCGGCCGTTCACCAGGCCTTGGCTCTCTACCGTCAACTGAGCAGTCTCAGTAGTGAGTATGCCTCGCTCTAAAGGCGTACGCGAGCATGGTCTAAGCGTACTGCGCGATAGGCACCTGACGACGATTTGCAGGTCCACGCGTGTCGCCGAGTGCCATGCGGACGTGTCGTGATCGAGTCGGGCGTACATCCATGGTCGAAGGAGGGACATCAATCACGTGCCGGTTTGAGCGTGTGTTCTACGTCCACCATGCAATCTCTTACGGGCCAACATACGACACGTCGATCAACCGGAAGACCTGTCCTCCAGGAGCACTGAAGTAGATGTGGGTGCTGCCCAGGTGTCGGAACTCAGGGATGCCGGCCGCGCGCAGCTTTTGCTGGTAGCCGGGGACATCGGTCGTTCGAAACTCGATCCAGGCTCCTCTGAATGCGGACCGGTCGTCCACCGTTCCTCCACTACTGTCTTCCGGAGCACGGTCGGAGAACTCAACGCTGAAGGCAGTGCCATCACCGAACGATACCAGCAAGATCGGGTTCGAGAGGCCGAAATCCAGTTCAGTGGCGTCGCACTCGAGGACGTCTCTGAAGAGAGCGGTAAAGCGTTCACGCTCCTCAGGCCGCACAAACAGGTGTACTCGGGCGCCAAGGGCAGTTATTCGTTGCTCGGTGGTGCTCATCGGCCGATTCCTCACGATCGAGTCTACCTGCCAGAGGCGTTGTCCTGATTACGGAGCGTGACTGCGAACGGCGCTCGTTGCGCCAGATCTTCCTCGGCCACGGGGACTTCGTACCAAGTCACTTTCCCCTCGGCGTGCTGTGGACGGTGCGCTCGCCAGCACGCTGCGCAGCCTCGACGGGATCTTCCTTCCCGGCAGCCATGGATGGAAGAGCCGGTAAGATTTCTGGCATCTGCGGCCCCTTTGTAGGCGCTGCCATGGGATTGGTGACTTACATCGTAGTCGCCGCGGGTCCCGTCGCGCCAAAGCTGGACGAGACGTTACAATCGTCCTCCCAGGATGTTGGGGCTCCGCCGACCTCTGACCACTGATTACACAGCATCCTGAGCAATGCACTATTGCGTAGGTATTTCCTCCGATAACACAGGCGACGACTGTACTTCGTACGCTGAAAGACAATGCCCGAGCCGAAATACACACTTGAGTTCTATAAGGATAGTGATGGTCGCCAACCCGTCCGCGACTGGCTTCGAGACGACTTGGATCGGAGCAAAGCCCGTGCACTTGGCGTTGCGATGTTTCACATTCTCCAGCAAGAGGGAGTTGGTGTATGCGCCACCGAGTACGGGAAGCCAATTAGCAAAGGCCTCTTCGAGTTTCGGTTGCGCCACAGCGCCCAGGAGATGCTGCACAATCTCGGTGTGTTGCCCGCCGATGAGCCTCGCGCGCAAGGGAAGGAACATATCCTCCTGCGCGTCTATTGCCATGCCTACGGCAATAAGGTGATCCTGCTCCTTGCCGGGTATGACAAGGGCGAAGCGCCATCCAAACAGCGCGAGCAGAAGGAAATCCGGACAGCTCAGACTCGGATGAGGGACTTTCAGGGGCGAATGGCTGAGTCCACATACGAGTCTTGATTCCAGCCCTGGTATGTGGTATAACCCATATATGAATCAGTTTGGTACCGGCGATGACTTCATTGCCTTCATGGAAGACCTCGAACGTGAAGCTCGGGAAGAAGGGCCTTCCGCTGTCGCTGAGATGGAAGCCCTGCACGAGTACTACGGTCTCATCAGTGACCTCATCAAGTTGCGCCGACATCGGCAAATGACACAGAAGCAGTTGGAGAAGGCCACCGGTATTCCCCAGAGCGAAATCAGCCGCATCGAATCCGGCCATGCGAATCCAACATTAGCGACACTCCGTACTCTTGTTCGTGCGCTGGGCGGAGATATTCGGATCGTCGAGCAACAGGAGGCTGTCTCGTAAATAGCCAGGGTGGTTATGAGGGATTCGCCGCCGAGTGAGAGGAAGTGACCACCGCACCTGACGGTACCATCGAGTTTGCGTCGGCCCAGCACGACATTTTCGACTACGCGCTCAGAACGACTTTTGACTCATAGCCACCGGCATTACCTGCTGTCCATACCCTGGAGCACCCCGGACGGCCGGCGCACCATAGACAGTTTGTCCGCGCACGATCGTTCGTTCGACCTTGCCGCGCACCTGCATGCCGTCATGCGGAGTCCAGGCATGCTTGTACAGCATGTCCTCGTTGTTTATCCGCCACTCGGCATCAAGATCGACCAATGTCAGATCGCCATCCGATCCGACTGCGATTGTTCCCTTCTGGGGATACAGGCCGAAGATGCGCGCAACGTTGGTCGAGCAGAGGGCGGCCACGCGATGCAAGCTCATGGCTCGTCGATGAACTCCCTCGGACAGCACAATGGGCAGTGCGGTCTGAATATCCGGCAGGCCATTCGGCGCCTGCCAGATGTCCTCGTTTCCGGCCGACTTTTCCTCCCACGTAAACGTGGAGTGGTCCGAGCCAAGCGTATCGATGGTGCCATTGAGCACCTCACGCCAGAGGCGCTCCTGGCTCTCACGGGAGCGCAACGGCGGGGAACATTTCGAGAACGGTCCTTGACGCTCCATGGCCGACGAATCGAGGGCAAGATAGCGTGGCGCCGTCTCCGCCCGGACCTGGGCCCCGCGCAGCTTGGCCTGACGAATGAGGTCGGCTCCCGCGGGCAGACTCATATGCACGATGTACAGCTTTGCTCCGGTGACTTCCGCCAGCGCGATTGCCCGCTGGATTGCTTCGTATTCCGCAATTTCCGGCCGTGACTCGATAAATGCGTGCGGGTCCTTCCTGCCGGCGGCGTGCAACACCGCCTCACGGCGCATGATGATGGCGTCATTCTCACAGTGCAGGCCGAGCATGAGGTCGTGGCGGGCCAGTTCCTGCATCGCTTCGAGCAGTACACCGTCGTCGATCGGTGGAAACTCGGTCGCCGACCAACACATGAATGCTTTGTACGCCACGGCACCCAGTTGCCGCAGCTCGAGTAGACGTTCGGCAAGCCCCTCAATGCTCTCTGGGACGATACCTCCCCACAGCGCATAGTCAACGACTGCACACTCGCGTGCGCGTTCTTGCTTGAGTCGAAACGACGACGCATCGACCGTGGGTGGCACACTGAGAGGCATCTCGATTGTGGTCGTGACGCCACCCGCCGCAGCGCTCCGGGTCCCTGTCTCCCAGTCTTCTCGATACGTTGGTCCGGGATCCCAGAAATGACAGTGTGGGTCTATCACTCCCGGCAAGACGATGAGCCCCCGGGCATCGATCCGCTCATGAGCTCGAAGGTCTCGCGCATCATCAACTATGGCGCGGATGATGCCGTCCCGTATCCCGATATGAACCTGTGCCGTGAGTTGAGAAGTAACAACCGTGCCATTCACGATCGCAACGTCAACGTTCATGGTGCCCTCTACTGCCGCCGCAGCGACTGTTCGTAGGCCTCATACACGTTGTTATACGCCGCATGCTCGTTGGCCTCGACGCGCACCGACTGCACCAACGGATACCCAGTTATCGCCAGTCGCTCAGCGCACGATGCTACAAGTGCGAGTCCGATTGCCGTTGCCACGATCGTCGAACCCGCTCCCACCGGCTCGAGGAGACCTTCAACTTCAACCAGGCCCTCACCACGCGGCACTCCAGTGTCAAGAATGTAGTCGGCGATACTGATGAGCTTTTGCCCGCTCGAGTGGCGGGCGGGCGCGTCCTCGCCCGTCTGGCGCGACATAATGGCAACCACCGGCATGTTGCGCTCTCCGGCATACCGAGCGGCGTCGATCACAACTGCACTCGTCCCGCTATGCGAAAAGATGATCATCATATCGCCCGCTTGCAGGTGCTGACCTTCCAGGAAGACGGGGGAATAACCCTCCGTATTTTGTAAGTAGAGCATCTCCGGTACGCCGCCCGATCCCAAGACGTTAAACCACAACAGGCGTGGATCGATCAGTGGATGTAATCCGACAAAGCTGCCATAGCGGGGGAAAATTTCGAGCACCGGGAGCATGGAGTGTCCGCTCCCATACAGATGCACGAGTCCCCGGCGACTGATCGTGTCCGCCATCAGGGTGGCGACGGTGGTGATGGTCGCATCCTGTTTCTGTGCAATCGCATCGAGCAGAGACGAGAGACGGGTAAGATATTCCACGCTTGTTGTCTTGTCACGATGCTGCACCTGCCCGCTCACAGCACACCAGTCGCCTGGATATTGGCAGCATAATCGTCGATGCTCCATTGTGCCGACCGCTCGATGAGTGGCCGGTTGACCTTCTTGTTGCTGACGAGATCTGCGTTTTCGCCACGTCTCAGCGCCCAGTACAGGGCGAAATATTGGTGCGGGATGACAGCGAGAAACGGAGTGAAGCTCTCGTCCCAGCCCGGTGGCAGTGCGACGCCATAGGTGCAATGTTCCGCGAACTTCGGGTCGTCGGAGATACCAATCGAAAGCGCTCCAAGCTCCTCGAGTCCGTCTGCGACCTCGACGGCCCGCTGATAACTCGCGCCGGTTGGAGCGGTAATGACCACGCATGATCTCGGCGTAACTGGAAAGATTTCGCAATGAACGAACTGTTCCAGTTCCGAAACGTGGGCCGGGATCGTGGCCGCTTCATATAGCTTCGCCGATCCGTACTGTGCCACCGGGTACGCGTACCCTCCACCGATCACGGTAAATGTGAGCCCGTCCGGCAATGCGTCGACAATTCGGCGTACCGGCTCTTTGGCGCTCGTGGCGAGATTTTGCACTGCCCCTGGAAGATTGCTCGCACTCGGCCACAGCGCTGCACCGGAGACCCGGGCTAGCTGGTCCGCCACCGTGCGCAAAAGGAAGCATGCGGCCTGGAAGCTGCCCGTCCGGCAATTCGAGCGCTCATGCAGCGCATCGTTTGGCAGCCAGTAGTCGGCAATGCTCACCAAACGAGAGTCGGCGCTGGCGGTGATCGCAATAACAGTTGCGCCACGCGACTTCGCCGCGGTTGCGGCCTCGACCACACGGGCCGTATTACCCGAGTACGACAGTACAAAGACAATCGATCGGTCATGCACGCTCTTATAAAGGTACCGTGAGAAGTGCAGACCGTGAATAGCCCGGAGGGGAATGCCCACCGCCTCGGCGAACCACACTTCGGCACACATCCCAGCAAACAGCGAGTCTCCGGCTCCCGTGACGACCCAGTCTCGTGCCTCGCGGTCCAGACAATGCTGAACGATTTCCTCGACAGTTGACGTTCGTTGGTGCATCACCTCCCGCAGCACGTCGGCTTGCTGAAGGATCTCTCCTTCGAGCAAGGTTGGCCCAGTATTCGTCATGCGTGTCTCTCCCTCTCCATATTTAGGCGTGACGTGCCTCCACTACTGCGGAACGCACGATGGTGAATCGCTCGAGCGCCAAATCGGGAGCGAAGTGGACCGGCATGACGGCTCCGACGCTTTCAACCACAAAGGATGCGGTAACTGCACCCCAACACGCGGCATCCAGTGAGTCCTTACCGTCGGCAAGAGCGGCCATGAACCCACCATCGAAGCCGTCGCCGGCTCCCGTCGGGTCGACGACCGATACCGCGGGTACGGCGGGCACGCTCCAGCATTGTCCCCCTCGTCGGTCGATTAGGGTGCATCCCAGCACCCCGCGTTTTACTACAGTCCATGGGCATCCCAATTCGATCAGTTCCTCATCATAGGTCTCAACTTCACGCGACGTGCTGCCGTATAGCAACTGAAGGTGTTCGATGCTGGGCAGGAAGTAGGTTGTTTGCGCGATGATCTGACGCAGTATTTCTTTGGTGTCTTCTGTGGGGAAGTAATGAAGTTCGGTATCGACGGCCACAGGGCAGCCACGCTTTCGAAGGAATTGAGTTACCTCGAGCTGCTTCCGAAGTGAGCACGGGGTAAGAAGGACGACCGCGTCGGCAATGACGTCGGGTGGGAGATCGGCAGTGGTGGGGGTCAGCGCCTCCACCACGTCCCAGCTTTCGATATCGAAATGCCGGGTACCATTAGATAAGTACCAGGCCACATTGTGGATGCTGCGCGGCCCCGCGCGGCGCACACCATGGAGATCGACCGATCCATATTCGGCCAACCCGGCACGGAACCGATCGAACGGATAGTCGTCGCCCAGGAGCGAGACCAGAGTGACCTGCCCACCGTACATGGCAGCACCCAGCACGGCATACGCGGCTGCTCCTCCCGGTGTTCCAGGCAGGTAGCGACCATCGGACAGGTGAATATCGTCAATCGTACATTGTCCCGCCACGACAACACGCTTGAACGCCATGGACATTAATCTCGGCCGTGGTCGGATACTGTGCCGGAGGCAACGGACGCTGAGGTGGGAACATCAGTTGCCGTCACGCCCTCGGACGGCACCACCTCGGGAATGACCACCGCGGAACCTGTGGTTACCTGATGTCGCGCCCCACCAAATGCCCGACGCCGCAACCATTGCCGTTGGCGTTGGCCGCTCATGACCAGTGCCACGATGGCGAACACATACGGAGTCATCAGGACGAACTGCGGTGGAAATCTCGAACCGATCTGAACCTGTCCGGCCAGTGCTTGCGCGAAACCGAACATGAGGCTGGCAAGTCCCACCAGCAGGGGCGTTCCGCCCCCGAAAATGACCGCCGCGAAGGCAATAATGCCCCGGCCGTTTGTCATGTTCTCGCTGAAGAGGTAGACCGATCCGAGCGCCAGCTCCGAACCGGCCAGACCACAGAACAATCCACTGATGACAAAGCTGGAAAATTTGATCCACTCAACTTTGACCCCTGCGGCCCGCGCCGCCAGGGGCGATTCGCCCACCGCCCGCAACTGTAACCCGAATAACGTGTTCCTCAGGATCCACGCTGCAAGAGGAATGGAAACCCACGAGAGGTACACCAACGGGTCGCGCCCGTTGATAATGTCGTTGACCACCGGAATGTGGATCAACCACCCGAGTTGAACCGTCGGCAGGCCGCTGTTGAGACGAATGAAACCACCTCCACCGCTGCCTCCGTTGCTGAGCAGAAACGTCGTCAGACCAAGCGCGAACAGGTTGAGGGCGATTCCTACGATCACCTCGTCTGCCGCAAAGAGCATGACGGCCACGCCCATGAAGGCAGCCATGAGCACCGCCGTGCCGATGCCCGCCAGCACCCCCAGCCACAGTGACCCCGTCACGGAGGTCACAGACACAGAGAAGAAGGCAGCGACTAACATGAATCCCTCGAGCGCGATGTTAAAGACGCCGGCACGGTAACTGAAGAGGCCGCCAATCGCCGCGAGAATCAATGGGGCCGCCAGCTGGAGGCCGGGTTGAATCAGATCGATGAAATTTTGCATCGCGGCTTACCCTGTCGGCTCGTGCGCGGCCCGCGAACGGAGCCTCCGCCAAGTCATGCGTGGCACCGTGCGCGCCGACGCGAAGATGATAATGGTCGCAATCAGTACATCCGAGATGTACTGGGATATGGGGGTGTAGATCTGTAATCCCAACCCACCCTGCTCGAGTGCCCCAAAGAAGAGCGCAGTAAACGGAATGAGCAGGGCCAAATTCCGGGCGAGCAGCGCTGCAAGGATTCCGTTGAAGCCGACATTGCTGCTGAACGGTGTAATATCCGCCTGGAAGACGCCGGCGACCACCGAGGCGCCGGCCACGCCCGCCAG
>JANWJD010000080.1 GCA_025449555.1 Chloroflexota bacterium | reverse complement strand
CGACGGTCGCCTGCAGAAACGACTCGAGCACCGTGGTACCCGAGGGGGGAGCGCCTTGTGGCAGCAGGGCACGACATACGGGCGGCATAGAACGGGCCATGCGCGCAAACCGATTGCGATCGTTGCCGGTAAGCACCGGCTGCCAGATCGCAACGTTCTTATCGTTGATCGCCGGGACATACCGTTCACGCGCCAGCAGTTCGAGGGTGAAGCGAGCCGCAATTTGCCAGAACCGCAGATCATCACCCATGCGCTCTTCCGGATCCAGGGTCAAGAGCTGGAACATTGCATCCACGGGTGGCATGCAGAGCGCGTCGATCTGAACGGGCGCGAGTACAGCGTCTTCGGCGCCTTCATTGGACGTTAAAGGACGCCCATCTACTGTGGGCAGGAGCAGGGAAATGGGCTCAGGTTGCCCCTGCAGGAGCGCGACGCGCTCATGCAGTTCCTCTGCATTCAGACTAAAGGGACGGTCTTCGTCCAGGTGTTCGGCCCACAGATAGAAGGAGCCGCCACACGTTTCAGGACGCCAGACACCATGAAGCACAGACAGGCTTCCACCTCGAATGGCGAAATGATTTACTCAACAGAGCGGGAACAGAGATGCGAGGACCGATATATGGATGACCCCTACAATATTCCTCTACAACGTGTCCGCCTGCGGTGGGGAAAAGCGGACGTTCAACGACAGCGTCGCCAATGTCAGCGCGCGGCTGGCATCAACGTTCCGCTACGTTGCACGATCGGGTGGCTTGCACCACCGGTCGCGACCAATGCAGTCTTCGGCTCCCCTGGCCGTTACATTCGTACCGACTGCACTTAACTAGTATACCACGTTTTGCGCGCGGTTCGCCTGGAACGTGTTCCAACTCTCAAAGGGATGTTGCAGCGGTCTACGGCGATGAGTAGGTGCCCGGTGGAGAGCCATGCGGCAAGGCGGGAGATGTCACGATGGGTAGCCGCTACCATGCCCTGGGCAGAAGTCTACTCTTCGTCCTCGCTTTCCGATTGATATGCGAGGATGCGATCTTTTCGCCGCCGAATGGTAATATTTTCGATGCCGAGGTTATCCGCGGCGCGCTTTATGCGATTGCGCACGGTCAGAGGCTTATCGTCTGGCTCTAACTCAATCACCAGCGCCTGTCCACCGTTGTCAATGGCTTCACGTAGTGCTTCCTGATACTGCTTTTGTATGGTGGCACGCTTGGATGGATGGCGCTGCTTGCGCTTGGGGGCAACGTCCTCGACAGGCGCTGTGCTAAATCGTGGCATTTGTGCCTCCTAGTGAGCTTACCTGCCATAAATACTACATCGTCTCACCGAAAGAGGCCAGAGGAATGCTCAAACGTGTGAACCGGTCAGGAAGCCTGGGTGGCCCGTACCAATCCTTATACGCCCGCTCTGCCTAGTTCGGAGATGAGACTAGTGTTTTTTCATCTTCTTACACTTTCCTTTTACGCGCTTATAGCCCTTTTTGCACGACTTTTTCTTTGGAGCGCTCGCATGCGTTGGCACCACCGTGGCCGTTGGAATGGACGTCGAAGTCGGGACCGGTGTCGGGGTGTCGGTCGCCTGTCCGCCGGCGAGAACGGCCTTCACTCGAGTATCGGTAGCGAGCAGGAAGCCATTCAGCGTCGCTTGCAAAGTCGGTTCCAGCGTGTCGAAGCCCGCGGCCGGCGCGGACGTCACAGTTTCGATCAGGATCGGACCATCCTGGTACAGAGCGACCACAGCCTCCTGGCCCGCGAGCAAAGGGTTAGGAGCGTAGAAGCCTTTGCAGACGTCGCCCACGCTACACATCTGGGGCAAGGGCTTTCCGAGGAGCGCGATCAGACTGCGCGGACCGGTGGCATCGACGAGTGCCGTTTGGGCCAGGGCGGTGCTGGGGAAGATCGAAGCAAGATACTCGGTGCCGACGGTAGCACCCGATATCGCATAGGTAAAGTCCATCCGATAGCCGGTAAGGCGACTGAGATTGGGCCGGGACGTGTCCTCACTCCCGTACTGAGTGAGATGAAGTGTGGTCATAAGCGACTGATGGCCGTCGGGCGGAACTGTTTTCGCGTCGGCGTCCGGGTTGTCCGATACCGCACCGTGATAGATCGTCGTGCCTGCCGGCAAGAGGGACATGGGAATCGCGAGTCCAGCCGGGTCGATAGCGGACGGGGCGATCGGCCCCGAGGGCGAGGCGCCGGCCGTACGTGCTGAGAGAGCGCTTCCTCCCAGCAATGAGAGCGCCATGAGAACGGGAACCAGAGTCCGTCGCGACATTCAAACCCCTCCTTCATCCGCGTGCCGCGGGAGGCCCACAGCAGAGCAGAGCGACGCACCAGCGACGACGATCGAGTTCGGCTGCTGGAGATTTACATCTGTATATAAGGAAGCCATGCGCGGTTCCAGGTACCATGCACGGTTACGCCCGCGGGACGGATCTTGTCCGCTTAGCGCCCGAGATGAGGGAAGTCTTCTTCTCGGAATTCCTGGGCATGCTTCCCCGTGCTCTCCTCGTGCAATCGCACTTCACGTGTTCGCAGGTCGATGCGTCGGATTTTGCCCGAGATCGTCTTGGGGAGATCCGCGAATTCGAGACGTCGGATCCGTTTGAAAGCCGCCAGATGCTCTCGACAGTAGCGCAGGATCTCCTCGGCGGTGTCGGCGGTCGGTTCCCAGCCCGCGGCGAGCACGACGTACGCCTGGGGGACGGCGAGCCTGACCGGATCGGGCGATGGCACGACGGCGGCTTCGGCGACTGCCGGGTGCTCGATCAATACGCTTTCCAGTTCGAACGGAGAGATGCGATAGTCCGACGCTTTGAATACGTCGTCAGTGCGGCCGACGTATGAGATGTAACCGTCGGCATCGCGCATCGCCACATCACCCGTGTGGTAGAAACCGTCTCGCATTACCTCACGAGTCCGCTCCGGGTCATCCCGATATCCAATCATCAGTCCAAGAGGGCGTGCGGAGAGATCCAGACAGATCTCTCCATCGTCCGCGATCTGTCCGCTGGCCGGATCGATCAACTCCACGCGATAGCCGGGAAGCGGGCGGCCCATCGAGCCTGGTTTCACCGGTTGCCCCGGCTGATTCCCCACCTGGGCGGTCGTCTCGGTCTGGCCGTAGCCGTCACGTATGGTAAGAGCCCATGCCCGCTGAACCTGGGCGATCACCTCGGGATTCAAGGGCTCGCCCGCTCCCACCACCTCGCGCAGCGCAGGTGTCCAGGCGCTGAGATCCTCCTGAATGAGCATGCGCCATACCGTCGGGGGTGCGCAGAAGGTGGTAACCCCACATCGAACCATCTGATCGAGTAGATCGGAGGCACGAAACCGGGTGTAGTTGTAGAGGAAGATCGTCGCCTCGGCGTTCCAGGGAGCGAACACATTGCTCCAGGCATGTTTGGCCCACCCGGGGGACGAGATATTGAGATGGATATCGCCGGGTTGCATACCGATCCAGTACATGGACGAAAGATTACCGACCGGGTACGAGGCGTGCGTATGTTCTACCAGCTTCGGGGTCGCGGTCGTTCCGGACGTAAAGTACAGGAGCAGTGGGTCAGAGGCACGTGTGGGAGCATCCGGCACAAATGTGTCTGGTTCGGTGCCTGCGCCGGCGTATGACTTCCAGCCGGCGACCGGATCGCCGGCTGCGATGCGCGTATATTCTCCGGGAACGTCATCGAACTTACCGGCGTCGGCGGAGCGCACGATCACGTGCCGTGCGGCGCCTCGATCGATGCGGTCGCGCAGGTCGGCCGTTGCGAGCAAAGTCGTGGCCGGAATGATGATGGCGCCGAGCTTCATCATCGCAAGCAGTGTCTCCCATAGCTCCACTTGATTGCCCAGCATAATGATGACGCGATCGCCGCGGTTCACGCCTTGATTCCGAAGCCAGTTCGCAACACGATTCGACCGCTCCGTCATCTCGTTAAAGGTGACTTTGGTTTCTGACCCGTCCTCTTCCACGATCCAGAGCGCCAGGCGCTCGTTGCCGCGCGCCACGAGGTCGAACCAATCGAGTGCCCAGTTGAACTGATCGAATCGAGGCCAGACAAAATCTCGGTAGGCCCGCTCGTAATCCGTCCGATGGGCCAGCAGAAAGTCCCGGGCAGTGCGGAACTGAATGGTTGGATTGCTCTCGCGCATGTCTCACTTCCTTTCGACCAGGGAAATCCGGTACTTGCGGGTCGACCCGAATGTCATCGGCTTCCTGAATGGTAGCCTGAGACCGATTCCACCCCTACCTAGAACAGGAGAACCGACTGGCCGAGATCGCCTCCACTCCCTATCCCATCGAACTGAGCCGGCAATGCGCTCGCACGCTGCATCTCGCCGCGCAGGGATTGATCCGGCGCGGCACGCAGCCTGCCACACGTCGCGATGTGCTGGCGGCTATCCGAAGGATGGCCGCCTTGCAAATCGACTCGATTTCGATTGTTGCTCGTAGCCCATACCTCGTGCTCTGGTCGCGTCTCGGGCCGTACGATCCTGCCTGGCTGGATGACCTGTTGGTACGACGGCAACTGTTCGAGTACTGGTCACACGCTGCCTGCTTCCTTCCTATTGAGGACTGGCCGCTCTATCGCCGTGACATGCTCGAGGAACACAAGCGTGCGTATGCCTGGCTGGAGCACAATGTCGAGCTCGCGGAACGCGTGCTGGAGCGATTGCGGATCGGGGGAGCGGTTCGCTCCAGTGAATGGGGGCGCGAAGCCGGAGCGAAGAGCACGGGCTGGTGGGACTGGAAACCGGAAAAGATGGCGCTGGAAGCGCTCTTCTCCACTGGTGAGGTTATGGTCGCTCGTCGCGAAAACTTCCAGCGGGTCTACGATCTGCGCGAACGCATCCTGCCACACTGGGATGACGACTTGCTCCCGACAGAGGTGGAGGCTCGACGTGGTCTCGCGCTGAAAACCGTTCGGTCCCTGGGCATTGCGAGGGCGCGCTGGGTCCCCGACTATTTCAAGCGACCGGTCAAAGGCACGGCCGAGTTGTTGGAACGGCTTGCCGCCGAGGGATTGCTGCTGCGATGTGAGGTCGAGGGATGGGAAGCTCCCGGCTACATCCACCCCGACTACGCGCAGCTTGTCCGCCAGGTAGCTCGAGGGAGTGTTCGACATGAAGGCACTACCTTGCTGTCACCGTTTGATCCAGTCGTATGGGACCGCGCCCGCCTCCTGGACCTGTGGGACGTCCACTACCGCATCGAGGTGTACACACCTGTGGCCAGGCGCCGGTACGGCTACTATTCGCTTCCGATCCTCCACCGGGGCCGGATCGTTGGTCGACTTGATCCCAAGGCGCATCGCGCGACTGGCGTGTTGGAGATCCGTCAGTTCCATCTTGAAACGGGAGTCGAACCGTCGCCTGATCTGGTCGAGGGGCTGGCGCATACCCTGACCGAATTCGCGGCGTGGCAAAATCTCACCACGGTAGAGATCGGGTGGTCCGATCCGCCGGAGTTTGCAGGCATGCTGCAGGAGTGCATGCTCCCGTGACGCTTTTCCCTATCGCACTGCGAAGCCGGCGTTATGGAGTACACCGTCGCCCGTGGCCAGGAAGGCGATGGAGTAGGCACCGCTGGGCAGCCCGCTTGTGTTCACTTTTTCGGTGTAGCCGCTTCCCGCGTGGTTCAGAGAGGCCGTGAACGCGAAGGTGCTGTTCAACGACTGCACCAGCGTGCCGGCGCTGTTGTAGATGCCGGAAGCTATGAGCGTGACCGACGAACTCGATACATTTCGTCCCGCGGCATCGCAGAGCTGCACCGACACGGTACCGGCATGACCGCTTTTGAGCGTCGGCACGACCGACTGGCACATGCCATAGGTGACGGTGTAGCCGGACTTCTGCACCGGCGCTACGTTGCCCACCGCGTCTACGGCGTTGACGCTCAATGACTCGAGTCCAACCGATGAGGTAGGAAGAGACGATCCACTCGGCACAGTTCCAGTGCAGGTGGATACTCCCGAACCACCGTCGGAGCATGCGTACGATGAGGGAACGACCGCATTCAGCGTGTAGGTTCCACCATTGGGCGCACTGATTGTGATGACCGGTGCCTTCTTGTCAACCTTGAGTCCGACAAATGGCCCGGCAGTGGCGCAGTTGCCGGCCACGTCGCACACAATGTGGCTCGGCGTAGCGGCCGAACTTGTCTCCGTACCCGGCGAAACACTGGTTGTGAGCGTGAATGACGCATCGTTTGGGTTGGCGAGGCCGGAGCCGGCATCCACGGCAGTGCAGGCGATCGAGATATCGGACGCGCTCCAGCCGATGGGCGGGGTGGCGCACGACACGGTGGGCGGAGTGGTATCGGCTGCGGACGTCGTGAAAGCGGTCAGCGTGGAACCGGCTGGGACGACGAGACGGCCCTCGCCGGCGCCCAACCCACTCTGCATGTTGGCACTTTGTTCATCCGGCGCCTCGATGGCTGTTCCGACATTGGCGCTCCACACCGATTGACCCGAGGTGGCATCGACCGCGTACAGGTTCCCAGACGATGATCCGATGTACACATCGGTATTCACCACAATGGGTGCGGTATCGAGACCTCCATCGCCGGCAAAGCTCCACCGTACGGTACCACCGGCATCGACCGCCTGCAGGACTCCCGCGTTGAGAAAGTACCCGGTGGTACCGGAGTATGCCGGCGCCGGACCCGCATTGAAGTGACCCTGCACCGCGCCTTTGAGGGGCTCGAGTATATCGTTCGTGCTGGGAACGCCCTCGTTCCTGACATAGAGCAGATTTCCGTTGAAGACCGGAGTCCGTCCCCCACCGCCCGAGCAGCCATAGTTCTTCTGAAAAATCAAAGGATTCGGATCGCTGGCATTGACCGGCCGATTGAACGCGTAGACGTCGCAGGCGGTGGAGACAAAGACGCTGCTCGCGGACAGGGCAGGAGAGGTATGACTGCCCGTGTCGAGGCTCTGCGTCCAGATCACACCGCCACTGGACTCGTTCAGCGTGTAGAGCGTGCCTCCCGTTCCGGCGCCCACAATGTAGACCACGCCGTTAGCAGCGGTGGGAGGAGAGGTGAAAGCGTACTGGCCGGAGAGGTGCACCGACCATCCCACGGTACCGGTGGCGGCATCAAAGGCTTGCAACAGACCATCGTACGTCAGGACGTAGACGGTGCCGTTGTCGTAGGCGGCGCCGACAAAGCCGTAGGTGCCCGCCAGTGCCTGAGACCAGATTGTCGCTCCAGTTGCCTCATCAAGCGCATAGACCCACTTCGGCGGGGAGCTCGTTGCGCCATACGGGCCCTGCACGGTGATGAACACCTTGCCCCCGGCAATGAGCGGGTAGGAAACAGTTCCACCGAGGTCGGTGCGCGACCACTGCCTGGCCAGTGGTGGGGTGAGCGCATCGCCTGCGAGCCCACCGCTGTGGGCAGCATCTATTTGGTAAGCAACGGCCTGATCGGTTGTTCCGGTTGATGCCCCCGCTTCGTTCGATCTCAGCACCGATCCAGAGAGGCACGCCACGAGCATCACCAAGAGTGTGTGTGTCATCCGCCGGGTCATGATTTCTCCCCCTGTTACGATCCGATGGCCGTGACGCTCGCGCGCCTCGCGTGCCGGCCCATCCCTCAAAAGTCGCCGACAGCGTACCACAGAGATGTGGCAACGACAATGCGAAATGACGGTTCTTTGCTTGGAACTTCAGTGAATTACTGGAGGCGGAGAACGAGCCCGGCCCGGACCGTTATGTCGTTTCCAACTATGAGACCCATAAGCCTGGGGCCGAGCTTGAAGTCACGACGATCGAACACCGTGCTTGCGGCGATTCGCACGGATTCGGTAGCGCGCTGCTCGATGGTCGCAGTAAACGTGACGTCGTGTGTGATGCCCCGAATCGTGAGTCCTCCCAGGACACGGAGCTGATCTTGTCCAAGATCCTCAACGCTCGTACTACGAAAGGATAGAGTCGAGAATCGCTGCGTGTGAAGGAATCGGGAGTTGTGGAGATGCCGGTCGCGCACTGTGATTCCGGTGTCGATACTTGTCGCGTCGACCTCCGCCTCGATCGCGGCGCCGTTGAGTCCACCGCCCGGCGCCACGGCCGATCCTCTCACGTCTCGGAAGCGTCCGTGCACTCTGTGAAGCACGGACCTCCCGATCGAGAACTCGACGGTTGTGTTGTCTGGATCGATCTCCCACTGGGTCTGTAGGCTTGACGCGATGTTATGCACTGCCATGGTTCATTCCTTCTATGGAGCGGCGATGGATTGAGGGACTGCCTTCTCCATCCTCTGCGAGGTGTTACCGATGAGATGGCTTCCCACAAGTCACACTACGATCCGCACGGCGCGGAGACATGTCCCATCTGGGACAGTCGAATGGGACATTTCGGAAAGCGGTGTGCTCGGTCCCTCGCGTGGGCCGGCACTACAGCAGATTCAACCTTCGAGCTCGCTCGATTGCCTGAACGCGGCTATGAACCCCAAGCTTCCCAAAGATGTTTTTGAGATGATTGCGCACCGTCCCAGTCGTGATGAATAGTT
>JANWJD010000079.1 GCA_025449555.1 Chloroflexota bacterium | reverse complement strand
TCCCGCTGATCTTCGCCGCGTCCATCGTCATTCTCCCCGGTACCGTGTCGACCTACTTCTTCGCGGCCAGCCAGGGTTGGCTCCGAAATGCGGCTCACTGGATTTACAACAACATCTCCTCCACCGGTTGGGAGTATTGGCTGATCTACTTCTTTCTGGTGGTCGGATTCACCTACTTCTACACGGCCGTCACGTTCCAGCAGCAAAATCTACCGGAGACCCTGCAAAAGAACGGTGGCTTCCTTCCGGGACACCGCCCCGGCAAAATGACGGAACTGTACCTCAATCAGGTGCTGACCCGTATCACGTTGGCGGGCGCGCTATTTCTCGCCATTATCGCCGTGCTTCCGTTCTTCGTCAGCAAGGCAACGAACATCAATACATTTACCTTCAGTAGCACAGCCGTGCTCATCGTCGTGGGTGTCGCCATCGACACGATGAAGCAGTTGGAAGCGCAGCTCATGATGCGTCAATACGAAGGCTTCATCAACAGGTAGGGTATGAATCTCATTGTGTTTGGCCCTCCGGGAGCCGGAAAGGGCACACAGGCCAAGCGCCTGGAAACGGTGCTTGGCCTCCCGCACGTCGCCAGCGGCGACATCTTTCGCGATATTCGTAAGCAAGATTCCCCGCTGGCGCGTGAAGTGCGGAGCTACATGGATGCCGGTAATTACGTGCCGGACGAGCTCACCATCGAGCTCGTGCTGGCGCGGCTTCGGAAGCCGGACGCGCTGCAGGGTTTCATCCTCGACGGGTTTCCGCGTACCGAGCCGCAGGCTGAAGCGCTGGACAGTGCGCTGGCCGGCGACCGTCGACGGCTTGACGTGGCGCTGTACATCAACGTTCCGGACGAGATCATCACGCAGCGCCTGCAGGGCAGGATCATTTGTCCCCAGTGCCACGCGATCTACAACGTTGTGACGCACCCTCCCATAGTCGACTTGACCTGCGATGTGTGCGGTCACGCCCTGGAGAAACGGACCGACGAGACACCAGAAGTCATCGGCACCCGGCTCGAAGTGTACGAGCAACAGACCGCCCCCCTCGTGGAGTACTACGGAACTCGCGGCATCCTGCGAGAGGTAGACGGCAATCAAGCGGTTCGCGTGGTTGAAGCCGGGGTCGACGAAGCCCTGGATTTGCGAGGCGTGAAATGAGCATCACCATCAAGTCGGACCGAGAAGTGGACCTGATGCGCGTCGCCTCCCGAATCGTGGCAAATACCCTGGTGGACCTGCGTGCCGCGGTCCAGCCCGGCATGACCACCAAAGAACTGGATCGCCTCGCGGAGCGATCGATCAAAGCTCAGGGTGGCGATCCGGCCTTTCCTTACGTGAACGACTTTCCCGGCAGCGTCTGCATCTCCGTCAATAACGAAGTCGTCCACGGCATCCCCGGCAAGCGCCGGCTCGAGGTGGGTGACGTCGTCAAACTGGACGTAGGCGCGATTTACGATGGATATCATGGCGACGCTGCGATTACTGTTCCGGTCGGGGTTGTCAGCGCCGAGGCGCAACGGCTCATGGACGTGACCGAGGAGTCGCTGGCTGTCGGGATCGCCGCCGCAAGGGCCGGAAACCATCTCAACGACATTGGGGCCGCGATTCAGGATTTCGTCGAGCCCCAGGGGTTTTCGATGGTGCGGCAGTACGTGGGGCACGGCATCGGCCGTGAGCTGCATGAGGACCCGACGGTCCCACACTACCGGCAGTCCACTCGCGGCATTGTGTTGCGATCCGGAATGGCCTTGACCATCGAACCAATGGTCAACCAGGGTGGGTTCGATACGCGCGTGCTCAAGGACGGGTGGACGGTTGTCACCTCCGACGGTAAGCTTTCAGCGCAGTTCGAGCACACCATCGTCATCGGTGAAAGCGAACCGCAGATCCTCACTCTCCCTGACCATGGGGCGGCGTGGAGTATACCATTTCAGGCGTCGAATGTAGTACACTAAGATTGAGTGTCGCGTCAAGCGCTTGCCGTTATCCTATGGAGGTGACTCCGTTCTCTTTGTAACGCATGAACGGGTTTGCTGTGGTGAGCGACCTGGCGCGCGGGAAAAGAGGAAGACATGAAGGTATCGGCATCTGTTAAACGGCGCTGCGATAAGTGCCGCATCATCCGGCGGCGTGGGGTCATCATGGTGATTTGCACCGATCCCCGACACAAGCAGAAGCAAGGGTAAGAAGGTATATGGCACGAATTGCTGGCGTAGACGTTCCGCGTGAAAAGCGGGTGGAAATCGGTCTGACCTATATCTTTGGGATCGGCCCAACCACGAGTCGACACATCCTGCAGAAGACTCAGATCAATCCCGACACACGTGTCCGTGATCTGACTGAGGACGAGGTTCAGCGCGTGCGCGAGGTCATCGACCACGAGTATCGCGTCGAAGGCGATCTGCGCCGCGAAGTGGCGCTGAATATCAAGCGCTTGACTGAGATCGGGAGTTATCGTGGTCTCCGACATCGCCGGAATTTGCCCGTGCGCGGTCAGCGGACCAAAACCAATGCCCGAACCAAGCGGGGAGCTCGCAAGACCGTCGCCGGTCGCCGCAAGGCAACGTCGAAGAAGTAGTCAATCTGCGTGACCCAGGTCGCGTAGCGCCGAGAGGGCGGAGTCGAGGAGACAGAGGGATTTATGGGAAGAACTGCACCGAAGCGGCCACAACGAGGACGCCGGCGAGAACGAAAGGTCGTTCCCCGCGGTCATGCTCACATTCACGCCACGTTCAACAACACGCTGGTAACGATCACCGATATGACCGGCAGCCCGATCGCATGGGGCAGTGCGGGCGCGGCTGGTTTCAAAGGCTCGCGCAAGAGTACCCCGTATGCAGCCCAGATGAGCGCCGAGGGCGCCGCCCGGCGCGCTATGGACCATGGTATGCAGACCGTCGACGTATTCGTGAAAGGTCCTGGACCCGGTCGGGAATCCGCCATCCGGGCCCTGCAGTCGTCGGGTCTCAACGTCCTTTCGATCACCGATGTCACGCCGGTTCCGCACAACGGTACCCGGCCCAGGAAACGAAGGCGAGTGTAATCGCCTGCACCCAGAAACCGTATCGATCGCACGGAGTAGGGCGCACATCGCCCTCGTGCACGGTCCCGATAACGTATCGCAAGCCGCTGCTTCCGGCAGCGGCATTCAACTGTAACAACGGAGGATAGATGGCTCGGTACACCGGCCCAGACTGCAAACTCTGCCGCAGAGAGGGCATGAAGCTATATCTCAAAGGTGAGCGCTGTCTCACCAAAAAATGCCCGATCGAACGGCGGCCGTATCCGCCGGGACAATCGGGGCAAGCACGGCGGCGCAAACCGTCGGAATACGCGCTCCAGTTGCGCGAGAAACAGAAAGTTCGCCGCATTTACGGCGTCCTCGAGAATCAGTTCCAGACGCTATTTCAGGAAGCAGAGCGACGTCCCGGCATGACCGGCGAAAACCTCCTGCAACTGCTCGAGCTGCGTTTCGATAACGTGATTTATCGCATGGGATTTTCCAGCTCTCGTGATCAGGCTCGTCAACTCGTGAATCACGGACACTTCCGCGTCAATGGGAAAAAAGTCAACATTCCCTCGATGCAGATGCACCCGGGTGATGAGATTACGCTGGACACGGGGAGCGACAAGACAGAATATTTCGCGGCCGGCGCGGCATTCGGGAGCGCCCGGGCTCAGCCGCCGCAGTGGGTCCAGGTCGACACACAGGCCATGAACGGGCGGGTACTTGCCATCCCGCAGCGTATCGACGTGGACGCATTGGTTAGCGAGCAGCTTATCGTCGAGTACTACTCGCGCTAGGTGCCTATAGGGGGATTGCTTTTTGGACATTTCATTACCACGAATTGACTGCACGACGAGTTCCGACACCTACGCCCGGTTTGAGGTGGAACCGTTAGCTCAGGGCTACGGCGTCACCATCGCGAATGCGTTGCGTCGCGTGCTGCTCTCGTCGCTTCCGGGCGGCGCGATTACCGCCGTTCACATCGATGGCATCCGGCACGAATTCTCGGACATCCCGGGGGTGAAAGAGGACGTCACCGAATTCATCCTGAATCTGAAAAAGGTCCGGCTGCGTTCGTTCTCCGATGAGCCGGTCGAGCTTTCGCTCGAGGCCATCGGCGAAGCCGACGTTACCGCGGGCGACATCCGGCTCACCGATCAGGTAGAGATCGTGAACCCCGACCAATACCTCTGCACGATCGATCAGGCAGGAACACGTCTCGCCGCCTACATCATCGTGGAGCGGGGCGTCGGCTACCACGACATCACCGACCAGCGTGACGAAGCACCCATCGGCCGCATTCCGGTCGACGGCATCTTCTCGCCCATCGAGCGGGTGAATTTTACCATCGAACACACGCGGGTCGGCCAGATGACCAACTTCGAGCACCTGATTCTTGAAATCTGGACCGATGGCACCATTCACCCGAATGACGCCATGACGCAGGCCGCCGCTATCCTGACCGAGCACTTCCAGCACCTGGCGGGCTTCGGCCAGGAGGCATTGCCGGGTGCAGCCAAGCCACAATTGGCGGCGCGGTCACTTCCCTCGCAGGAGGCCGAAACTCCCATCGAGGACCTCCAGCTCTCCGCTCGTGCCGAGAACTCGCTGAAGCGAGCCGGAATCACGAAAGTTGGACAGCTCGTCACCATGAATCCGCAAGATCTGATGGACATCCGCAACTTTGGCCAGAAATCGTACGACGAACTCATCGAGCGCCTCAAAATGCGCAAACTGGTGCCGGAGGACTTCGCGGTTCCTGTCGTGGCGGACGGAGGAGAAGAGTAAGCGCCTCGCGCCTACTCTTCGCATACCAATCGCTATGATCGAACGGATTGAAGAGGTGGTAGGCCGGTCGCTCCGTCGCCGGCCCGGCCCACCCCTGCACCATTCCGTAGGCCGGTCGCTCTGTCGCCGGCCCGTCCGTGGGGGCTCGATCCTTCCACCATCAATCGTTGTACCTGGAGAGGGAAGAGAGTGAGACACAAAAAATCAGGACGCCGGCTGAGTATGCCCACCGATCGGCGCATTGCGCTTATGCGTGGCCTCGCAGCGGCCATGCTCTTGCATGAGGGCATCAATACCACCGAAACACGAGCCAAAGAGCTCCGCCGCTTCGTCGAGCGGCTCGTGACACTCGGCAAGCGGGGCGATGTACACGCCCGTCGGCTGGCCCTGCGCCGGCTGCCGAACCGTTTGCTGGTGGAGAAACTGTTTGACGTGTACGCGCCTCGCTACGAGACACGGCCCGGCGGCTATACCCGCATTATCAAGCTCGGGCCCCGAAAGGGCGATGCTGCTCCCATGGCTCGCATCGAGTTCGTGCGAGAAGACGAAAGGGCAACAGTTTAACGACACGCAGGATCTGCTGTTCGGTCGAATATGTTGGCGCTGCCTACCTGGGTTTTCAGCGGCAGCCCGGTAAGGAAACAGTGCAAGCGACATTGGAAGACGCTCTTTCTCGCGTCACGCAAGAAGACATTCATGTGATTGGGTCCGGACGCACCGATGCCGGCGCCCATGCACTGTGTCAGGTTGTCGCTTTTTCCACCGAAAGCCAACTTCGACCGGAAATCCTGCAACGGGCGGCCAATGCTCTCCTCCCGCGTGATGTGGTCATTTCCCAGGCCCGTGAAGTCGCCGGCGACTTCCACCCGCGCTTTGATGCAAGGTCTCGGATCTATCGTTACCTTATCTGGAATCGGTCCGTCCGGTCTCCGTTTTGGGAAGGTCGGGGGGCTCACGTCAAGCCGCACCTCGACGAAGCACTCATGAATCGGGCCATCCAGTGTCTGCTCGGGCGCCACGACTTCGCGTCCTTCGTACCTGCGAACTTCAGCGGTACGCGCGAACGTATGGTCTGGGCCGCGCGGTGCTGGCGCGACGGCTCGACGGTCGCGATCGAGCTCGAGGCGGAAGGATTTATGCGTCAGATGGTCCGCTCAATCGTCGGGACACTGATCGACGTGGGCCGTGGAAAAATCGATGAAAACGAATTTCGGAGAATCGTGCTGGCATGCGACCGTACTCAGGCTGGTAAAACCGCTCCCGCTCACGGTCTCTACCTCGTCTCTGTGCAGTACGGCGACTCCGATCAACCGGTCGGAGCCCCGACTGTGCCGGTCCGCTTCGAACCTTCGTACCAAGCTGTATCACCTGAGGAGAAGAAATGAAGACGTATGTTCCCAAGAAGGGAGAGGTTGAACAGTCCTGGTATGTGGTCGACGCCACCGGCCAGAATCTGGGACGCCTCGCCTCCGACATTGCGCGTGTCTTGCGCGGCAAACACAAACCTACCTACACACCCAACTACGACGTCGGCGACTTTGTCGTGGTCGTCAACGCCTCAAAAGTGGCCTTCACGGGCAAGAAGCTCACCGATAAGACCTACTACCGGCATTCAGGATACCCCGGTGGTCTGCGTGAATTCTCACTCGAAAAGATGCTGGAACAACACCCCGAACGAGTGCTCGAAAAAGCCGTGCGAGGCATGCTCCCACACAATCGCCTGGGCGAAGACATGTATCGTAAGCTCAAAGTCTACTCTGGCGCGGATCATCCGCATGAAGCGCAGCGACCTCGAGACCTCGGACATGCGTTCCGCGGACAGGTCACCGGCGCACGATATTCAACCGAAGACGAGGGATAAATTATGGCAGTGCAACAGTATTCAGCCGGCGTGGGCCGTCGCAAAACGTCGGTCGCGCGCGTCAGGCTGGTCGCCGGTACCGGCGAGATCATTGTGAACGGTAAGCCGGTCGACACCTATTTCGGCGGCAACACCTTTACCGCCATCGTCGAGGAACCGTTCGCGGCCGTCAATCAACAGGGACGCCACAATGTCGACGTCAAGGTGCTCGGCGGCGGACTCTCCGGCCAGGCAGGCGCCATTCGTCATGCCATCGCCCGCGCGCTCCTCCAGCACGACGAAACGCTGCGAGTCGGTCTCCGCAAAGCCGGGTTGCTCACGCGCGACGCTCGCATGAAAGAGCGCAAGAAGTACGGCCTCAAGCGCGCCCGCAAGGCGCCTCAGTACACCAAGCGCTAACACGCCTCAGCAACCTAGGCGGCAGTGGCTTTTCGACCATGTACCGCGGTGTTCGCAACCCTTTGTAGCGTCGCCCCTTGTGGGCGACCCCTTCTCCACATTCCAGCAGGCGTGGTGCCGCGCATCAGCGCGGAAATCTCCGTCGCCGAAGACCTCCACGTGCGTGCAGAACCGATCGTAGGGGCGGGCCTCCGCGCCCGCCCTCCTGCCTGCAACTGTGCCACCGCCACGTCCCAGGTCAACCCGCCGGCGCCGGCCGCATTCCAAGGTCGATCCGCGTTTCCTCGCCGGGTGACTCCATCGGCAAGTCAGGCAGCTCATCGAGCGAGCTCAATCCGAAATACTCGAGAAACGCGAACGTGGTCCCATATTCGGTGGGACGTCCTAGCGTATCTCGCCTGCCGCGTTCCTCGATTAACCCCCGCGCGACCAGCGTGTGCACCGCCCGGTCGCTGTTGACGCCCCGTATCGCTTCCATCTCCGGCCGGGTCACCGGCTGTCGGTACGCGATGATCGTCAGAGTTTCGAGCGCGGATTTGCTCAGCGCCGGCGGCTTCGAGGTCCCGAGGAAGCGATGAATGACCTCGACGTTCTCTGGCGCGGTAACGAGTTGGGCACAACCGTCGTGAAGTTGCACCCGTATCCCGCCCTCGGTGCGCGCACAGAGCTCGTCCAATAACCGTGTAGCGTGTGCCCGGGACACGTCAAGCGAACCGGCCAGCGCTAGCACCGTCACCGGCCCTCCGGCAACCAGCAAGATGCTTTCGATCGACGACCGCAGTTCGTCGTCACCCCAATCGGGAAGACGATTCTGCATTGTCCGAAATCCAGTGCATGGTGATATCGGCGAAGAGATCCTCCTGTTCGACTCGCAGTCGACGCTGCCGGATGAGCTCAAGCAGGGCCATGAAATGAACCGCGGTATCGTTCCGATTGCTGTCGCGTATCACGTGCCGGAACACCAGTTTGCTCCTGCTGCGCAGCGCTCGTATGAGCCCGCTGACCGCCGTCTCCAGACGCACGAAGCTCGGCACGGTGACACGCCGTTCGGAAGCAATCGCGCGTCCTTTCATCTCATTCCAGGCCCGCAGCAGCAGATGCGGCGAGCGGGGTGCGGATCGACGCTCCATCTCAACCGGAGGAGCAAATGGGAGGAAACTCTCGAGACCTTCCCGCGCGGATAGCGAGTCGATTGCACCCACGAATCGTCGGCGTACTGTGGGATCGAAAGCGGAATCGACCGTCACCTCATCCTCCTGGTTGTCCGACTGCACCAGCAAGTGCGATGACTTCATTACCATGAGCCTCGCCGCAGCAGCCATCAGCTCCCCGGCCAGTTGAAGATTGAGGTGCTGAGTGTCCGTCATGTGGGCCAGAAATTGCCTGGTCACATCGGCGACCGGCACTTCGTCGGTCGACAACTTGTGCTGTGCCACCAGCGTCAGGAAGGCGTCCGCCGATCCCTCGAAACCCGGAAGCGAAAGCTGACACATGGATACGATGGTAGCGTGGCCGTCGATCATCCGACGCAGGCCGAACACAGGAATTGCAGAATATGATCGCGAATCGGCGTGATGACTCCGCTAATGATGCCGATCTGCGGATCCGCGATGAAGAGCACAAGAATGATGAGCGGCCCCCACTGTTGCAGGGGAGCGAGCGAATACATCTGGCGCGCCGTGAGGAATCCTCCCAGCACCGTGAATCCATCGAGCGGGGGAATCGGGATGAGATTGATCACGAACAGCAAGATATTCAGCACCATAGCCAGAAGCAAAAAGTCGGCCACGGTAATATCCATGAATGAGAGATAGCCGGCCTGATATGCGGACAGTACGACCCCGAGAATCGCCGCCACGGCGAGATTCGAGAGCGGACCTGCGACCGCTACAATCGCGTTCCCACGCTGCGGCCCGAACTTGAGGTTCGAAGGAGTCACATGAGTGCGACCATAGGTAAACGCAAACGACCCGAGTGACGTGAGCACCAGCAGCATCAGCCCCACCTGGTCCATGTGTACGAACGGATTGAGGGATACCTCGCCCAACCGGCGCGGTGTATCATCGCCCAGACGATCGGCGACGAAGGCGTGAGCCAGTTCGTGAATATCGATCGCAATTAAGATGATGACGATCATTTGAAGCGCGCGCGTCAGATCTATCGGTCCAAAAAGCGGCACAGTGTCATTCTTTTCAAGACTTAGTCATTTTGCTAATTTGCTTCGGAGCGCTGCATTATACCAGCGTCTCGTTGCCGTCAAGCCCACTTTTTGGCTACAATTCATTAAGCTATTAGTAAGAATGTTCCGCTTGGATAGAGGTCTACACAGTGCCGCTTTACGAATACCAGTGCCTTCCCGATCGACATAGTTTCGAGGTTCGCCACGGGATGAACGAAGACCCGGTCGCGACCTGTGTCGTGTGCGGCGGGCCGGTGCGACGTGTCATTCAGCCGGTTGGCATCGTCTTCAAGGGGAGCGGCTTCTACGTGAACGATTCGCGTAAGTCCGGCTCCACTGCTCAGTCTACCCCGGCCCCGCAAGCAACGGAGGGGACGTCCGAAGGCTCGAAGGAGACAAAGGTCGATTCAACCGATGGCAAGAAGGAGTCGAAACCAACTCCTTCGACCGAGTCGCCGGCGAAACCCGCTGCGGCTTCCTAGTCTTACTTCTTCTTGTAATACTTTTTTAGCTTGGGCCTGTGGTCCGCTTCCTCGTAAGCAGGACCATTTTCCGAGCGCTGCGTTGCGGCGTCTTCCAGGTCTCCTTCGAGACTGATGAAATCGAGGCGGATGTCTTCGTCGTTCAGGACGTCCGGCGTGCGCATGACGTGCCGAAGCACCTGCAGTCGCGATACGCTCAGCCCGCTATCTCTCTGCGGCTCGGCCATGGCGATCATCTTATCGATCACCCTGAGCGTTTTCGTCCGGGCGTCGCGCTCCTCCAGGTCTGCCTTCACCGCCTGGAGTTGTTCGTGAATGTTCATAAATAGTCACGTCCTCTCTCCAAGAGGCTACCATAGGTTCCAATCGTCGCTTTGACGGTTTACGCGTCCAGATCCTCGTGGCCGTTGGCAATGTACTCGTCGCGCAGGAGCTCATCGCTGAATAGCGTGATTTCTCGGCCCACATAGACCCGCACAAAAAAATCTTCGCGCGCCACGTCGCTGGAAAGCACCAGATCTTCGTCGATTTGCTCGATCAACTCTTCAATCTCTTTGTCCGGCGTTTCAGCATCCAGGACCAGCGTGCCGAATACTTCGGAGTTTCCGAAGTGGAGATCGAGATGGCCCAGGCGCTGTTCACCTGACATCAACTGGTACTGTTCCGACGAGGGCGTGCGAGACTGGCGATGATAGATCGGTTTGCTCATGTCGTGTGACTCCGTGTGACTGCAGCGGCACAACCCTCGGCCCGCGCGCACTGGACCGGTGATCCCCAGAGCGCCTGAGTCACGTTGAGCGACAACAGAGACCCTGGAGCGTCGTTGCCGCACATGGTCGTGACACTGGCGTTCGAGATCTTGATCGTATGGAGAAAGCGGAGATCCATCTGGAGACTCCTCAATGCGATGATCTGTACGACAACTGAATGTGACACAACTGCCACTGACCCGCCGGGATAACACCGGTAGATATCGTGAAATGCACCAATGGTGCGACGCTCGACGTCTGCCAGGGCCTCACCTCCCGGAAAGCGAACGTCGTCAGGTCGCAGGTGCCACTCCCTGAAGGTCGCCGGAAATCGAGCGCGAATCTCAGAGACGTGCAGACCTTCCCACGCCCCCTGAGCCATTTCCACCAGGCGAGCGTCAGTCTGCATGGATGCGCCGGTGCTGGTCGCGATTGCTTCACCCAGCACTCGCGCCCGGCTGAGTGGACTGGTGACGACACAATCAAGTGACTCCCCTCGAAATGCCTGTGCCACCAGCACCAACTGGCGTCGCCCTTCCGCACTCAATGGAGCGTCCAGTCGGCCTTGATACCGCTCTGCTTTGTTCCAGGTGGTTTGCGGATGCCGGAGCACAAAGATAGCGGTCATGACCGAATTATAGGAGAACGCTTCGGCCCGCTCCTTACCTGGTTGAAAAATAACCCACGATCGGAATGGTGACCCGGGTCAGAGCGAGCCGCAACTCATCTCGTTCCAAGGACACATGGAACTTCCCATCGAGCGGCGCGGTCTCGCTCAGTAAAGTCGGCGCGCATCCACCGCGCACATTACATAACGATCTCGGCGGCCAAAGCGTCACCCGGGAAGGGAGACGTCACCGCAAGTCGTACTCGTGCAGGAGTTGCGAGACATATTGGGGTGAGCACTCGTAGCGACGGGCGATCTCAGCTTGCGTCAGGTCTTCCTCCAAGTACAGACGTCGCAACGTCTCGCGGTCGAGCGCCACTTTCACGCCCTTGCCCGCGCCCACGTTGCGAAAGCGCGGTTTACGCGGCACCGTGCCACTCCCTATTGTCCGACCACGCCGCACAATGTGCCATGCCCTGCCACGCGGTACAACCCTGCACATCCCCGGTCGGACCCAACGCCTCTGGTCGGCCCCACTCCTCCGGTCCGGCCCAACGCCTCCGGTCGTGCCCAACACCTCCAGTCGTGCCCCACGCCTGCGGTCGGGGCAGACGCCTCCGGCCGGGCCCAACTTCTCTGGTCGGACCCAACACCTCTGGTCGGGCCGGACGCCTCCGGTCAGGCCGGACGCCTCCG
>JANWJD010000078.1 GCA_025449555.1 Chloroflexota bacterium | reverse complement strand
CCGGTCGATCCTTGAGGATGCGTGCCGTATCGATCCCCGCGCGATTGACGATCTGACGAACCCGTTCCCGGGTGATCCCAAACTCCCGGCCGGTTCGCTCCAGATTGTGCAGTTCCTGATATCGTGAAACCACCAGGTCGGGATCTGCCTTTCGTCCTGGTACGTATGCATTGTCGGTTGCCATCAACGACTACCCCTCCCAGCGCACGTGACACAACGTGCCAACGCAAAATCTCCCAATTGTATGCCTAAGGAAGCACTCTGTCAAAGAGACGACTCTCCCTATAATTAGGTCAAACGTGCTATAATCGCACGGTTGAAACTGAAGTTGATCCCGGGCTCGCAGTCGGATAGGCTGTGCATACACAGGAGGACGTATCTTGTCGGACAAAGAGAAAGCACTCGATCTGGCTCTCGCCCAAATAGAACGAAGCCACGGTAAAGGCGCCATTATGCGATTGGGCGACAACGTGGCGATGGCGGTGGAATCAATTCCCACTGGTTCGATTGCGCTCGACATCGCCCTTGGCATCGGCGGCATTCCCCGGGGCCGCGTGACCGAGATCTACGGCCACGAGTCCGGCGGCAAAACGACCCTGGCGCTGCACATCGTCGCCGAAGCGCAGAAGCTCGGTGGTACCGCGGCGTATATCGACGCCGAGCACGCGTTGGATCCGCTCTATGCCGAACGCCTGGGCGTCAATACCAAGGATCTCCTGGTGTCACAGCCCGATACCGGCGAGCAGGCACTCGAAATATGCGAACTCCTGGTCCGAAGTGGGGCGATCGACATCGTGGTCATCGATTCGGTGGCCGCGCTGGTCAGCCGGGCCGAAATCGAAGGCGAGATGGGCGATTCGCATCCCGGCGTGCAGGCCCGCCTCATGTCTCAAGCATTGCGGAAGCTCACCGCCGCCATCAGTCGATCGAAGACATCGGTCGTTTTTATCAATCAGATCCGGGAGAAAATCGGCGTCATGTTCGGCAACCCGGAAGTAACCCCAGGTGGACGTGCACTGAAGTTCTATTCGTCGGTGCGGCTCGACGTTCGGCGGGTTGATTCCATCAAACAGGGGACCGACGTCATCGGCAACCGGGTCCGCGTCAAGGTGGTGAAGAACAAAGTTGCTCCGCCTTTCAAGCAGGTGGAGTTCGACCACATGTACGCCGAAGGCATCTCGCGTGAGGGCGGATTGCTCGACGTTGGACTCGAGATGGGATTGGTCGACAAGAGTGGCGCCTGGTTCACGTATGGGTCGGCCCGACTCGGGCAGGGTCGTGAAAACGCCAAGGAATTCTTGCGTCAGAATGCAGACATTCGCGCCGAACTGGAAGCTCAGATTCGCGAGAGCATCGCGATCTTCCAGTCGGAAACGACGCCCGTCCCGGCGATGTAGAGCCGATTCACGGTGCGCTCGTGGCCGCCTCTCCGCGGAGAGGCGGCTTCTTTATTTGCTTCCGTTCAGTGACCGGATGTGACACTTCGCGTGCTACCATCCGACGATGCTTCAGCCTGATACCCTGTTGAACGATCGTTACCGCCTGGTGACCCCCATCGGAGAAGGCGGTATGGCCGCGGTCTACCGCGCCGTGGACACGCGGCTCGGGCGCGATGTCGCGGTCAAAGTGTTGCATTCGGAGTACGCGCGCGATCAGCCGTTTCTGCAACGTTTCCAGCAAGAGGCCGAATTCGCCGCCAGCCTGGGAGCACATCCGAATATCGTCGCTATTTACGATATCGGGCAGGATGACTTCCTGCACTACATCGTGATGGAGTTGGTGGAGGGCCGCGACCTCAAACACATCATTCGCGAGCGCGCGCCGCTCGAAGTCGGCGAAGCGTTCGGCATCACGCGGCAGGTGGCGTCCGCCCTCGCCTTCGCACATCAGCGCGGCCTGGTTCACCGCGACGTCAAACCGCAGAATATCATGGTGACGAACGGCGGCACCGCGAAGGTCACCGACTTCGGCATCGCTCGCAGCCTCTCGGCTTCTCAGTTGACGCGCACCGGGATGGTCATCGGGACGGCTCACTACTTCGCGCCCGAGCAGGCCCAGGGGAAGCCGGCTTCGCCCTCCTCCGATATTTATTCGCTCGGCGTCGTGCTGTACGAAATGCTGACCGGCCATGTACCGTTCGAGGCGGATACCCCAATCGGGGTAGCCATGCAGCACCTGCACAGTGATCCACCGTCTCCGTGGGACTACAATCCCGCCCTTTCGACCAGGGCCGGCTCGGTGGCGCTGCGGGCGCTTGAAAAGGACCCCGAGCGCCGCTATCGTGACGCAATGGAATTTGCCAGTGCGCTGTCCGAGGGAGCGACGGCGAGCAGCGGCGGCACCACGTCCATCAGTCCAATCATTCCACCGCTGCCGCAACAAACGAGTGTGTATCCGGCGGTGCCCCGTGAATCTGCGCCGCCTACGGCCCGAAGAAGAGTCGCGCGCGATCCGTTCGAAGGTGTGCCTGCGCGGGTCCAGACCCATCCTCCCGGCCCGTGGCGTCGAAGGTGGATCATCCTGGCGGTCTTGCTGGCCGGAATCGCGGTCGCCGCGGTCGCTTTTGCCGTCAGTAATCAAGCGTTTGGAGGTGGAGCAGCCGCCACGGTCACTCCCACCAGCACCCCGAAACCAACGGCGACGGCACGGCCTCATCCTACCGCGACCGCGACCAAAATCCCGGTAGCCGTCATTCCCACCAACACACCGTTCATTCGTGCGACGACACCTCCTACCGTGGTCCCGACCCGTGTTCTGCCCACCTTCACGCCGATCCCTCCAAAGCCCACGCCGACAGCGACTCCTAAACCAGCACCCAGCTCGACTCCCATCGTGCCGACCGGCACGCCGTTGCCCGTCTTCCCGCCACTGACCGCCACCGCCGTAGGATAGGACGTGGCTTGCGCTCGGGGCGCAGGAAACTCTAGACCATCGAGCAAGGAGCGTGGTGTGACCCGGGTTACGGAACTTCGTGCCGGACTGTGTCTAATCGATCTGGATTTCCAGGGTGAACCGGGCGTCATCGCGGCATATCTCGTAGAAGATGCCGGCGAGTACGCGCTGGTCGAAGTCGGGCCGACCTCCACGCTGGAAGTCCTGCTCGATGGAATCCGGGCGGCCGGAATCGACCCGAGAGCAATCTCGAAGGCGCTGGTCACGCACATCCACCTCGACCACGCCGGCGCGGCCGGTTCGCTGGTGCAGCGTTTCCCACAGCTGCAGATATACGTGCACGAGGTAGGCGCGACGCATCTCGCGGATCCGTCGAGGCTGTTGGCGAGTGCGCAGCGGATTTACGGCGACCGGATGGACACGCTGTGGGGGGATGTGCTCGCCGTGCCCCCAGCCAATATCGTCGCGGTGTCGGATGAGGAACGTATTCGAATCGGCGGGACCACATTGACGGCGCTCTACACGCCCGGACACGCCTCGCACCACGTTGCCTACCTGACCGAGGACCGCCGGGAAGTATTCACCGGTGACGTGGCAGCTATTCGGCTGCAGGGATTCGACTACGTTCGACCGGCCACACCTCCGCCCGACATCGACCTCGAGTTGTGGACCGCTAGCCTGGACCGACTGCGTGCATTGGAGGTTGATGCTCTCCATCTCACCCATTTTGGATCGTTTTCAGACGTCAGTCGCCATCTCACTGCAGCACACGACCAACTGTATGCCTGGGCGGACTTTATCCAGAAGCGTGCAGCGCAGGGTTGGCAGCCCGAAGAGATGAAGCGTGCGCTGCGGGAACGAGCCGATACCGAAGTAAAGGCGGTCCACCGCGACGAGGAGGCCGTTCGCCGGTACGAATTGGCGGCGCCATCGGGCATGTCGGTCGATGGCTACCTGCGGTACTTCAGAAAGCGCCAAAGCGCCGGTTAGGTGGTGCCGATCTGATCCTGGATGATCATCAGGGCCTGTAAAAACGCAATGAAGTAAAAAGCAGCGAATGCCAGAGCCCCAGCCTTGTAGACGTCATCCATACGAGCTAGAAATTGAAGCAGCAGCACCAACAAGAACAGCACAAGGCCGGCCATGGTGACAAATCCGACCACCCCCGACAGGCTGGCAAGGAACAGCACGGGTGGTGACGGAGCTCCCAGCACGACAAACAGCCCATAGAGGACCAGAATGAGCGCGGCTCCATAGCCGTACCACTTCCAGGACGACTCCACCCGCCGAAACCCGATCACGAACAACAGGACGCAGGCCAGAACCAGGAGAATATTTGCCACGGTGAGAACCACGCCGAAGAGGAAGCTGCCCACGATCAGCACGGCGAAACTGCCGAGTGGATTGGCCAGCCCGAACCCAAGCCGTGCCCACACACTCGGCGCCTGGATCGTAACCGGTGAATAGCGACTCAACTCAACTCGCGTGATAGTGGTCTTGGTGGGATGTGCCTGCCAGAGCACGGCAGGAGCGGCGCCGATCCGAACCGGCATCGGAACGTCGTCCGCCGCCGACTCGAAGACGACTCGATCCGGTGCAGCCGTGGGAAGGCCGTTGCTATCGAACGAGATGGTACCGATATAGGTGCCGAGCCCAAACGGTTGCCGCCACACGAGTTGACCACGTCCCCCGACCATATCCAGCGCGAGTGCCTGGGCGATTGTGCCGGGCACCACCACCTGCGGTGCGACGACGGTTTTGGCGCCGTTCCAGGCCACGACTTCCAGTCCCTGATCGCCCGACCAGGCGCCCCAGGACTGCAGCCCATCCTGGGTTTCGTCGATGCCCCAGCGGTCAGGCGAGGCTCCCTGCCCTTGGCCCGCAATGCTCACGATCTGACCCAGCCTTTGCGCTTTACTTACCGGCGCACCGGCCGGCGTGAAACGTTGGGTCAGCACGTTGAAGGCCGAGGAGGAGCAACACTGGTCGAGATAGAGCAGGCGGATCAGTCCGCTCGCGTCGACCACGGCATGCGGGCTGTAGGCATACGTGGTGCTGTGGGTCAGAGCAACGGGTTGCGCGGCGGATCCATCAGGGTAGACCCGTGCCAGGAATACGTTGAACGATGGCCGTTGCCAGGAGAACACGATGTCGACCGACCGGCCGGCGGTGAACGCCGAGGGATGTTCGATGGGCTGGACACCGGATGCCAGAATTCGATAGGAAGCGGCACCTGCCCGTGTCACGATGGCTGCGCGCAGGCTGCTCCCGTTTGAGGTGTCCTGGCGCCATGCCAGCACATCGGTGCTGCCGGACCGTCCCAGGGTCAGCGATTGTGGCGACGCAGTGGGGTTGCCCTGGAGGTACATGTCGGGCCCGAACCGTCGACCCTGACGATCAAAGCGCGAGAGCGTGAGTTGCCCCTGCGGGCTGGTCCAGGCGACGTCCCAACCCTGAGGTGTGGTTACCGCGGAGTAATCATAGGACGAGGTCGAGGCAATGATGATCTGAGACGCAGCCCAGTGGAGCGACCAGTCGCGCTGGGCATGGCCGGCAAGGACGACTACTCCGCATGCCAGCGGAAGGAGGAACAGGAACAGAACAGCGAGAAGCGCGCGCATCGACAGCCAACCGGGCATGGAAAACCTTCCTTCAGGACAATGGCCATGATTTGCGACTCCTCATAGCAATTAACGAAGGAGAGACGGCAATCGCAACGATGGCCCATGGATTCTGACGGTAAGTTGGAAGGCAGGTCAAGCGAGGAACTCAGACCAACGAGCGACCTTTTCGGGCTGCGGCAGCGTCCCATAGCTCGCTCTGGCAGCAATCAACTTGACAATGGCTTGAACAGCGCACCTGTCATTTCCCTGGTACAATGGGACCGAAGGGACCCGTTCCACGTGTTGATAAATCGCCTGCGCTTGCGCCATTTTCGGACTTACGAATCGCTCGATTTGCGCCTCTCTCCCGGGGTGACGATTTTGCATGGACCTAACGGAGCGGGCAAAACGAACGTGCTCGAAGCCGTGTTTGTGCTCGGCACTACCCGGTCCTTTCGAACGCGTTCCGACCGCGAGCTGATCTCATGGCAACAGGAGGTGGAAGGCACAAATCGGTTCGCACGGCTTGAAGCGGAGGTGGAGGCCAATGGCGGCCCATTCCGGGTAGACATGGCGATCTCGGAGATTCCGGCGCGTGGTCCTGCCGAGTCGACGGTGCGTAAGCAGTTCAAATTCAATGGGAGCCCCAAGCGAGCATCCGATGTGGTCGGATCGCTCAAGTGCGTCCTTTTTTCTCCCGAAGATGTGTCGCTGGTTACGGGCTCCCCATCGGTTCGTCGACGGTATATGGACCTGATGCTGTGCCAAATCGATCACCACTATCTACGCCTCCTCCAGGATTACGGACGGGTGCTGGCACAGCGGAACGCATTGTTACAGCGCTTGCGCGGGCGCCCGGAACCGGCTTCATTGCTCGAGTTCTGGAACGAGAAATTGGTAGCCGCGGGCACGGATATTATGACGACCCGAAAGACGATGTTGCGGGTCGTGAACGATTTCGGTCGCGAGGCATATGAAGAGCTGGCCGGCCTAGGCGAAGAGTTATCCGTGCGATATCGACCTAGTCTGGAAGAGGCGGAGGAAGCGCCGGACAATCACATCGCAGCGCTGTTCGTCGAACGGCTGAACAAGTTGCAGACCAAAGAAATTTACCAGGGTATGACGTTGTGCGGTCCGCACCGCGACGATCTGCAATTCGCCATCGGCGGGATGGAGGCTCAGTCTTTCGGCAGCAGAGGTCAACAAAGGAGCGTGGCCATAGCGCTCCGGCTGTCTGAATTGCACTACATGACCAACCGAACCGGCGAGCAACCGATCCTGCTTCTCGACGAAGCGCTGGCCGAGTTGGACGATGACCGGCGGGAGCTGCTCCTCCGTCTCATGGAATCTCACCCTCAGGTCCTGGTAACGACGTCCAATATCGCCTCATTTCCGCTGGAGTTCCAGGAGAAATCGACGCTGGCGCATGTCGACGCCGGTCAGGCGGAGATTCGACTTCCGGTGCGTGCTCGAGCCAGCTAGTCCGGTTAGGCTCCGTACAATGAGCCATGGGATTCTTCTATCTGTCGCAAGTTCTCAGGCGCCCCGTATGGACGCAACGAGGCGAGCGTGTCGCTCGCATCAAAGACATTGTGGCCCGGCTCGAGGCGCTCAACGCCAAAGGTGAAGTAGCGCTCGAAGTGTATCCGCCCATCGCCGGCCTGGTGGTCGACATCGAGAATCGCGAAGTGTTCATGCCGTGGTCGCAAGTGGCCGTATTGGGGCCGGAAGGCGGCAGGCTACAATCCTCCAGCATTTATCTGGATGCCTTCGAACGCCGAGAGGGCGAAGTCCTGCTCGCCCGCGACATGCTGGACAAGCAACTCATCGACATCGACGGGAGACGGGTGGTCCGGGCCAACGACCTCCAGTTATACGCCGTGGATGGCGCGGTGCGGGTAACGGCGGTAGACGTCAGCGCCGAAGCTCTCCTCCGGAGGCTCACGTTTGGCCGCCTCTTTGCGGGCGCCGACCCGCTGGGTGCTCCTCCTCCCGAGGATGCGTCGCCCCGACTCAAACGGAGGCGGCTGGGCCCCGCCAAGTTAATCAAATGGGCGGATGTAGAGCCGCTCAAGGCGGGGGTACCGGACGTGCGTCTCCGGCTCCCGCATCAGCGTCTGTCCTTGCTGCATCCGGTCGATATCGCCCACATCGCGGACGAGCTCAGCTACATGCAGGGCGCCGAGATCATCGAGAGCCTGGACGATGAACGGGCCGCCGACACGTTGCAAGAAATGGACGAAGAGCGGCAGGCGGACATCGTCGAGAGCATGGACGCGGAACGAGCCGCCGATATCCTGGAAGAGATGGCGCCGGACGATGCCGCCGACCTGCTGGCCGATCTCGGCGAAGCGCAGGCCGGCGACCTGCTCCGCCGCATGGATCCGGAGGACGCCGAAGACGTCGAAGAGTTGCTGAACTATCCGGAAGGGAGCGCGGGAGGCATCATGACCAGCGATTTCCTGACCGCCCCCCCGCACATCCGAGTAGGAGAAGCGCTAGATTTCATTCGCGGACTCGACGATGCACCGGACGTCATCGACTACCTCTTCGTGCTGGAGCAGGCCCCCGGTACGAACTGGGCGAGTCCCGATCTGCAGGGAGAGGGGAAACTCCTGGGGATCGTATCCCTGCGTGATCTGCTGTTGACGTCTGACGACCGACCACTGGACGAAATCATGTCGCACGACTTTCTATGGGCCGAAGCAGATGAGCCCTGTGAGAGAGCCGCTCGCCGTATGGCCGACTACAATCTAATTGCAATGCCCGTGCTTGACGAAGCGGAGCAGCTCAAGGGCATCATTACGATTGACGACGCCATGGAAGTCCTGCTGCCGGAACGCTGGCTCAAGCGAGTGCCACATGTTTTTAGTTAAAGAAGACCTGGATGGGCCGGAACGCTGGGCCATTCACTCCGCCCGAGTCAAAGGGCGAGGTGCCTGGCAGCATGACGGACCCGGCCCTGGACACATCTGCGAAGGCGTCCTCTCTGGGAACGGCCGCGCCGCGGCGGGGCTCGCCGCTTCATCGGCTCACACGCTTGACCTCGGGTCGACGGGGTCCCTGGCTGATGCTGGCATCGCTGGGTCCCGGGCTCATCGCGGCCAATGCAGGGAATGACGCCGGAGGCATAGCCACTTACGCCTCAGTCGGAGCCAAATATGGCTACGACTTGCTGTGGATGTTCCCTCTCATCCTCATCAGTCTAGCCGTGGTTCAAGAGATGGCAGCCCGCATGGGCGCCGCTACCGGCAAGGGTCTCTCCGACCTCATTCGCGAGAACTTTACCATCCACGTGACGGCGTTCGTGCTGGTGGCTCTCCTGGTAGCGAACGGCGGAACGGTCATCACTGAATTTATCGGAATCGCGGCGAGTATCGACCTGGTGCTGCCTGGTACGCAATACGTGGCACTCCCGCTGATCGCGATCGGAATCTGGCTGATGGTCGTCAAGGGGAATTACAGCAGCGTCGAACGTGTCTTCCTGGCCATGACGCTGGTGTTTTTCGCCTACCCGGTCTCGGCCGTATTGGCTCACCCCAACTGGGGAGACGCAGCACGCCACACCGTTGTCCCCTCATTCCAATTTAACCAGACATACCTGCTGCTTTTCGTGGCGACGGTCGGCACCAGCATCACTCCATACATGCAGGTGTATGTGCAATCCACCGTGGCCGACAAGGGGATCACACCCCGCAACTACCGGGCCGAGCGGATCGAAGTATACGCCGGCTCACTGTTCGCCAACCTGATAGCGGTCTTTATTGTGATCGCTACCGCGGCTACCCTCTTTCCACATCACCAGGAAGTGCAAACGGCGCAGGACGCAGCGCGGGCGCTCGGTCCAATCGCCGGCAGCTACGCCAAGTATCTGTTCGCAATGGGTTTGTTCGGCGCGTCGATGCTGGCCGCCGCGGTACTGCCGCTGGCCACCGCATATTCGATTGCCGAGGCCATTGGGGTGGAAAAAGGAGTCAGCCGCGGCTTCCGAGAAGCGCCGGTATTCATGGGTCTCTTCACCGGCCTGATCGCGCTGGGAGTAGCGGTCGCGTTAATTCCGGGCCTGCCCGTGATTCAGGTGCTGGTCGCGGTTCAGGCGGTGGACTGCGTACTCTTGCCGGTTGTGCTGTTTGCCATTCTGCGGCTGATCAACAAGCCGCACCTGATGGGCGAGCTGGCCAACGGGCCAATGTACAACGTGATCGCCCGGGTGACCGCCGTGGTGGTCACCATCCTGTCCTTCGTTCTGTTAGGAACCACGGTACTCCAAATATTCGGGGTGAAGGTCGGGTAGATGGGTAATCCAAATAGATTGGGATCCCGGTGGCTACACCGCCGCTTCGAGGCGACTCTCGTGCAGCGTGGCCTCGAGTGCCCCGATGAGACCGTCGATATCGCGCTCGTGAACCCAGCCCATGTGCCCGATTCGGAAAATCGAACCTTTGAGCCAGTCCTGACCGTTCGCGACCACCACACGCCGCTGTCGCAATCCCTTGATCAAGCTCGACGTTTCGACGCCTTCCGGGGTGCGCACCGCGGTCACGGTGTTCGACACGGATGACGGTTCGGCGAACAGTTCGAGACCGAGCGACTGAATGCCGTTACGCACACGCTCGCCGATCGCCGCGTGACGGGCGTAGACGTTTTCCGGACCTTCCTCGGTCATGAGACGGAGCGCCTCCTGCATCGCGTGGACCACGCCCACGGCGGGAGTGAACGGCATGGTACGCTTTTCACCGTTCTTTCGCGCCTTGGTGAAGTCCCAATAAAACCGCGGCATGCGGGCTTGGGCATGGGCAGCCCACCCGCGCTCGCTCACCCCAACCATGGCCATTCCCGGCGGCGACATCCACGCCTTCTGCGAGCCCGAAATCGCCACATCGACATCCCACTGGTCCATTTCAAATGGGATCGCTCCGATCGAGCTCACTCCATCCACCAGCACGACCGGCTGAGATCCGACCACCTCGCGCCGGATGGCGGCGACCAGAGCGGCGACATCGTTCGTCACGCCCGTGGAAGTTTCGTTGTGGGTCAAGATCACGGCCTTGACTCCGGGGTTGCTCCGCACTGCCTCGGCCAGTGCCTCCGAAGAAATCGCCTTGCCCCACTCGCCCTGGATCCGGGTCACCGCGGCGCCAAAGGCCTCCGCGATAGCCGCAAACCGCTCACCAAATACCCCGGCAGTGACCGACAGCACCTCGTCTCCGGGCGACAACATGTTAACGACCGCTGCTTCCTGGGCGCCCGTGCCGGACCCGGTCAGGAGCAACGGCTCTGACGCTATTCCGAAGAATGGTCGCAGGCGCTCGAGTACTTCGCCCACCGTGGCGGCGAACTCCGGGCCGCGATGATTGACCATCGGTCGGGCGCCCGCCAGCGCCACCTGTTCCGGCACCGGTGTCGGGCCGGGTACCCGGAGATTGATGTCGTCGTATGCCACGGTTATGCCTTTCGCAGGACTGAAGGATTGACAGGATAAGTAACGGGGCGCCCCGCAAAAAAGTCGAGGATCTGCTCGGCGATTTCAGTTGATACCTGCGCCTGGGCCTCACGCGTCGAAGCTGCTACATGCGGGGTGAAGATCGTATTCGGCGCATGTATCAACGGTGATCCTTCCGGTGGCTCGGTTTCGAAGACGTCGAGTGCCGCGCCGGCGAGGTGATGGGAAAACAACGCCTCCGCCAGCGCGTCGGGATCCACCAGACCGCCCCGAGCGCAGTTCACCAGGTACGAGCCTTCTTTCATTTCGGCGAGCCGCGCAGCGCCGATTAAGTGCTTGGTTTGAGACACGAGCGGCACATGCACGGTTACGAAGTCCGAGGTCGTCAACAGTTCCGTGAATCCGACTCGATGTAAGCCGGAAGTTTGCCATTGCTCAGCGGTGAGATACGGATCGTAGACCACTACATCCATGCCCAGTGCCGCACCAAGCGTTGCCACCTGACCACCGACTTTGCCGGCTCCCAGCACACCCAGCCGCTTGCCGCCGACTTGCACACCCTCGTACCCGGTTTTCCAGGTGCCATCGCGAACCGCGGCATCGGCGGCGGGAATGCGTCGCGCCAACGCAAAAATGAGCGCAATTGTGTGCTCGGCGGTCGATCGAACATTGCCGAGCGGTGCGTTGACGACCAGAATGCCCCGATCGGTGGCCGCGTCGACATCGATATTGTCAACGCCGATGCCGGCCCGCCCTACAATTTGCAACTGGTCGCCTCGCGCCAGAACGTCGGCTGTGACCTTCGTGCGACTTCGCACGATGAGAGCGTCTGAGTTCGGCAGGCCGTCGGCTAGTTGAGCGGCATCGGCGGCCACGATCACGTCGGCGTGATTCCGCAAGAGATCGATCCCGTTGGTGGAAAGTGGATCCGCGACCAGGATGCGCGGCGTTTCGAGCACGCTCACAGCGCTTGCGTCCCGAGATTGACGCGGTGTTCGCCCAGATGCTCGACATCGTTGATTTGCCGCACACTGCCGATCAGATGCGGTCCGATCAGCGTGGTGATTCCGGCATTCTCGAGCGTAACCGATGAGAATCCCTCCACCGGACGCTCCGTGGCGGCCGCGATAACGAGTCGAGCGACGGTGTCGTGTGTCACCACCACGTACGTACCGCCATCGTCCTTAGCGAGGAGTTCTATCACCGGATCGATCGAGCGATCGTGCACTTCGTGGAGGCACTCACCGCCTGGAAACTTAACGTCGTGCGGACGATCGGTCCAGGTCCCGTACATCTCGGGGAACTGAGCCTCGGCCTCGTGTCGCGACAGTCCCTCCCACGAACCGTGCGAAATCTCGGTCAGGCGTTCGTCAGATTGAGGGGTCAGGTGGTGATAGCGCGCGATAGCCTGCGCCAACACCCGCGCACGGCGAAGCGGACTGCAGACGATTCCGGTCAGGTGCTCACGGCTCAAGCGTGCGGCCACGAGCTCTGCTTGCATGCGTCCCAGTGGACTCAGCGTGATGTCGCGCTGCCCTTGATAAATCCCTTTTCGGTTCCAGGCGCTTTCCGGGTGGCGTATGAGCAGGACTGTCGTCGGCATGCAGGTACACTCCCTGAAGGACCCAGCAACCAGACCGCGGGAAGACGAGAGAAACCTCCCCGCCCGGGCTTTTGTCCCCATGGTGTAGCCGCTCGACGGCCCGCACCGCTCGGTCCAGACTGCAGAAGCATAGCTTTACACGGAACCCTAGGTGCGCTTTCGCTCGACAGGTCGGCCAGTCTCGCGATCTCGTGCTCGGCCTGTCTTTAATGGACCAAGTATAAGGTGTGTGTTTCCGGAATCGCAACTGGAAAAGCGCAATCGATCCGTACCCGGCACTATCCCTTCCATCAGCCTCCCCCTACCCCTCGTGGACGAGGTTGCCCGCCACGATGGTGTGCGTCACTCTGCCGGTCAGGGTCGCGCCCAGCAGCGGGGTGTTTTTGCCGCGACTGTACAGCGTCTCGTCAGTCACTTGCCAGCAAGCATCCGGGTCGAAGACGCACACATCGGCCGGTGAGCCAATCCGCAGAGTGCCTGCGTTCAGGCCGAACACCTGCGCCGGACCGCAGGTGAGACGCTCCACCATGACCGGCAGGCTGATGCGTCGCATTCGTTCGAGATCGAGCAAAATCGGCAGCGCCGTCTCGATCGCGGAGATGCCAAAGGCCGCGTCGATGAAGCTACCGCTCTTGTCGGCGCGATTATGCGGGGCATGATCGGTTGCCACTGCCTCAATTAGGCCCTCTGCCAGCGCCTCGACCAGGGCCTCCACATCGTGCTCGGAGCGAAGTGGAGGGTTGACCTTGCAACATGGATGAGCAGGTGGAAGGGATAGGTCCAAATCGCCTTCCAGCAATCGATCCGTCAGGCGTAGGTGGTGCGGCGTGACCTCGGCGGTGACCTGGAGACCGCGGTCGCGTGCCGCGCGCAGGAGGGCAACAGTTTCGGCACAACTGGCGTGTGCGATGTGAAGCTTGCCTCCGACCTGCGCGAGCAGTGCGATGTCTCGCGCCACCAGCGATGCTTCACCGCCGCAGGGCCAGGGTGGCAAATAGTGACGGGCGGCGCGCTCGCCCTCGTTTGCCATTCCACCTTGCACGATCGCGGGGTCCTCCTCGTGTACACTGATGACCCGGTCGAGGATTTGGCTCCATCCGAGAGCCTCTTCCATCACGGAAGCGTTCCACACGGGTTTGCCATCATCCGAAAAGGCAACCGCTCCCGCCTCGGCCAGCGCACGCAAATCAGCCAGGCGTTCGCCACGCAGGCCGATCGACACGGCTCCCAGTTGGTGGACCCGGACACAGGCCGTTCTCCGGCATTCGTCCAGTACTGCTTCAAGAACATGGGGCGAGTCCACTACCGGCTGTGTGTTCGCCATAGCGCAGATCGTGGTGAAGCCGCCCGCTGCCGCGGCGCGGGTCCCCGACGCAATCGTTTCTTTGTCGGGGAATCCGGGGAATCGAAGGTGGGTATGCAGGTCCACGAAACCGGGACAAACGATCTGACCCGCGGCATCGACCACCTGCGCACCATCGGGCACCGGTCCAAGCGGCGGAGCAATGTGTGCGACGCGCCCCTCTTCCAGTAGTACATCGGCGAGGCGATCCAATCCCGCCGATGGATCGATCACGCGACCTGCGCGAATAACGAGAGGCCGAGGAGTTGGTATCATCGACTCAGCGTATCCGACGGCGTTGCATCGCCCGAGTCAGTCATGCGGGCAGCCATGGTGAAGGCGCCTGCATGTGAGTCCGCGGCTCGCCTCTTCGAGGCGGGCGATCCTACCTACTTGCCGGCCAGCGGACGCTTGCCGTGATTCGCCTTCTTCATGCGCAGCTTCTTGAGCTTGCGACGACGTGTACTTGCCATGATTTCTCCCACAGTCGGGGAAGCTGAGCCCCGCTTTGCGCCTCCCCGAGGCAGAGCACTTCAAGAAAAGAGGGCTAAAAGCGCACAGATAGTTGCGCATTTCGCCCACAGCATATCTTACCACGAGCACGGGAGCGGTAACTGGGGACCGCAGCACCATTGCGGCGCCTGTCTCGTTTCGGCGGCCTCAGAACCGCCTGGAATCGTCATCCGCATCGAATAAGACCGTCACCTCCCCATGGTACGTTCGGATGAGCAGGACCCGAGGTATCTGCTATCCGCGTCAAAAGGAGATTATCCGCTAACATCGCAATCATCCAGGACTGCAATCCGCACAGGTGAACGCATGATTCGGGGACCCCTGAAGATACTACGGGTTGAGGCCGTCCTGAGAGGTGCGTCCCGACGAGCGCCCGCCGGGCTCTGGATCACGGTGATGGGGCTCGAACATGAACCGTTCACCGTCTTGGGAGTGGGCCTGGTCGTTGGAGGGCGTCAGGACATCGTGTGGGCTAACGCCCCTTCAAAATTTCTGCGAAGGCGAGGCTGGACCGTGACCAGGAAACGCCCGCTGAGCATCTGCTTTCCGCTGGATGAGCTGGAGTTCCCGACGTTCTCTCCCCATGGTGAGCTGGTAAATCCGGGCGTGGGAGTTGAAAGTGTGGTGGTGAAACTCTCGAGCGGCATCGAGATGCGCCAGCGCATCTATCACGTGGAGCACGAGACCAAACGCACCAGACGCTTTTTGCCGGGCTTCGGCCGAGATAACAACGCTCCCTGAAGAACGGAGGTGAATCCTCCGACCGCCAGGACTGTGACGCCGGCGGGATTGACCCGGGATTCGTCGCGGCCGGCACCGAAGCCCGGGCGGGTATGTGGGATCCATCGGGTTGTGAGTGGAGCGGGAATATGTGTCGGACCGGGCCCGATATTCCTCATCATTGTCTAATGCAATCATCATGTTGGGCACGTATTCTAGATAAAGCAACTGCATTTGGCGCGCGAAGTGCTCACCGGGGCTCAAACTTCCGTGCTCAGTCCATGCTTCAATAGAAGAGAACCGTAGCGCTCTATCAGGAAGACTGCCATGCCCGGACTCTTTTCAGCTCGAGCCATCCGCCTCGCCGTAACCGTCACGGCTTTCGGTCTGGGCCCGATAGTTGAAGGATCCGCGGTCGCGGCCCACGCTGCGACGGGTGTGACGCATCCGGTAACCGGCAAACTCGAGCGTGCAACGAAGCACGGGCTGGTACTGTTGCAGTCGGGCACCAAGAAGCTGACGCCCATACTGTTGAATGCGAAAACCCTGTACATAGTGAAGGGAAAACGAGTTACGAAGTCACCGGTGCTCACACCGGGCTCGCTCATTAGCGTGGTGATGCAGGGGGCGAAGGGACCCGCCACCGCCCAGGTCGTCATGGTGAGTCCGGCGCCCACGCCGCCTGCGGAGCCCGCGCAGCCGCCCCCCACGAGCAACACGACCGCTCCTTCTGCCGCGCCGACCTTGATTAAGGGAGTGGTCACGCTTACGTCACCCGTCTCGGTAACGCTCCAAACATCCGCCGGTACCGAAACAATCAAGCTCACGACGGCGACGCAGTACGTGGTCACGGGTAAGGCATCGCCATTCAAGCCGATGCTGCATGCCGGCGAAAAGGTGAAGATCACAGCCGTGCAGACCCACGGTGTGCTGGTAGGCAAGGTCTTCACCGTTATCTAAATCGCCCTCAAACATGCGGCAGTTCGTGCCGGCGGATGGGGTCGACCAGCGCACAATCGCGCCACCAGGCGGGCCATGTCGGGCCGATGTTTACGGCGATGCGGCCGAGAGTCTCACCTGGTCGTAACACGAACTGCAATACACCGGTCGGTCGTTGCGAGGCATGAAGGGAACCTGGGTCTGCACTCCGCAACGATCGCAAATGGCGGGAAAGAACTCCCGAGGGCGAGTACCCGGCACCCGGCCGCCACTCTCGCGCGCTTTTTTCGCCGCGGCGCGACACGTGGGACAGCGGGCAGGAGAATTGGTCAGATGCTTCGATTCGTAAAAATCCTGCTCACCCGCGGTCCACACGAAACTATTTCCACAGTCCCGACATTGCAACGTCTGATCCACGTATGACGACTGCATGGTTTCCCTCTCCTCGGTTGCCCGGCCGACGGTCGAGTTTTCCTGCGAAAATGGCTTAAATCGGAGAAATTATACCGCCGTACATTGCAATTGGCAAGTCCATCTGCGAGCGATTCTCAGGTCACATTCAGACACTGAACCGTATACTCAGGATGCAGTTTTCCGTGTTCCGAAGTGGGGAGGGACAACAGGATCGCACCGCAGATACAGGACTGGATCTCGATTTTCTTGGGCATCATCGTGGAGGCCACACCGTTCTTGTTGTTGGGTGTCGTGGTATCCGCGCTGGTCCATGTGTTCGTGACCGAAGACGCATTGTTGCGGTTTGTGCCCAAGAATCCGATCCTCTCGCTCGTGCCCGCTATCGGAGTCGGCATGTTGATGCCGGTCTGTGAATGCGGCAATGTCGCGGTCGCACGCCGATTTCTGGCCAAGGGCGTCCCGGTCTCGGCCTGCGTCACTTTCTTACTGGCCGCTCCGATCTTGAATCCGGTCGCGTTGATCGCCACTGCGACTGCATTTCGCTATGAGCCTTCAGTAGTCTGGCTACGGGGTGGGCTTGCCTTTGTGGTAGCGGCGCTGGTCGGGTTGATGATCGGCCACTGGGGGCGGGGAGAGGAACTTCTTGCCTCGAGGCTTCACCGCGACCACGATCACAGCCATCACCACGACCACCAACATCACGACTCGACGCCGGCGCAAGGTCGTGTTCGCGGCACGGTCGGGAAACTCGGTGCAGTCTCTCAGCAGGCCGGAAACGAGTTTATGACCATGATGCAGGTCCTGGTAATCGGTGCCTCCGTGGCGGCGGCAACGCAGGTCCTCATACCGCGTTCGTCGATCACGGGGATCGGCGCCGGTGTGGTGTTTGCAATCGTCGCCATGATGAGCCTGGCATTTGTACTGTCGATCTGTTCGACCGTGGATGCATTTTTTGCCCTGTCGTACTCGAACATATTCCCAACCCCGGCGTTGCTGGCCTTTCTCGTCTTTGGCCCGATGGTTTCGATGAAATCAGTCGGTATGATGCTTACCGCGTTCAAGCCGCGGGTGGTTTTCGCTATGGTTACCGTGACGGTTGAACTCATTTTCATTTCGGCTCTGCTTCTGAACCTGAAGGGTGCGTTCGCGTGACCGTGCGACTGGAGCGCTCTCAGGGCCGAACATCTTCCTGGTCGGTCGATCTCAGGCCCTTCCTGCCGTCGTTCCTGCTCGGTGGCTACGGGGTCTTTATACTTTCTCTGTTCGCACGAGGTGTTATGACCTGGTACATCAATCCGGCCTATGTCTGGTGCACGACGTTGGCGGGTGCGGTGTTGTGCGGCATGGGCGCAGTTGGACTGGCTCGTCGCAGCGCGCCTGCCTGTGCCTGCTGCGGCACCGACTGCGACTGTAACTCCGGAGAATCGGCGCCACGCCTCGGGACCTATGTGCTGTTGGCGCTGCCTCTCTTCCTGGCGTTGATCTTCCCGCCGCGCGGTCTGGCTGCATTTTCCGCCAACGAACGAGGCCCTCAAATCGCAGGTATCAGTGCAGTACACGGCATCGGCACGTTGAGGCGCGTCAGTCTCTCCGTCGACACGCGCTCATTCAGCATGCAGGACTGGGTCGGTGCCCTCTCTGCAGATCCGAACCCACGTGACTACAAAGGAAAGTCGGTTCAAGTGTCGGGCATGATCTTGCATGCCCCGGCGAGCGTGCCTGCAGGGTACGTCATGGTGATGCGGTATCTGATCACTTGCTGCATCGCGGATGCTCGACCGGTGGGCGTGATCGTGAAAGACACGTCTCACGGCGCGCTTCGGGACAGTCAGTGGGTGACAGTCACCGGGGCCATGGGTTCGGCGAACGAAGCTGGACAATTGGTAACGGTGGTCAACCCAACCAAGATCATGCCCATCAAGAGCGGCAATCCGTACATTTATTAGCGGTAAACCAGCAGGCGCTCGGCCGGCTCCGGCTCGCGTAGTTTCCGCAGGGCCCGTGCCTCGAGCTGTCGCACTCGTTCACGCGTGAGCCCGACCCTCTGACCTACCTCGTCCAGCGTGTGTGGTCTCTCGTCATCGCCCAATCCATAACGAAGCCGCAGGATTTCCTTCTCCCGTGGCTGCAACGTGTCCAGCACGCTCAAGACCTCGGCTTTCATGACCCGTTCGGCTACGGTCTGCTCCGGCTGCATGGCGAGCCTATCTTCCACGAATCCCGCCAGGTCCTCATCACCCTCATCGCCCACCGGTCGATGGATCGAGAGCGGCTCGGGCAGTGCGTTTAACAAGCGCTGTAAGTCGTCCACAGAGATGTTCATGGCGGAGGCAAGTTCAGCGTTGGTGGGAGCGCGTTTCAGCTCACGTGACAGCTCTTCCCAGCAGTTGTTCATGCCGCGCACCCGATCCTGGATATGGACAGGTAAGCGGATCGTGCGTGCTTTGTCGGCGATGGCCCGCGTAATAGCCTGACGAATCCACCAGGTCGCGTAGGTGGAGAATCTGAATCCGCGGCGCCAATCATATTTTTGAACAGCCCGGATAAGACCGAAATTACCTTCTTGAATCAGGTCGAGAATCGGAAGACCCCGGTTCAGATACCGCTTCGCCACATGGACGACGAGACGGAGGTTCGACTGGATCAACGTTTGTACAGCGTCCTCGTCCCCGGCCTCCGCGCGTTGCGCTAGCTCAATCTCTTGTTTAGCGTTCAAGAGTGGGGCGCGTGATATTTCGCGCAGGTACTGTCGAACGACATCCGTAACCTGATTCGCTTCGGCGGAAGAGAGCTTATCCAGGTCCTCATCCAGACCGTCATTTTCTTCGGCTACAGGCTCGGACGCAACGTCGACACCTTCGCGTTGCAGGCGATCCGTGACGTCCTGCATGACGTCCACGTCGCTCGCAGCCTCTGGGATCAAGGCAATGATATCCGCCTCAGTGAGATTCCCTTGCTCCTCTGCCTGTTCCAGCAGAAGGTGGAATGGATCTGGAGCGGGGTTATCCATACTTGCCTCAATTCTGTCTCCACGGTCACGTCTTGCGCCGGACGAGCGATGGTGTGCGACGCGACCCGCGATTCGCTCCGTCACTCTCCTCGGGCGCAAGAAATATGCCATTTCTTGTCTTCCCAGTCTAGCGACCGCCGGCCTGCGCTCCCAGCGCCAAACGCGGGTCCAGACAGGTTGAAGCTGGTCGGGGAATCTATGTCCTCTCCTGAAAACGCTACGACCGCCCCTGTACATTGCGACCCGAGTGCGGTAGGCTAAGACCGCTCGCTAGGGGGAGGCCATGAAGAATATTGGAACTTTAGGGCGAGACACGATGCCGCGATTGCTCCGGCAAGGTGGGAGCAAACATGCGCCACTGTCCGCATGGGCGTTGTTCGTTCTGTTTGGGCTGCTTCTGCTCTGGGTCTGGTTGGCCATTGACGCATTCGGAGATGGCACCGGACCCAATGGCGTTGGATTTGGCGTGGACTTTTCCCATACCTACACTGCGGTCCATGTCCTGAGCACCCGGCACAATCCATACGACTCTCACAGCCTGTCAATCACTCAGCACGTCCTGTTGTCCAGGTATGGAGTTCCGGTCCAACCACCGTCCCATGCGGTACTGGTGGGCACTTCCGCCTTCTTCCTCTGGCTCCTGCAACCAATCGACCACTTTTCGTACCCTTTGGTCGCGATTGCGTGGATGCTCACGACGTACGCATTCGTCGGCCTGGCATTCCTGGCGCTGCTGCGACATTTCGGCTGGCGTCGTCGCGGTCTTCCTACAGCCATATTTCTTGCGACCCCGGCGGTGGTACTGGGTACCTATTACGGCAATATGATTAGCCTCGCGTTTGTCGGCATCGCGGGCGGCATTCCTCTCCTGCGTCGCTATCCATTGCTGGCTGGTGCTGTTCTGAGTGTCTCGATGCTCAAACTGCAGATCGCGCTGCCAATCGTGGGCCTGATCGTACTGTTCCAGGCCCCACATAAGGGCCGGGTGGTTGCCGGCTTCTTGACCGCATTTCTGGCCCGGCACTTGGTAGCCATCGTCGTGCTGGGACCGGCGTACCAGGTTTGGTGGTTAGGAAGTTTCTTCAACTTCTCCCGGACCATGGATATTCAGCCAAATCTCATATCCCTGACCGGCTTGTACGCTGCCTTACTCCCACATGGCGTCCAACTGACGATGGAGATCACGTCGATTGCCCTGGCAGGAACGATCACTCTGGCCTTCTGGTGGCGGGTGCGGTCGCGGCCCACGGTGCCGCTCGAGGAAACAGGATGGCTTTGGTTTCTCTGGATGCTTGCCACTCCGTACGCGCACTTCGTCGACGAGATGGTGTTGGTTATCCCGGTAATAGCGTTGCTCGGTGTGGATGCCCGCCACATCGCCCGACCAGTTTCAGTCGTCGTACTGTATCTTTTGGGACTCTCGATCCTGTTGTTCTCGTTGACGCCGATGAACACGCCGCTCCTGTGGGCGCCGCTCGTGCTGTGTGCCGGCTTCTGCCACCTTGCTGCGGCTCGCTGTCGGGTCGAGGAAACTGGAACCGCAGTAGTTGATCGATTCCCGCAGGATTTCCCGGACGCGAATGGCCTCCTTCCAGTCATTGCTCGATGAGCCTGGTTGGCAAGGAGTCTGAACGCCGAATCATCCCTCTAGACCGCGCTGAGGCACGCGCGGAAGATGCACCACAAACGCGACGCCATCGGGCAAATTCTCCGCGGTCACGCTTCCGCCGTGGGCTCGTGCTATCCATTCACACAGTGCAAGCCCCAGGCCGCTCCCCGATCCGCTCGCACTTCCCTTGCCGCGGTAGAACGGTAGAAATAGGTGCGGAAGATCTGGTTCAGCGATCCGTGAGCCGGTGTTGTACACCCTGAGGTTCAGATCGGACCCGTGCCGGCTCGCATCAATACGAATCTCCCCGCCAGGTGGGGTGTGACGCACCGCGTTGTCGAGTAAGTTACGCAGCAGTCGGTAGATGCCTTCCCAGTCGAGACATGCCTCCAGGGCAGGAGGTATGTCGGCCGTGAGGCGCACGCTGTGCGCTGCGAGGGTCGGCAGCACAGGTCGCACGATCTCATTCACGGCTGATGCCAGCTCGCGGCACTCGCGCGCGGTGACCTCCCGACGTGCGTCGACCTGTGCCAGCACCAGCAGATCGTCAACCGAGCGTTTCATGTGGTCCACCTCGCCATAGACCATGCTAAGGGTCCGGCGATACTCCTGCGTTGTTCTCTCGCGCGCGAGCGTGACGTCGATCTCACCTTCCATGATGGTCAGCGGGGTACGCAGTTCGTGGGACGCGTGTGCGGTGAACTGCCGCTGGCGCTCAATAGTCGCACCGATGGGCTGTAGCGTACGCCCTGCGATGAAGTACGAGACTGTAGCAGACAGAAGCCATCCCACCACGTTGACAGCGGCCAATGTGAGCCGGGCTCGGGCCAGGTCGGCACTGAGGACCGCTTGCTCGACCTGTGCGGTGGCATTACCACCGGCCTCCAAATTACCGGCCAGCACGTTTTGAAGGGCAACGTAGAGCACTGTGGAAAACGACGCCATCATGATGGCGATGCCGCTGGTGTAGGCAAGGGTGAGTTTGATTCTGGCGCCACGAATCATGACAGTAGCCGCATGCGATACCCACTGCCGCGTACGGTTTCGAGCAGCTTGACGGAATGGGGATCGTCTACCTTCTGCCGAAGGGACCGAATGTACACGTCCACGACGTTGGATGCGGGTTGGAAATCGTAACCCCAGAGCGCTTCCAGTATCCTGTCGCGGGTGAGGACCTTGCCGGCATTGCGCATCAGGAATACCAGAACTTCGTGCTCTTTGCGTGAAAGTTCGATCCGTTTACCGGCGCGAACGACCTCATGAGTT
>JANWJD010000077.1 GCA_025449555.1 Chloroflexota bacterium | reverse complement strand
TTGCTGCTTCGCGTTTCAAGCGGAGATACGAGGCGACTCGATCATCGGCGCTCGCGGCGGCGTGCCCCACGGCATCCCAGGATGCTCCGTCTTTCGAAACAACCTGCACGGCGGGAGTTCCCAACGTATGGGCCGTCAAGCCGCGAAGTTTGTTCCAGATGCGAGCGGCATCCGCGGTGGTTTCGGTCAACACAGTGGTGCGTAGCGGGTTCACTTGCCCGTTCGGAAGACCCTGTACCATGCTATCGGCCCAGACGCCCGGGGTAATCCAGTCCTGCAGAGAGGTTCTCCAAGCGTCGAACCCTGGAATTTCGTCCTCATGCATGGAACAATCCGGACTGCCGGACGCGGGAGCATGCGCCCAGGATCCGAGTGCGGCGGCGACCGACGTTTCCCAACCGGACTGAACCGACATGCGATGCAGAACGGATCCGCTTCCACCCACGTTATGGGTACCCAGCGAGCGTTGTGCCGAATCCCGACGTCGCTGCGCGACCGTGGCTGCGCCCTTCATCCTACTCAACATGGCATCGATTCGCGACCCGCGAGATCGCCAGGTAGTGACGACGGCTTGCGCCGCCTCGAGTTGTTCACGCCTTGAATCGACCTGAATCCGGACCTGGTCGAGGTCGGCGGTAAGCACCTCACACTCCCCCTCGCCTTCCAGGATCGTTGCCCGTGCGGATTCCAGCCGGCACCGTACGTCCTGATGCCGGTGCTTCCATTGGTCGAGCGCGCGTTGAAGCTGTACGCCGCGGTCCAGGAGCGCGCTGCTATCCCGTTCGTGCGCACTAGCTTGGTCTACTGTCCGCTTCAGCTCTTCATCCACCTGCTCACAGGTACGACCTACGTCCGCCAGTCTGATGCTCAGAGCCTCTTCAGCAGCACGCAGCCTGGTAACGTCTGCTTCGGCATGGCGGATGGACTGCTCAACGCGGGTATTCCGCTGTTCGGCATCCCTGGCGGCGGTCTGCGCACGTTCGATGCGCGCGTCGAGACCCGCACGCTGAGATCGCAAATCGATGAGCCTCTGCTCCGTTTCGGACCGCACTCGATCCGCCGCCTCCCGGTCCCGTTCCAGGCTGCGGTTTGCGGCCACCAACATATCGACCCGTTGTTGCCATTCGCGTTCGTCCCGGAGGGCTGCCTCGGAAGAATTCTCGAACTCTGCAAGCGTGGCCTCGGCCTCAGCCCGCGCTTCGCCGATGAGTTTTGACCCGATCTGCAGTTCTGACACCTCGTCGCTGACGAGCTTCCAGCGTGCTGCATACCAATCGTGCAAACGGCTACGGAGGGCGGATTGGGCCTCTTCTCGATCCTGCACCGCTCGGGCCTGACGGCGCAACGTGCGCAGCCGCGGCTCGAGTTCCTCCAGCACAAGAGCGATCGTGGCAATGTTTTGGTCGGTTGTGCCCAGTTTCTGACAGGCTTCATCCCGACGAACCCGGTATCCCGAAAGACCGGCTGCCTGTTCCAACAAGCTGCGACGCTCGACAGGTGTGGCCGAGAGGAGCGCATCGGCCATGCCCTGGGTGACGACAATGTGGCGGCTTCCATCGACCCCAAGCTCCCTGAGCCGATCCAGCAGGTCGCGCAGTCGAGCCTTGCGTCCGTCGACCAAATACTCACTGTCGCCCGAACGATACAGGCGACGCGCCACGTTGACCTCGGCCGGCATCTCTTCCTCACTCGAAGCAAAGGACAAGCAAACTTCCGCAGCGCCTAGGACGTGCCGAGACCCGGCGTAGATCACGTCTTCGGCCCGCTGGCCACGAAGATCGCGCACGCTTTGCTCCCCCAGGCACCAGCGAATGGCGTCCACCACATTGCTCTTCCCGCTCCCGTTTGGGCCGACGAGCGCGGTGATACCGGGAGTGAACTCGAAACGAGTAGTTCGAGCGAAGCTCTTGAAGCCAGTTATGTCCAGAGATTTAAGAAACAGGTCGACCCCCCGCAAAAGAGCAGAACATTGTAGGGTAGCAGGGCTCCGCGCCACGGAGAGAAACCTTGACAGTCCCGTATTCGCGACGATCTGGTTTTTGATAGACTGGCGCGTTCAACTTGTCCGGAGGAGTGCCCTCTCTTGAGTGTTAGACCAACACCGAATCCGCGCCGTGGCATGCTTCGTGCCGCCGTCACGGTGGTAGTCCTCACCGCTCTCTTGATCATCGCCATTCTGGTCGTCTCGTCTCTCTCGGCTCCGAGCGTCAAGGCACCAACAGCCCCGCCAACACCCGGTCCGATCACGCCGATTACGACTCCACGTACAACGACCCCGAGTACTACCCCGCACGCCGTGCCGTCTCCCACGCACAAGAAGAAGACACTGGGCAGCACTCTCAAAGGCCGGCCGGCGGTTCTGGCACTCGAACGATCGCCCGGCCTATCGATGCTGGAGCGCGCGGCTGCCTGGAGCCCAGGGGGTATAGCGGTGCGTTCGCACGATCGCGTCGCCTGGTTCGATCCCTCGGGCCACGGCAACCCGTCCGCCATGCTTCACGTGCGATTCCTGGTGCGCGGAAACGAGGTAGCAGTCGGAAGAGCTGATTCGCTGGTCAAGCCGGTGTGGTCGGAAAGCGGCCGGTTCCTGCTGTACGTTGCTCATTCGCGGCAGCGTAGCCCGGCGGCTGCTCGGTGGACCTTGCTGCAATTCGACGCTCGAAACCGGACGTCGAGCCGACTCGCCACCCTTGCTGGATTCGCTATGACACCACTGGGCTGGTGGCGCGCGAAACCGCTCTTTCTGCTAGCCAACAGCAGTGACACCTCGTTGTTCACGATTGAGGCCGGTCGGGCTCATTTCATCGACGTGTTGGCGCCTCAGGTCATCACGTCAGCGGCGCTCTCTCCGCGCGCTCCTGTGATCGCCTTTGTAGCTCCCACCAACTGCTACAACTGCACGCTCGAGCTCTTCGACCTGCGGATGCGCGATGCCTGGTCCGGGCCGAGCGGTATTGCGAACGAATCATTGGTGGCATGGTCGAACGACGGTGGGCACGTTCTCACGATGGTCAACGGCAGGATCGTCGTGGAACCCGCCTCGGCCGGTTCCGGGCCGGAGTTTGGCGGAGCGGTCGCCCTCCCGAAGACCTGGAGGCACTCGTTGAGCGTATCGATCAGGGGTGGCGGGGTGCGCATCGTCGACCGGATCACCGGTCAATCAGAGTTCACCGACCTCCGCACTCGAAAGCTGTAATGCCGCATGAGGAATCCACGCGCTGCGAATTAAGTCCGTACTCACCGTATTGACACTCTCGGCAGGATGCGTGGGCGCCATGGGCTCGATTACAGCCACGCTCGCGTGTTCCCAGCCGGACCAATCTTCGATCAGTGCAGCTTTCGACCTGGCAGGTAGCAATCTACTGCCACCATCTGCGCCGCAGTACCCCTCCACAGGTTCCGTGCACAGCATCCCACCGACGTTGTTGAAAGCAGTCGGTTGGGTTGAGAGTGGCTGGCGGCAGTTCGACAACGCCGGGCGCCCACTGGTGGCCCCCGATTTCGGGTATGGCATCATGCAGATCACGTCCGGCATGCCCGGCGCGTTTGGCAACGTGCGGGGAAGTATCGCTCCGGCATCCCAGTCCAGCGTGGCGAGCGACTATGTCTACAACATCGCCTACGGCGCCCAGATGTTGGTGGACAAATGGAACAGTACGCCGCGAATTGGTAACGGCGACCCATCGGTCATCGAGAATTGGTATTTTGCGCTCTGGGCATATAACGGGTGGGGATGGGTCAATAATCCGAATAATCCGCGTTTTGCCCGTGTCGGCACTCCGGCAGAGAACCCCGTCACCTTTCCATATCAGGAACGTGTCCTTTACCTGGTGCGGCATCCTCCGCGCGACAGTGCCGGGAACCCCTTATGGAAGCCAATGAAGGTCACGTTGCCGCCCGCCGCGGTCATAGGCAAAAATCCTCGCAGCTTTACGCCCCAAGCCGCCCACCGTGAACCGGTACCGGCTCTCTCCGCGGTGTACCGTGGGCCGGCAGCCCTCTCGGCAACGCCGAACTCCACGATCAGTGTCCCGGTCAGGGTGGAAAACACCGGGACGCTGCCCTGGCCATGGTCGGGATCGCTGGCTGTTTCGCTCACCTACCACCTGATGACAACGGACGGGAATCCCTGGTCCACCCTGTCTCCGTTCAGCAAGGGGGTGCTCTCGTTTGCGCAGGGGCAGACGGTTCTCCCTCGGGACGTGCTTCCCGGGCAGTCGGTTCCCCTACACGTCTCAGTCAAAGCTCCCGCTGCCGGAATCTATCGAGTGGTCTGGGACCTACAGCAGGGTGCTGACACCTGGTTTAGCCAGCAAGGGGTTTTACCACGCGCGGCGGTGATGCACGTTGATGCAGGGGTGACGCCCACACCGATAGCGGCCGCATCTCCTACCTCCAGCCCCGTGAGCACGGAGAGCGTGCAATTCGTGCGAGATACGTCGATACCTGACGGCACCCCGCTGGCCCGCGGAACAGCATTCGATAAAGGATGGCTCCTTTTCAACAACGGAAAGATTGCATGGGGCCCGGGTTGGTCGATCCGTCATGTCTCGGGCAGCAGCTTCGGCTTGAAGATGGCCCCGTTGACATCCACCGCCGCCTGCCGCGCCCTGAATCTGGTGGTCAACCTTCGTGCTCCGAAGCGGGCCGGGACGTTCACCGGTGTCTGGCGAGTGTACGATGCCGGCAACACGGGCGTCGGCGACCGGTTTACGGTGGTCGTGACCGTGGCCGGCACCAACGGTGGCCCCACGCCGACTCCCACTCCCAGCGTGTCTCCGACGCCCGTGGGCCTACCGAGCCCAACCTCGACGCCCACTCCAGTCGGGTGATGCGGCCGGTATTCGGCATTCATCCTGGGTGATATAATGCGGCACAACAGGCCGTGAACCTGGCCGATGGACTTCAGGAGGCCCACCATGTCTGGACACTCAAAGTGGGCATCGATCAAGCGCGCAAAGGGAGTGACCGACGCTAAACGCGGTCAACTGTTCACGAGGCTTTCTCGTGAAATTACGGTTGCAGCGCGAGAAGGTGCAGACCCCGCCGGCAATTCGCGCTTGCGTCTCGCGGTCCAACGGGCGCGCGATGCCAATATGCCGCTGGACAACATTGACCGAGCCATCAAGCGTGGCGCGGGAGCGGGCGAGGGATCCAACTACACCGAACTCTGGTATGAAGGATACGGTCCCGGCGGAGTGGCGGTCCTGGTGAGCGTGATGACGGACAATAAAAATCGATCGGCCGCCGAAGTACGGAGCACGTTCACCCGGGCGGGCGGTAATCTAGGCGAAGCCGGTTCCGTCCGGTGGTTGTTCGATTCGCGCGGCGTGATCGCAGTCGACTCGGGGGAGCGTGATCCCGACGACATCGCCCTCGCGGCGATCGACGTCGGTGCGGACGACGTGCAGGTAGAGGACGGGACTCTGGACGTTTACACCGATCCCGCGAATCTTGAAAGTGTGAGAACCGCTCTGGAGTCAGACGGGCTGAAAGTCCTCAGCAGTGAATCGGCGCTTGTCCCCAAGACCAACATCCAGGTGGATGAGAAAACGGCGGAACAGGTGTTGCGTCTGATCGATAAGCTCGAGGAACTTGATGACGTTCAAAATGTCTACTCAAATCTCGACGTCTCGGACGAAGTCGCCGCAGCTCTCGCGGGCTAGATAGGGCTTCCCCTGTCCATCTCGGACGAGCAATCACGCACCGGCGCCAGAGTTTCAAGCGGCGCCAAGCTCTTCCTGGTTGTCTGCGCGATCCTGCTCGTCGTCGTGCTCTTGATGCAAGCGCGGGCGATTCTGTCGCCGTTTCTCTGGGCGCTATTTGTGTCTTATCTGCTGGCGCCGGTCGTGCGTTACTTGAACGTGCGGGGCGGATTGCCCCGGCTCTGGTCGGTGGTTCTCATTTATGCAAGCGTCGCGCTCGCGCTCGTCGCGGCGTCCCGCTACCTCTACCCCCAGGTAGTGTCGGATGGGACGGTGTTCCTGGGGGATATTCCCCGGCTGGAGGCGGCGCTCATCGGTCTGGTGGGACCAAGCCCCATGGGTATCGACATCGCGAGCCTTGTAACCCAACTGACCCGGACCATGGGCGGGTACACGACGGATACCAAGAGCGCGAGTCACCTTCTGGTAAATGCCTTCGAGACCTTCGCCAAAGTGTTCTTGTTTCTCGTCTCCACTTTCTACCTACTGCTGGATGCACCTCGCATCCGCAGGACATGCACCGATGTAGTGCCCTCTGCATATCGAGACGAACTCACCGAGCTTGCCGGCCGGATTCATTCCACCTGGCTGCAGTACATGCGCGGAGAACTCTTTCTCTTCGCACTTATGGCAACCGTTACTTCGATAGCTCTCACGATTTTCGGCGTGCCCGGAGCTATTTTTCTTGGGCTGTTGAGCGGAGCACTCGAGCTCCTGCCGTTGGTTGGACCGCTCACTGCCGGGACCGTGGCGGTCGCGGTGGCATACTTCAACGGCTCCAATCCATGGGGTTGGAGTCAGATCGCGTACGCCGGCTCCATCGCGCTGCTGTATCTGATTTTGCGCAACGCGGAGGATTATTTCGTGATTCCTCACGTGCTGGGTCGGGCTGTTCGCCTGCATCCGTTGGTGATTCTCTTCTCGGTTGCGGCAGGCGGAGTAATTGGAGGGCTATTCGGATTGATCATCGCCGTGCCAATCGCTGCCAGCATCCGCGAGATCGCCGCGTATCTGTATGCGAAGTTGCTGGACCAACCGGTGCTGGAACCGCCTTCTCCTGCCGTAGATATACCGGTGATCGAGTTTGGCCGATCGGAAAATGGAAGTCATGCGCCACAAGATTCTGAGCCTGTCGGAACTCCAAAGCCGCGGCGCGTCGATTCAGGAGCATAACGGCTCGCTCGTTCTGACCAACGGGTGTTTCGATTTACTCCATGTAGGGCACACCCGCTACCTTCGGGCCGCCCGAACTCTGGGGAGCGCTCTGGCCGTCGCGGTCAACAGTGATGACTCAGTACGAGCTATCAAAGGGGAAGGCCGACCCCTGAACTCCCAACAGGATCGAGCAGAAGTCCTGGCTGCGCTCGAGAGTGTCGACTTTGTAGTGATTTTTGATGCAGCTACCGCCGTCGACGTCGTCGTCACAGTACAGCCTTCCATCTATGC
>JANWJD010000076.1 GCA_025449555.1 Chloroflexota bacterium | reverse complement strand
GTGGCTGCCCCGCACTTCACGGACCGAGTCCAGGAGGCGCAGTGGTTGGTTGACAATCGTGCTCACACGCCGGAGCTTGCTGACGCAGATCGAGACCTTCTGAGCGAGACGTTGCGGAACCTGAGACGAGCGATCGTCGACCGCAGCGCTGGCGAGCAGCTGCTACACGGGGAGCCGCATGGAGGCAACCTGCTCAGGACGAAGCAGGGGCTGCTGTTTGTCGACCTCGAGACGTGTTGTCGCGGACCGGTCGAGTTCGACCTTGCGCATGCGCCCGAAGACGTCAGCGTGCACTACCCGACGGCGAATCAAGACCTGCTTCGCGAGTGCCGGATCCTCATGCTTGCAATGATCGCAACGTGGCGCTGGGAGCGAGACGACCAGCTCCCGAACGGTCGCCAACTGGGCGCAGAGTGGCTCAGCCAGATCCGAGAGCACTCGATCCAGTGAGGAGTGGTGAAGCTATGCGAGACCGGGATTCGAACCCTCGCCGCGCCAGTAGCGATTGCTGTCTTCCGGCGCATTTTCAACGCCGTTCTTCTCTCTGGACGTTGCACCGAACGAGATGTTCGCACCGGCCCAGCCGGGTGGAATGGTCCGCTCTTGGTGCATATCGAGACAACGAACGTCCACCGTCCAATACCAGAGTTGTTTTCGGAAATACGGAGGAGGTCGTAGGCCGGTCGCTCCGTCGCCGGCTCGCTCGGGATGGCTCGACTTTTCCGCAAATCACAATCAAGAGGTGGTGCTACGAGGCTCCGGCGTGTGCCTCCAACAGAGCAACCACACGTAGCCCCACCGCTGGCGCAGCCTCTCCCTCAAACCATGCTCCTGAACGAGCTGCCGCTGTAGCCCACCTCGATCCCTCATCGCACGCCATCTCATCTAATCCTGCCTGAGGGCGAAAAACCATGTACTATCATGACCCGTGCCCCTATAGCTCAGGTGGATAGAGCAGCGGTTTCCTAAACCGCGTGCCGGCGGTTCGAGTCCGTCTAGGGGCACCACTTACTTTTGTCGGATCAAAATGTTTCGGCGCCAGGTCTCTACCCGATCCACCCGGTGCTTCTCGACTACAGGTCGAAATGCACCGGGTGGCTTTACAAGCAGAACTAGGGCCGCGGACTCAAGATGCTGCCAAGTCCGGTGACTCCAACCGTTGAACTTGCGTTATTGGGGACCGGCTGCACGATCTGTTTGCCGACCGCGCCCGTCGCAGCTACGACAGCATCCCGCCCTGGATACGTAAGGGGAATGCCAGTACCCCCGATCAATCCCAGTCCTCTGAGGATGGCAACCCCGTCACGCGTGTAGAGCAGAAGATCGGACTCAAACGCCTTGTTGGTCGGAGGACTCGCAACGGTGTCGCCTCCTAGGACTGCCAGATAGCGAAAGGAGACCCGCATCTCTCCATCCACGCCGGCCGTTTGGGTCGCATACTTGGTCAAAGTAGGCTGACCCAACTCCGCAAACTCACGCGCTGCCGAGACATCAGTAGCAAGACGCAATGTGTCCACGACCTCGCCCGCTGCGATGAAGGTTGGAGCATCAGCCAGCAACTTCGGATCGAGCGTGAAGCTGGTGACGGGTGTCGTTCCTGGAACGAGCGATGACCAGAAGTCGATCTGTAGTTGGTGGATGGCGACGAAGGACTGGAAGTACGTGAGGGGCAATCCAGCCGTAATCCCGAGCTTTGATGCAAGAGCCGGCGTAGCCAGGATGGCCAGACCCGCATTGAGGTGGAAGTACTGATGCGTCAACATGCTGCCGACAATCTCCATCACAGACTCGGTCGTATAGGTCCCGCTGGTCGTCTGCGGGAAAAACGGAAACGAGGACGATGACGCGCTGCCCGTAGTGGGTGCCGATCCTGCGTCAGCCAGCGCTGTCCCAGGAACCACAGATACGCCAACGGCCAGGGCCGCACCCTTGAGCAGTTGTCCTCGGCTGATGTGTCCGCGCAGGTAGTTGTCCCAGAGTCTATGTCGATCTTCCATTTCTTCTCCTCCTCCATGCAAAAGTCAAATACGATGACGGCATACCACCGGTACTGTAGAGCCGCAATTGTGGCATGGTAAACGCACCGTCACGGGGTACCGTGGTCCTGCCACGCGCTACACGCCCACTCGCGTGTCGTAAGATCCCTGCCCCCTGTCAGGCTTGACGCCTGCGGTACGGCCGCAAACCCCCGGTAGGGACGGCCCGCGAAGCAGTGGCCGGCCGCCCGGTCGCCCCACACAAAGGCTTCAAGGCACTGCTGGCGCGGCCGCGCTCGACAGCCCAATCGCGTGCGCCCGATGTCTGTGGAACGTTCTTCGACCCCTCGATGCACCCTATTCCGTCTGAACCCACACGAATCGCCGGCTGAGAGCCATCGTTTCTCACCAATAACCCGCTTGACACCCAACGGGAGTAGACTACAATCATTCGACGTTACACCCTGAGGTGATAGGAAAATTGGAGAAGGCCAGCCATGATCATGCATCAGCGAACCTTTTACTGCAAAGTCGGCCATGCCGACGCGGTAGTCCAACTCGTGAAGGATTTTCGTGCCATCGTCGATGCGGTCGGCGTCCAGGCACACGACGAGCGCGTGTACACCGACCTGAGCGGCAGGAATGACCGGGTGGTCTGGCAAGTAGAATTAAGTCAGATGAGCGACTGGGAAGAAGCTGGACCCAAGTTCTTCCAGCAGCCGCAGTTCGCATCGTGGTTCGAGCGACTCAGTTCCCATATCGAGTCGAGCGACGCACAATTCTTCCTCGTCCAATAGGGTTCCCCAGAGACCTACCGGAGAGCCGGTTCGTCACCCGCGCGCGCATCACCCTGGGAAATGGGAAGTGCGCATCGCCGCTTCATGGTAGTGATTCCTGTGCTTCCAGTCGTTGCTGGATCAGAGCTGCGAGCCGGCCGATCCTTGCCGCATTCCCTTGAACGGGCCGCTGCGCTTCGTCGTCGGTCAGAGCTTTGAGGATCGCTCGCAGTTCCGCGCACGTCATGTCATCCGCGCGATACCATACGAACCGATCTCCGTTTTTGCTCCCTGCCAGCACCTCGACGAGATCTTTCGTGCCGTTCGGTCCGACATGCTCGTTGAGGTCGAGGTAGATGCGCTTACGCATGTAATCGATGATCGGCGTCTCGAGGTCGATATCTTCCAGGTAGCGTACCTGTATGGCGTGGATTCGCCGAAACTCCGGTGTGTCCAGGATGCGTGCCTCGATCTGGCATCTGTTGAATCCGCCCGCTCCCACCGAGTAGACGTATTCTTCCACCACGCGATCGATCACCTCGTTAAATGGCGGCGGGAAAAACTTGCTTGTCACGGCAAAGCTTCGTCGAGTTCGCACCTCACGAGGCCTGTCGCCCAGACATCGATCATCGCCACCCCCTGCCGATTCGACATTCCGTGTTATTTGTGCGCAGGGAGGCCCAATCTGTTACATCGCGACCAACGTCCCGGTCTGTGGGTCAAAACTAAGGCGACTCGCAATCGGTGATCAAGATGACTCACCGTCACGGCGACCGTCGTTCGTCGTCGCTTCTTCACATGAGGTGTTGTCGCCGAAACGAACCGTCTCGGGATCCGGGGTCGCGAGCGAGTCGCGGGTACCCCAGAACGTCACCTTCTTCTCAATCGTCCAGTTCGAACAAGAAGGCGAGCACGCCAAGCAACCGCTGACCATGGCCGACCAGCGGGATTCCGACCTCGGACACGCGATGTCGGATCCCATCCAGTCCGCGCATGCTGACGTTCAATTGAACGAGCTTGCGGGTTCGTAAGGCGGCAGCCAGCGGCATCTGTTCGGGCGGCACCGGATCCCCCGACTCGTCCATGAACTCGAAAGTTGCGGACCACTCACCCGGTGGAATCGGGCCGCCCTCATCAAAGCGTCGCCCTAGAATCCGCTCGGCCGGCTCGTTGTAGAAGATCACCGTTCCTGTCGGATCGAGGATCACGATCGGAACCGCCAGGTATCCCGCCAACTGCCGGGCGAGGATCAGTTCGATGCCGTGGTGCGCCGGTCCCGGCCTCGCGGCGGCGTCTGCCCCGGAATCCTGTTCGCTCTGGCTCTCGCCCTCACCGATCTCACTCATGGTTCCACATACGCCACAGCCGCGTGCGCGCCACCCGAATCCCGGCACCCGATACCGCCCATCGTATCAAAGTACTCTTTCGTGGCAGCGGCGGTGTCCATCACCTGACTGATTTCTCCTTTTCACCCATAGACGTCAATCCGGGTGTGTACTAAGCTGTCCCTAAAATTGCTTTTGTCCCTGGATGCGAGGAGGTGGAGATTGTTGAACCGATCGATATTCGAAAGCCGAGTCAATGTGGAAGTCATAGTGAGAGCCCTCGTCGACTGGCATCGGGCCGAAGAGGGCCAGGATTTGGTCGAATACGGGTTGCTTGCGTCGTTTATCTCGATCGCCGCCATTGCCGGTATCGCCCTGGTTGGACCCTTTCTACAGTCCATGTTCAGTTTCGTCGTCTCGCAGCTCAATCTGACCTGAACTCCAAGCCGCTTGCGCTGACGCAACGGTGTCGAAGGACGCCACCATGTCTGGTGATCTGGGTAGGGCCAGGCCGGCGTGCCTGGCCGCCTTGGCTGACGCCAAGATACCGTCGCCGGTTGCATCGGGCGTGGTGCCGTACTGCGGCATGAGTGCCCCAGTAAAGGCTTGGTCGTGACCGTGGGACGGTTCCGAAAACGCCGCCTGCGCGGTCACAGGCGCCGTGTTTTTACCAACCCCGAGATCCGAATCGGGACGCACAAATCCGCGCGCGCACGCCTCAAAATGTGGTATAATTTGACATAACGGCGAACGTATTGGAACCGTTTCGCTTCGAATCCAGGAGAACAATGACCATGGCCATGAACCAACGAGAACTCGAAGAACTGGCGCGCACACGGGCCGCGACCGAGCGCCTTCACACCTTCAAACTGGCGGGAGAACCGCTCTATCTGGTGCGCTCGCGGGGCACTGAGCCGGGATCGATGCACCAGGTGCACGTCAGCCGGCTTGGCAGAGTGGATGAATGCACGTGCAAGAGCTGGGCCTATCGACGCGTATGCACGCATGCGGCTGCCGTTACCAGACGCCTCGAGCGAGAGAATCCGGGTCGCGTGCGTCGCGCCCTGCGCAACCGAGCGGCATAGAGTTCGCAGCGAAGCATGTGCCAGGCGCAACCGCCCGGCCATCGCATAACTGCTGACTCGCCAAACCGCGCTCTTCAGTGCGTACGTATCGGACAATGCCGGTTCGCACAGTAGAATCATTCGCCTGATACTTCGGCTGCTTCCTTTTCCCCCGTGGGATCCGAGAGAGGTGTCTCGATGGCGAGCTTGCGCAAAGCATTTGGCGTGGTCGCGGCAACGATTCGATTTTTGAGGGCCGGCATCCACTACCTGCGTCGCCGGCGTCAAACCGACGCACGGCGACCGAAACTCCGGCTGGACTTCATTCATCCACCCTACTGGGGTGCTGAAAAGCTCGACTTCGCCATCTCGAACACTGGCGGTGGGAAAGCGCGCAATTGCCGCTACTGTCGGATCCAGGAGTTCACCATGGCCGGCCCAGTTGGTCGCCCCGCTTCGTTTTCGATTCGACGCTGGTATAGCTCGGATCAGCTCGCTGTGCCGCCCGGCGCAAAAACTCGCTCCCAGGCATCCCTGACCCTCAGCCCATGCCCCAGAGGAATCCTGGGAGACGTATTGCAGCCGCGTGGCAACGAATCTTCGTATCAGGATGCAATCGTGTGTCTTGACGCGACGGGCACCGCCTACCGATTCCGTTGTTATCTCGGTGCGGATGGCGCCCCGGACATGTGGAGCGCCGGCTTGCTCGATCGTTTCCGTGGCATCTCCCCTCCTGCCTGGGCCGAATGGGCCGCCAATCCAGTACCGGTGGACGGGGTTCGATGGAGCGATGTGACGTAGACGGCGCGGAGGTGCAACTCAGGGACCTGGGCGGTTACGGGAGGAGCGCCTTGATATAGGCGTTGCCGACCCAACTCCCGAACCGATTGACCTCCCATCGCTGTCGCCGAACAAGCAGGTCATACAGTTCGGGAGAGGAGAGCGACCAGAGTACATCACGAGCCTCTGTTACCGAGACAGCTGGCCGAAGGTGTCCGTCCCTGTCGAGTCGCTCTGCATGGCTCGCCATGCGTGCCAGCCGCTCCTGGTTGAGCTGCTCCCACACCCGCGCTAGGTCGGGATCGGAGACAGCGCCATCGCGGACCAGGAGTGCAATAGGTGTCACCCGAGGGCCGATCTCGGCAACCAGTGTCCCGAAGGCACGCAGTCGCGTGTACGGATCGTGTTCCTCCGCACTCAGGCGCTGTGCCGTCTCATTCGAGGAGAGGACACCAGGCCCCGCAAACTCGGCGTCGAAAACCCCCTTGAGCAGTCGGGCCTTGCCTCCAAATGACTTGTAGACACTCTCGACAGATGCACCTGCTTCCGCCGCAATCGCACTGATGCTGGTAGCACCGTACCCGGCTGTCAGGAAGTGCTGGCGCGCGACCTCAACGACGCGTGATTGCGTCCGCTGCGCCTGCGCCCGCCGTCGTGACGAATCGTAGAAACGCGTGTTAGTGCTCGAACCCATTGCCAAATTCCGTTCTAGCGACTAGAATAATTACAGATCATTGTATCTAAAAAGGTAAATGGCCCGGAGGTGGAAGATGAGCGTCTACGTTGTCGGACTTTCCAAGATCCACAATCTCGAGGGGATGGGGCGCTACCGGCAAGGAGTTCCGGGCACGCTGGCCCAATATCGGGGACGTCTGGCAATCCGCGGAGTCGTTGACGACGTCCTGGAGGGCACCGTTGGACCAGACTCTGTTGTTGTCTTCGAATTCGAGTCGGTAGAGGATGCGCGTCGCTGGCACAACTCAAGCGAGTACAGGGGTGTGCGCGAACACCGGCTGGGCAGTGCGGACAGCACACTCTTGCTTATCAGCGCCCCACCTGACGGTGCGTCAACACGGAACGGTATCCCTCGAACTTAGCGGCCACGATCCCGCACATTCATTGGCCGTGGCTATCCACTGACCGTGAACGTGGCCGAATCCTGGCCAGTCTGCACTCCTCCCACGCAGTTGGCGATGGCATTCGCCTGACCGGTCCCGGGCGTATTGACGGTGAACGTCCAGCTCACCGTCCCGTTTCCCGGCACCTTCTGTGCAAATCCGTTAAACGGAATTCCCGCATTGTTGGAGAACGCGATCTGTGCCACGCAGAGCGCGCTTGGCGTCGAGTGGACCGTAATCGTGAGTTGCTGTCCGTTCGCCACCGTCTGTGGGCTGACCGACACACTGACCGGGAGAGTTCCGGGGCTCTGCCCGGTCGCTCCAGCCGGCTGTGAAATCAGGAAATTGGTAAGCGAGATCTGAGTCTGACCGTTGAAGGTGCACGTTACCTTGCCCAGACCCGAGGTCGCCGTGGTCGATGAGGTGAATGGGAACAGCACGAACCCGTCGCTCAGAGCCGTCTGAGGGCCCCCGTCGAAATTCGTCGGCGCTTTGCCGTTATTGAACTTTACCGAGGCCGTGCAAACCGCGCCGGGAGTCGTCTCTCCGAAAATCGTGCCGCTACCTGTACTCGGCACCGGACTCGGCTGGACGCAGGTACGAAGCAGGAACGCGCCGGCGGGAAGTGGCGTTGGAGTCGACGTAGGAGTGGCGGTCGAGGTCGCAGCCGGCGTGCCGGTCGCAGTCGGCGCAACCGTAGGTGACGCGGTGGGCGTGGTCGTCGGAGTGTCGGTGGCTTGCCCCGGCAACGGAGTCTGCGTCGGTGGGGCAGGAGCCGGTTGAACCAGAGTCGTCACCCGTTCAATCCCCTCGAGCGGCCATACCGCCTTCACCGCCAGCCCGGTGGCATCCAGCGCCGAACCTAACGCCTCCAACGAGAATGTAGCGGTGTGCGTGACAGGGTCCACGGTGAACGTGTAATGGTTCTTATCCTGCGGCGCAATCGAACTCGGCGACACGGCGGACAGCGCGATGGCACTCGGATTGCCCAGGGTATACAGATTGATCGGCTCATTGAGCGAGAAGCACGCGACGCTCGACGTCACCGTCACGAGGTAGTTATTGACCGGACTTCCGGCAAGGCCGCCCGACGGCGACACACTCAATGTCTTGTTGGGGATGATGAGTGGCCGTGTTCCGACGGACGGCGGAATCGGAGTGACGCTGCAGGTGGGCGAATAGGTGAAATAAGGCGTGATAAAGCACGAGCCGCCGATATTAACGATTCCAGGAGTGAGATTGGCGGTCGGAACAGCCTGCGAGCTGGCGGTAGCCGTCATACTCCAGGCTGTAATGTCGTTGATCTCGTCGTCCGCCCCTGTCCCGCCTGTAAATCCCGCGAAGGCACTTGGCCCGATGGCAGTCGCCAGGTTTAACACCGTTGTCACCAACGGAGTGCTAGGTTTAATGTTCGTGTTTGACACGAACACCTGCAATGTTTTGGTAGCGGGATCGTAGTCGACCCATGCGTACACGAGTGCGCCGAAGAGATCGAATGAAGGCACCGCTGAGGCAACGGGAGTAATGCTTCCGCCGGTATCGATCCCAACCTGGCTCCCGGTCGGGTTAGCCGTACTCTTGAAGGTGTCGAACTGAACCGCCACGCTGGGCGAGATTCCAACATATCCCAGTCCACCACCGGCGCCTCCGAGCGCCGTTAATCCCTGCGACTGCAAAGAGAACGTGATGCCGTCGGCATGGACCGGCGTGTTCGAGCCGTGCAACCGAAAGGCAAACGAAGTGTGGATGGGTTGCGTCAAGTCCACCATCCGCTCGCTGTAAAATGCGCTTCCGGCAGAACTTGTTCTGGCTTGGGTCAAACGCAGGGCTGCGTTTTCCTGTGCCGTCGCACCATTCATGCTGAGGAACGACACGTTGCTGAAGCTTGAATAGGTGAAACTGAGCGGTTCCGTTGATTGCGCCTGCAGTTTCGTGGTCTGTACCAGGACCAGGCCCACCAATAAGCAGACCATCACCGATAATCGCTTCATCCCCACCCTCTTGACGACGTTAATCCAATCTTCATCTGACTCTGGCATCGTACCACGCTGGACTCCGCGAGTCGAGGGCACAACGACCCAATTTCTGCATGAATCTCCGGTGAAGATGAAGAGCGAGAATCAAGTGCCATGGGCGCGGTCTCCCCACGTGACTCGGTCGCAATACACGCATCTGACCGATTGAGGTCTCGGCCAGGCCGCAGTGTGGCCCTCTACCGAGTTCTCCGCTGTGTAGCGCTCTCCTCCTGCCGCTCGATCGCCAGCCGGATCAACCGGTCGAGGAGTTCCGAATACGGGACCCCGGTCGCCTCCCAGAGCCGTGGATACATGCTGGTTGCGGTGAAACCCGGAATCGTGTTGATCTCGTTCACCAGGACCTCGCCCGTCTCGCGCAGCACGAAGAAATCGACTCGTGCCAGTCCGGCTGCGTCGACCGCGACGAAGGCGCGCCGCGCCAGATTCCGCATCTGTTCCGTTTGATCGAGGCTGAGTGCTGCTGGGATGACCAGATCGGCCAGCCCGGCCGTGTATTTCGCGTCAAAGTCATAGAACTCGTGATGTGGCACGATCTCTCCCGGCACCGAGACCTCCGGATTGTCATTTCCCAGGACGCCGCACTCCACTTCCCGCGCATCAACACCCTGTTCGATGATGAGACGCCGGTCGAATCGAGCGGCGAGGTCCAGTGAGGTCCATAGCCCGGCCCGATCGATCGCCTTCGAGATCCCGACGCTGGAACCCATATTGCACGGTTTGACGAACACCGGATACCCGAGATGCCCTTCGATCCGACACACGCATCTCTCTGGCTCTCGCTCCCACTGGCCGGCAGTCACCACCTCGTACCGCACCCCCGGCAGCCCTTCGGCCGCGAATACCGATTTCATCATCGCCTTGTCCATGCTGACTGCCGAGGCCAGCACGCCGGATCCCACATACGGCAGTCGGGCCAGCTCGAGCAGACCCTGTACCGTCCCGTCCTCCCCGCGCGGGCCGTGCAAGACCGGAAACACCACGTCCAGCTCCGACCCACACAGCGGATCGGCATGTGCCGGCATGGGCAGCAGGGAAGTCCCCTCCACCTCGCGCTCGCTCATGCCAACGGCCAGTCTTGCGTGCTGGGAGTGTTCCAGCAATCCGGCCGGCGAGTCGACCGCGACCCACTTGCCGGCGCGTGTAATGCCGATGAGTACCGGCTCGTATCGAGCGGGATTCAGTGCGCCCAGGACCGAAGTCGCTGAGGCCAGCGACACCTCGTGTTCACCCGATTCACCCCCGAACAGGATGCCGACTCGTAACTTTGTCATCGCAGTGCGCGCAGCTTGAAGGTCGGTACCACCTGACCCGCGATCTGGCCCCGGAGGGTTTTGACGCTGGGAGCGCGATATGCGTCGAGGGCGCTCAACGCCTCAGGAGGTAGCAACTCCGCCTCTTCCAGTGCACGTATCGTCGCCGCCATAGCCGCCCCCGCCCCTCCGTCCGACACCTTGAGCGCCAGCCCTGCGCCGGACTGCGTTGCGCCGATACCCTGGAATCCTTCGGCGCCACCTTTAGCCACCAGACTTCCTGCCGTGGCACGCATCAGGTCCGAATCGAGTCGGTGTTCACCGCCCACCATTTCCGGATAGGCTGTCATGGCGGTTCTCACCGAACTGGCGGCGCCTGCCAGCGCGTCGGACACGCCTCGCCCGGAAGCCAGGCGCGCGAACATCAGGGCTGCTCGAAACAATGGCAACCGAAAAGTGGGGACGGCACAGGTGTCGACGGCTTCCTGGATATCCGCTGCCGGCACTCCCGCAAATTCGGCAACCACCTCTCTGATACGGCGTTGCAATGGATGGCTCGGGTTGCCGTACTCGCACATTGGCCACCCTTCGGCCCGACACGCTACCAACATCCCGGCATGCACGCCGCTGCAGTTGTTACAGGCAGGTGTCGGCTCGAGTTCCTTTCTCCAGCGATCCGCGGCCGCCTCGACGCTCAGTGGGGGATGGATTCCACACCCCAACGCACTTTCATCCAGCCCGATCTTCGCCAGCACCGATTGAACCGCCGCGATGTGACGCGGCTCGCCGTTATGCGACGAGCACATGACCGACAATTCGGGCTTCGTAAGGTTGAATCGTTCGATTCCGCCGGCCAGAAGCGCCGGCATTATCTGGAACGGTTTGGCGCCGGATCGCAAAAACACCGGCTGACTGACGTCTCCGACGCCGGCCACCAACGCCCCCGTTGAATCGACCAACGCGATCGACCCACGGTGCACACTCTCGACGTTATCACCCCGCCACACCTCGATCAACCGCTCATCGCCCTCGAAGGCGCGTTCCGACGACGCTTGTTCATTCAGTGTGGCGTTGGGCGCGTTCATGAGGTCGCTCCGAGCATGTAGTCTCGATGGCAAGTTGCCTGGGCGCGGTGAGGCTCGCGCACGACAGTGTATCGCGCCCCCCACCCGTCCCCGTTCAATCCGGAGGTGGATCGGACGTGTTCTGGACCGCCGCCAGCAGCTCTGGACCGGTCAGGGTCGCGGCCCCAACCTTGCGTACCACTTCTCCGCCCGCCAGGTTCGCCAGGTAGGCTGCGATCTTCATGGAAGCACCACTCGAGAGTGCAAGCGTGAAGACCGCCGCCACCGTGTCGCCCGCCCCCGTCGGGTCAACCACCTCCAAATCGCGCCACACCGCTGCCGGAAAGGTGCAGGTACTGCCGTCCGCCTCGAATAGTGCCACCCCCTGACTTCCGCGCGTGATCAGAACACCGGTCGCCTGCATGCCCTGCAACAATTCGGCTCCGGCGGCTCGCAAATCCTCATCGCTGGAGATTGGCCGCTTCAACGTGGCCTCGGCTTCCGGCTGGTTGGGCGTGGCAGCCGTGATGTCGTGGAAACGAAAGAGATCACCATGCGCGTCGACGATAATCCGGCATCCGTGACGTCGCGCCTCGGGCAGGCATATCTCCAGCACATCGGACGAAATCACGCCGTTTTCATAGTCGGAGATCAGTAACGCATCGACTTCTCGTACGCCCGCGCGCACTGCCTCGATCATCCGCTCTCGCGCCTCTCCCTCCACGGCAGTCCGGGTGATGCGATCGATGCGCACGATCTGTTGCTGCACTTCTTGCACCCCCTTTGCCAGCACCCGCGTGGCCGTCGATGTAGGACGGGTCTGGTCGACGATCAGGCCGCCGGCATCCACTCCCACGGCATCGAGCGCCTGTTGCAAGCGCCGTCCCATGTCGTCATTTCCAATCGCCCCCACGACCTTGGCGTGAGCGCCCAGTGCCCTCAGGTTATAGGCGGTGTTGGTGGCTCCGCCGGGGCGGACGAAGCTCTCCGCGAAGTGCAGGATCAGCACCGGCGCCTCGCGCGAGATCCTGGACGGGCGGCCGATCACGTACTCGTCCGCCACCATGTCGCCCAGCACGAGCACACGTCGATCCTGAAAAAGGTCGATCAGCGCCTTGTAGTCAGAAATTATCTTTACCCGTAAAAAATATGGACCGTGCCCGCGGCGAATTGCACGATGCAGACGCGAGATCCACTCGTCGCCGACATGGAGAAGGAGGTCGCTCCCGCCGGCACCGTGGCGCCCGCGGTGGTCCACCCCGAACGTGGGAAGTGGACCGAGTAGTACTGAGCGACGACCGAGGCAGGAACGTCCGTTCTCGCGTTGCTCATCACCTCGCTGCCGTTCACCGTTCGACCGTTCGCATTGAACACCGCTTCCACCGGATTCCCGTAGCTGAAAGGCGGAGCGAGCGGGATATCCGCGAACAGCGGTTTGACGCCGCTCGCCGTTGCGCCCGGGACTGACGGAGACGTGCCACCTTGCACCTGGACATTCCAGGCATCGTTATCCTCCAGAAACCGGCGCCCGGAGGCGTCATACAACCCGACCGTGAAGTGGTACGTCCCCGCCACAGTGGGAGCGATCCCGCTTCCCGACCATTTGCCGGGAGACGATTGACCGAGTGGATAGGTCGAGGGAGACGGCGCGCTGGGGGCGCCCGATCCCAAATACAGTTCGGCCCGTTGCGCGCCTCCGGCGGTCTGCACAGAAATCGAAAGCGACCCCCCCGCCGCCACGGTCAGGGGCCGAACCGAAACAAACACCAGCTTTGGTGTGCCCGTACCCGGCGCCGGCGTTGCTGTCGCCGGTGATGGCGTCGGGGTAAACCGCGCCGCCCGCACCGGCGTAGACGTTGGTGATACGGTCGCCGTCGTACCGGCGGTAGCGATGGAAGTGGCCGACGGCGCTGCCACCGGCACGCTAGTCGGCGTCGGCCCGCTTGCGACCGACGTTGCAGTCGCAACGTGCGCTACCACTTTGGTAGGCGTCGATGCGCCGGCGCTGCTTCCGCAGCCGGCGAGTACAAGCGTGCATGCTGCGACGACGAACAGGGAGACGTGACGGAACAACGAAACCTCGCGCTGAGCAGGCAATGGTAGCAACCACCGCTTCACGTCGGCAAACTCCCCCGGCCACCACCACCCGGCGTTCGAACACTCACGGTCTCTCCGGCACGCACCGCAAAAGACGCCTGATAATTGTTCGTTGAGAGCGCATCGCCCCCCGAAGGCCCCACCTCTACGCTTCCAGCAACTTCGATTCCAGGATCTGTTCGCTCGCGAACTCGTGCATGCGTAAGTAGTGTCGGGCGGAATCCACCAGCGCTTCCATCGGCACCAGCCCTACCACCTCCGAATCCGTGATCGTCGCGCCATATGAATCCGCCAGGGTTCGCACCAGCTCGAATACCGTATGAACGGCGCTCTTGCGGTAATTGGTGAGATTCATCGAAACCTGTACCTGGCCCCTGGCCGGAATCTCGAGTCCCAGCGCCTTGACATAGCGCAGTCCGCCGGAACTGTGCCGGATCGCCTTCGCTATCGCCTTCGCGACCCGCACGTCGTTCGTGTTCAAGTAGATGTTGTAGGCGATCAGCGGCCCGCGGGCCCCGATCACGACTGCCCCGGCGGAAGGGTGCACCGCGGATGGGCCGAGATCGGGCTGGCGTTCTGGGTCCTGCCCGATAGCGTCACGCAACTCCTCGAATCCCTTGCGCCGGATCGCTTCTAGATTCTGTCGCTCCGGCCGCCGCGCCGCCTCTTCATAAAAGTACACCGGCACCTGCAAATGTTCAGCCACGCGTTCTCCCAGCGCCCGTGCCACCGCTACTGCCTCGGCCAAGCTGGTCGTCCCGAGCGGAATGAACGGCACCACGTCGGTAGCGCCGAGGCGCGGATGCTCGCCGCTATGCACTCGCAGGTCGATCGTCTCCGTAGCGCGCTCCATCGCCCGGAACACCGCCTCACTCAGGGCATCGGACTCCCCCGCGAGCGTGAGCACGCTGCGGTTGTGGTCAGCGTCGGAATGGAGATCGAGCACGTGCACTCCGGCTACGGATCGCGCCGCTGCCACGATGCCCTCCATTACCTCAGGCCGGCGTCCTTCCGAGAAGTTGGGAACGGACTCAAGCAGCCGGGGCACGAACAATCCTCATGAAACTGGAGCCAAAGCCGTCGTCGACAGGATCTGACCGTCGCGCACGACGATGCGCCCGCCCGCAACCACGCTCTCCACCAGATTCATGGCGTATTGATACGCGATCGAACGGTAGTCGTCCACGCTGAACACCGTCAGATCGCAGTACTTTCCAATCTCCAGCGACCCCACCCGATCGTCCATCCGAAGAGCCCGCGCTCCGTGCAGCGTCGCGCCTCGAATCGCCTCTTCCGCCGTGAGATGCAGTTTCAACACCGACATGGTGAGAATGAACTGCATGTTCTGCGTGTGCGACGTACCTGGATTAAAGTCCGTGCCGATGGCAACCGTCGCCCCCGCCTCCACCAGTCGTCGAGCCGGCGCATATTCGTCACTCCCCAGAAAGAGCGTGGTGCCGGGAAGCAGCACCGCCACCGTCCGGCTGCGACTCAGCGCAGCAACGTCCTGGTCTGAGAGGTAGACGGCGTGGTCCACCGAAGCCGCGTTCAATTCCGTCGCCATCCGCACCCCGTCGCCATATCCCATCTCATTGGCGTGGGCCGTGATCTCGAATCCGAGCTCGCGTGCACGCTCCAGCAAGCGCCTCCCTTGCGCCGCGGTAAACGCGCCATCGTCCACCCACACATCCACAAACGCGGCTCGTCCGTCCACCCGGGGAAGCCACGCATCGGCGATCAAGTCGATGTACTCGTCGGCATCGCCGGCGAAGTCGGCCGGCAGCACGTGCGCCGCCAGGTACGTAGGAATCACCTTCAACGGATGCAACCGCTGCAGGCGGTTGAGGACGGACAGGCACTTCGACTCCGCTCCTTCCTCCAGCCCGTATCCGGTCTTCGCCCCGATCGTCGTGGTGCCGTATTGCAAGAAGGTGTCGGCTCGTTCGAAGGCACAGTTCAGCAGGGTATCCTCACTCGCGGCGCGCGTGGCCCCCACCGTGTGCATGATGCCACCCGATTTGAGCTGCTGATCGTAGGAAGCACCCAGCGCGCGAGCGTAGAAGTCGCCGGTGCGATCCCCGGCGAACACGGGGTGCGTATGCGGGTCGACAAACCCCGGCAGCACACACCGACCGTGTGTATTGAGCACCGTCGCGTCCGGCGACAGTTGCACGTGATCGTACACGTCGTCCATGGCGCCGAGCCAGACGATCTTGCCGTCCTTCGCGGCCAGGGCGGCACGTTGTATCACACCCAGCTCGCCGCTCGCTTCCGGGTGACTCCCAGGCGCGACCGTGACCAATTGATCTACATTGAACAGCGCGAAGTCGGCGTCGAGCATGCTTGTCCTCCAGCCACTTTCATCATAGGCGAGACCTGCGATCCATCCGGGTGCCGTGCCCTTGACGTTGGCCGGATCACATGGCGCCGAAACGAACTCCTCCTGTTCTCGGGCCACGAAAAACTGCTCCGAACCGAATTTTGAATTCGCAGGCGAGCCCCTATATGATGTGGAGCACCTCCCCTCAGCGACACAACATGTAGGGGTAGGGGCTTGACCCCACTAGATGCAGGGGTTAGAATGGGAGACCGCGCCCAGATGCAGTGGCGCGGCCGAAATAGGCGAAGAGCGGAGTATGGTATGGAGATTCAGGTCCAGCGCGAAGCCCAGGCCACGGCGCACGGCGCCGAACAGTCGTACAGCACAGCTCCTGCGGAGCCACGCCCTCGGCCCCATCGTCAGGGCCAATGGTCCGAATCGGCGCTACGGGTATTGCAAGAACGCTACCTGGTGAAACGGAACGGTGTGGTCGTGGAGACACCGGATGAGATGTGCTGGCGTGTGGCGACCTCCGTGGCCGCCGCCGAGGCACAGTGGGGTTCGGCCGACACGGTAGCCGAATTCGAGGTCGCCTTCTACGAGGCGCTGATGGACCGCAAGTTCATGCCCAACTCGCCTACCCTTATGAACGCCGGCACCGGCAATGGTCTCCAGTACTCCGCATGCTACGTCCTCCCGGTCGGCGACTCCATCCCTGATATCTTCGACACCCTGAAAAACGCCGCCATCATTCATCAGAGCGGTGGTGGCACCGGCTTCGCCTTCTCTCGGATCCGCCGCAAGAACAGCATCGTCTCCCGCAGTGGTGGCCGCGCCAGCGGTCCCGTCTCGTTTCTGCGCGTCTTCAACGCAGCCACCGAGGCAGTGAAACAGGGCGGCACCCGACGAGGCGCCAATATGGGCATCCTCCGGGTCGATCATCCCGACGTGCTCGAGTTCATCGAGTGCAAGAACGACGGCGGAATCACCAATTTTAATATCAGCGTTGCCATCACCGACACCTTTATGAATGCCCTGCGGGCCGACGACTACTACGACCTGGTCGACCCGCACAGCCACGAGGTGACCGATCGACTCCGAGCGCGTGACGTCTGGAACAATATCGTCGAGTCCGCCTGGCGCACCGGAGATCCCGGCCTGGTCTTTATCGACCGCATCAACAACAGCCCGGCCAACCCGACACCTGAAGTCGGCATGATAGAGGCCACGAACCCATGCGGCGAACAACCTTTATTGCCGAATGAAGCCTGTAACCTCGGCTCGCTCAACGTCGCTCGCTTCCTGGTCGATCGCGACGGCGTCAAAGAGATCGATTGGCCGGAGCTGGAACGCGTGTCGAGGCTCGCCGCCCGCTTCCTGGATGACGTCATCGAGGTGAATCCGTACCCGCTGCCCGAGATCGATGCCATGGTCAAAGCGAACCGCCGCATCGGCTTGGGCATCATGGGATGGGCCGATCTCCTGTTCGAACTCAACATCGCGTACGACAGCGAAGCGGCCGTTCAGCTCGCCGATCGGCTGTGGAGCTTCGTGGAACGTGCTTCCCATGCCCAATCCCAGGAGCTCGCCGGCGCCCGTGGCCCGTTCCCGAACTGGGATCGCAGCATCTATCGAGACGGCCCGCCCCTCCGCAATTCGACTGTCACCACCATTGCTCCCACCGGCACCATCAGTATCATCGCCGATGCTTCCAGCGGGATCGAGCCAATCTTCGCGCTGGCCTTCCAGCACAAGGTGGACGATCGTAAGCTCACCTTTGTCAATCCCATCTTCGTGGACGCCGCCAAACGTGCCGGCGTGTACGATGAGTCGGTGATCGATCGCGTGTCCTCACAGGGATCGGTCCACGGCGTCGAGGGAGTACCGGCCGACATGCAGCGCGTCTTCGTGACCGCCCATGAGGTCGAACCGGAGTGGCACGTCCGCATGCAGGCCGCCTTCCAGCGGCACACCGACAATGGCGTCTCCAAGACGATTAATCTGCCGAATGAAGCCACTCGCCACGACGTCGAGGCCGCCTATGAGCTCGCCTGGAACCTGGATTGCATGGGCATCACGGTCTTCCGCGACGGCTCGAAGGGCGCCCAGGTGTTGAACATCGGAGTCGACCAGAAACCGGCGGAGGCGCCGCCGTTGGTGGCCGTGCCGATGGACGACCGGTCGACCCAGGCGCCGCTCCCGGGGCTGCCGTCGATCCAGCCCCGTCCGCGCAAGGTCACGGGCGAGACCCACAAAGTCGCGACGCCCATGGGCACGGCATACGTCACGGTCAACATGAACGAAGCAGGGGAGCCGCTTGAGGCATTCGTCAATATCGGCAGCTCCGGCAGTGATGTCATGGCCTTCGCCGAAGCGCTGGGCCGGCTCATCTCGCTCGTACTCCGCACCCCCTCACCGCTGACGCAGCGCGAAAAGATCGCCCAGATCGTCGATCAGCTCGGCGGCATCGGCGGCAGCCGCTCCGTCGGCT
>JANWJD010000075.1 GCA_025449555.1 Chloroflexota bacterium | reverse complement strand
TGTGTGCTCCACGCGAGAGATCCGCCGTCGTCGCTGCAGGGTCCGGGCAGCTTCCCGAAAACATCGCCGAGTCGATTCTCGATGTGGTGTCGTCTCTGAGGTGGCCCCTGACCAAGACCGGTCTCGCCAAGATGCTCAAGGGATCGGTAGACGCAGCCCCTTCGGCGCAGTCGAATCGCGGTTTCGGAGCTCTATCCACCATCCAGCAGGCAACTATCACGCGCTGGATCGACGCGCTTATCTCGGGCGGCCACCTCGTTTCGTATCCGGCCCCGGATGGCGCCCAGTTCACCTTGCTCCGCGTCGCCGACTCCGATGACCTTCCAGATTTCGACGTGCCACCTGCGCGCGCACGCAGTGCCAGGCGTCGGTCCGAGCGACGTACTTCGTCGACTCAGCGTGGGTCGGGTGATCCAGAGCTCGGTCCGGAAGACCAGGCTCTGTTTGACGGACTGCGTGCCTGGCGGCGCGAGGTCGCTCAGGCGCGGGGCGTGCCGGCCTACGTGGTCATGTACAATCTGGTTCTGTACGAGATCGTGGCACGCCGGCCCTCCACGAGGACTGAGCTCGAGCGCCTGGACGGCATGCCTGCTCGCAGCGTCGAGCAGTATGCGGATGATATCCTCGCTGTGGTGCAGCGCGGTGGCTCTCCCCGCTAGATCACGGCGGAGAGAGCGACTCGGGTTTTCCAGCGTCCGCGTGGCCCTAATCCTGCCGGATTGCGATATGATGCTTGAGGATTGCATGGAGCGGTAATACTGTTTTGCCGCGTACGTTACGAAGGATGAAAATTACAGCACTATGGAAGTAGACGAGTTCTCGCCCGATCTCGAGTTTTCCGACGAGAGCCGCCGCGCTCGCCGCCGGCAACTCTCGCAGCAGGCCATTTCGCTTGCTATGCAAAGCCGTTGGCAGGAAGCCGCCGAATTGAATCAACATATCGTCGAGCTGAAATCCGACGATTCTCAGGCTTATAACCGGCTCGGCAAGGCGTACACCGAGCTCGGGCGCATCAGCGATGCTCGCGCCGCCTACGAGGAGGCGCTGCGCAGCGATCCTGCGAACCTGATCGCGCAACGCAATCTCGAGCGATTGAGCCGAATCAATGAGTCCGAGGTGCAAGAGCTGTTGCGCAAAGCAGGCCAGAAGCTCGACCCCACCTTCTTCATGGAGGAGACAGGCAAGACCGGCGTGACACTGCTCGAGGAAGTCGCAGAATCGGATCTGCTGGCCACGCTCACGGCAGGCGATCAGATCCAGCTCGGGGAGCGGGACGGTCGATTGGCGGCCACCGCGATGGACGGTACAACGCTCGGTAACGTCGAAGAACGCCTCGGAACACGACTGATTCGCTTGATAGCGACCGGCAACAAGTACCAGGCAGGTATCGTGGGCGTTGACGGCACGGTCGTTCGTATCATCATCCGTGAGACCATGCAATCGCCCGAAAACTCGGGCCGCATCTCCTTTCCACCGAGAGTGTCGAGCGAGGCACTGCCCCGTCCGTATTTGCGCGGGCGTGCAGTCACACGGTCGAGCGATGAAGAGGACGAAGACGACCTCGAAGGCGACATTCGCGATCCCGACGCGGATGACGACGAAGAGGAAGATCCGTCGGCTTTTGGGTTCAGTGAGGGCACGCTCGACGAAACGTAATCACGTTCATTCAAATTGCTTGCCACCTGCAAGGTGCTGCTATATAATTCCGTCTTGGCGCGACAGCATAGGTCGGAGAGGGAAGTGACTGGCTCATCTGTCCACCTACCTGGAGGCCGAGTTTTTGGAAGGAGGTTGGCAGAGTGAGCTTGATGGATAAGACCCTGACGTGTCGGGACTGCGGCGCGGAGTTCCTGTTTACGGGAGGTGAGCAGGAATTCTTTCAAAGCAAGGGACTGCTGCACGAGCCCGGCCGATGCCCGTCGTGCCGTGCGAACTACAAGCGCGAGCGGGGATTGACATCCGATCGCCCGGTTCGGGAGTACCACGACACCGTGTGTGCGGATTGCGGTCGCCCGGCCCGCGTGCCGTTTGTACCGCGCAACGATCGCCCGGTGTACTGCAGTTCGTGCTTCGACAAGGTTCGCGCCGCGGGCGTGTAGCTGGACCGTGTATGGAAGGGGCCGGAGCACTCCGGCCCCTTTCTGCTTGATGGCCCAAACCAAACCCTATGGTACAATTTGGGCTGATAGGTGCACGGTGGTTGGTGCTTGGTCCCAAGCCGAGGTTCGGAATCAGCCGTCAATCACGGTGCGCCATGTACGATTTTTGACGGTTGGAGAATCGCGTGCCCGTATCAAAAGAGAAAAAGTCTCAGATCATCGACGAATACCAGACCCATCCGGGGGATGTAGGTTCGGCCGAAGTGCAGATTGCACTCTTGACCGAGCGAATTGCCCAACTCACCGACCATTTGCGAGATCACAAGCACGACTTTCACACGCGTCGTGGACTCTTGAAGCTTGTGGGTCGCCGTCGTCGGCTCCAGGCCTACCTCAGTAAAAAGTCTCCGGAACGGTATCGCACGGTTATCGCCAGTCTCGGGTTACGTAAGTAGCCCGTCTTTTTTTGGTGCGAATCGAGATGATTCCATCGCCGTCGCTACCTGCGCGTCGGTCCTCTTCTCACATCGCTGTGGGGAATGACGATCGAGCGTGATTTTCGGAGGACCTATGATTCACTCTGACAGCGAACAACTCGGTGGTCGCACCGTGACCATCGAAACGGGCCGGCTCGCTCAACAAGCGGGCGGCGCCGTGACCGTAACCTGTGGCGAAACAGTCGTGCTCGCCACGGCCACGGCCTCGAAAGAGCCGCGTGCCAACCTGGATTTCTTTCCACTGACGGTTGACTTTGAAGAACGTCTGTACGCCGCGGGTAAAATCCCCGGCGGGTACATCAAGCGGGAAGGACGACCAAGCACGGACGCCATCTTGACGTCCCGGCTTACCGACCGCCCCATCCGTCCCTTATTCCCCAAGGGGTTCCGTAACGACGTGCAGATCGTGCTCACACCACTTTCCGTGGACGGAGAGAACGATCCCGACATTCTCGCCATCAACGGCGCGTCAGCCGCATTGAGCCTGTCCGACATTCCGTTCGCCGGGCCTGTTGGCGCGGTGCGGGTCGGCTACATTGATGGCCGCATCGTCATCAACCCCACCACGAGTCAGCTGGAGAACAGCAAGCTCGATCTGGTCATGGCAGCCACACGCGACGCCGTCGTCATGGTGGAAGCGGGCGCCCAGCAAGTGAGCGAGGACGTCGTGCTCGAAGCTCTGCTCCTCGGCCACGAAGCGATTATTCCCCTCATCGACCTGCAAGAGCGGATGCGGACGGTGGCAGGCAAAGAGAAACGAGTCTTCCCGCTCAAGACGACGCCGGAAGACCTGACGGCCGCGCTGATCGAAGTGGTCGGCACGCGTCTCCATGACACGTTGGTACAGCCCACGAAAAGCGAACGATCAGAGGTGATCGACGAGCTCGAAGCGGAAATCGTGGGTCGCTTGGAAGAGGCCGGTTGGGAAGGAGGAGAGATCAAGTCCGCCTTCGAGAGCCTCATCAAGAAGACCACCCGCTCCATGATCTTGGATGAGAACCTGCGGCCCGACGGCCGCGATCGCACCGAGATCCGGCCAATCAGCATTGATGTCGGCGTATTGCCGCGCGTCCACGGGAGTGGACTCTTCACGCGCGGGCAGACGCAGGCTCTCACGATTGTGACCCTCGGGTCGTCGTCCGACACTCAGACAATCGACGGGCTCGGACCGAACGAGCAAAAGCGCTTCATGCACCACTACAACTTCCCACCGTACAGTACAGGCGAGACGAAGCCGCTGCGCGGTCCGGGTCGACGGGAAATCGGTCACGGTATGCTGGCGGAGCGCGCGCTGGAAGCAGTCATTCCCTCACAGGAGGAGTTCCCGTACACCATTCGCCTCGTTTCCGAGACACTCTCCTCCAACGGCTCCAGCTCGATGGCCGCCACCACCGGTGGCACGCTCGCGCTCATGGACGCCGGGGTGCCTATTCAGGCACCGGTTTCGGGGATAGCCATGGGGCTCATCACCAATGAGGCAGGCGAATTCGCCATTCTGACGGACATCCAGGGCGTCGAGGACGCTCTCGGCGACATGGATTTTAAGGTGACAGGCACGCGCGACGGCATCACCGCGATTCAGATGGACATCAAAGTGTCCGGGCTGACGCGGGAAATCCTCCAGCAGGCACTGCAGCAGGCGCGGGACGCCCGGCTCTTCATTCTCGACAAGATTCGCGAAGTCATGCCGGAACCTCGCAAGGAGATGTCACAGTACGCTCCTCGCATCACCCGCATCATGATCAACCCGGACAAGATCGGCACCGTGATCGGACCGGGCGGCAAGATGATCAAGAAGATCATTGAGGAAAGCAAGGCCCAGATCGATATCGAGGACGACGGCAGCGTGTTCGTTGCGAGCAACAACAGCGAATCCGCTCAGAAGGCAATCGACATGATTCGCGGCCTGACGGCCGAAGTCGAGGTTGGTAAGCAATATACCGGCACCGTGAAGCGACTGATGGACTTCGGTGCCTTCGTGGAGGTTCTGCCAGGCAAAGAAGGCCTGGTCCACATTTCGCAACTCGACACGCATCGGGTCGAGCGCGTGGAGGACGTCGTCAATGTGGGTGACCGGCTCGAGGTCAAGGTCACCGGGATCGACTCCATGGGCCGAATCAATCTCTCGCACCGCGCGGTACTCGACCCGAACAGTGTCGTGGAAGGTGAAGGATCTCGCGGTGGCCCTCCCCGAAATGGCGGCGGCGGCGGTGGCGGGTTCCGAGACCGTGGCGACCGACCACAGGGCGGTGGATTTCGCCGTGAGGGTGGCGGCGATCGACGCCCCTACGACGGTGGCCGCGGCGGAGGTTCCCGGGGTGACGGTGGATTCAGGCGCGACCCGCGCTCCGATGCTCCACGCGGAGACGGCCCTCGTGACAACCAATCAGACCGTGATCGATCTTCGGACTAGCTCTTGAACGACTCGGTCGTCGCCGAAATGGAGCGACTCAACGCGGAAGTCGAGCACTGCACCCGTTGTCCGCTCCACCTCAATACCACGCACGGCGTCCCGGGTGAAGGCCCATACGATGCGGACATCATGTTGGTCGGCGAAGGCCCCGGATTTAACGAAGACAAGCAGGGCCGCCCCTTTGTCGGGGCGGCCGGGCGCTTTCTCGAGGAATTGCTGGCAGTAGCGCACCTCAAGCGTTCTGACGTCTATATCACGAACGTCGTCAAACACCGGCCACCCAACAACCGGGATCCGGAGCCCTCAGAATTGTCCGCCTGCCGGCCGTACCTCGATCGTCAGATGACGCTGATCGATCCCAAAGTGATCGTCACCCTTGGTCGGTACTCGCTGGGCACCTTCTTTCCCGGTGACAAGATCTCAGCCGTACACGGCCGCATCCGCGAGCGCGACGGCAGGTATTTCTTCAACATGTACCATCCGGCGGCTGCGCTCCATCAGCAGGCGCTGCGTCAAACACTGCTCGACGATATGAAGCGCCTGGCAGACTTCATCCAGGGACCCATGAAGGACCTGCCGCAGGAGCGCTCCGAGCCGGCGGATGCCTCGCCCGGAGATCCGGAGCAGCTCAGTTTCTTTTAACTTTCGCCCGACTTCGTGTCACGGCGTCTGTCTCGATGGGGTACCTGGACTATCCGAAGGCGTACGTGCGCACGAAGGTCCCGCCGGATGTCCATTCCTTGATGAAACTTCCAAGGCGACTGTTTCCGGCGTCCGCCACATAGACGTGGGCGTGACTGTCGATGGCGATTGATGTCGGGTGGATGAGTTGATTTTTTCCGGCGCCGCGTCCGCCCCACGTTGCGAGCAGCGGTCCGGTCGGCGCAAATTTGGTCACTGTGGCGCGCCCCATGTCCACCACGTAGACGTTTCCCGCCGTGTCGACTGCCACCCCGGAAGCGGCCGCGCCCCGTTGTGGCAGCTGCCACTTGTCGATCGGCACGCCGTTGGCGGAGAATTTTTGGACGGCGCCGGCGTTGGGATATGCCACGTATATTTTGCCCAGTCGATCGATGGCGAGTGCTCCGGGGAATCCGGGATCGTTCGGTCCTCCCTGAGCACTGGCCAGGAATCCTTTGGTACTCCAGCTCTTCGCCACATGGCCGGCGGAAGTGAGCAGGTCAATGCGATCGTTGTTTCCGTCGGAAAGGTACAACGCTCCGGCCGGATCGAGCGCCAGGTCGGTCGGCCCGGTCATGGCGCCGAGTGTGCCCTGTACAGTCCAGCGCGAAATGACAGTCCCCGCAGGCGAAAAGCGGGTGATACGGGTATTGTCTCCATCGATCACGAAGAAACCGCTCGCCAGCGGCAAGACGCGAGCGGGATGATGCATGCTGGCACGGTGAATAGCGTGCCTTCCCCAGGAGGGGAACTGGGTACCAGCGCGGCCCAGCTCAACCACCCGATCGTTCAGCGTATCGGCCACGAAGACGTGTCCGGAAGCACTCACTTTGACATCATCGGGACCGGCGAAATAATACGCCAGGATGGACGCCTTGGCCGTTTGTTGGGCCACTATGGTCGCAGTCGCGGGCGGAGCTTTCGGAGGGTTGGGCTTTTTGGAAGCCGTGGGAGCCGTGGTCGCCACAGTCACCGCGGCCGGCGACGAGTGCCCAATCCATCCAACTTCAATCGCAATGCTCAACACAAACGCGACGGCTGCCGCGAACGTCAAAAACATCAACAAAAAACGCATGGGGTGGTTTACCGTCTCCTTCTCCGTGGACGTGGTTTCGACCCTAAGCTTATACCCGCCCTCTCCCCGGCCTAACCCGAATCATCCCTGCACGGATCCGAATGCGGTTCCTGGAAGGGACATCTCAGTACAATTTAGATGGTGTTCAGTGGACACCAAGAAAGGTATATCACCTTGGCAAAACCGAGGCTTCGCATTATCCCGTTCGGCGGGACAGGCGAAATTGGCAAAAACATGACCCTGCTCGAGTATGGAAACAGCATTATCGTGGTTGATTGTGGCGTCATGTTTCCGGAAGAGACCATGCCTGGTATCGATCTCGTCATTCCCGATGTAACGTATTTGTTGGACAAGAAGAAGAAAGTCAAAGCGTTCTTTATCACCCATGGGCACGAAGACCACATCGGCGCTCTGCCCTATATCCTGCCGCTGTTCGACGTGCCCGTCTACTCAACCGCCCTCACAATTGGACTGATCACGGTCAAGCTGCGAGAGCGCCGCTTGCTCGACAGTTCCGATCTCCGGACCATCACCCATGGCCAGCGCATTGAAGCCGGCCCTTTCAACGTGGAGTTCTTTAGCGTCGCTCACAGCGTGCCGGACGCCTCTGGTCTCGCCATCCGCACTCCGGTCGGGACGGTGGTCCACACGGGTGATTTCAAGATCGATCTCACCCCGGTCGAGTCCAAGCCGACCGACATGGGGGCTCTTGCACGGCTCGGAACCGAAGGTGTGCAGGTCCTGCTGGCCGACAGCACTGGAGTGGAACGGCCCGGATATACTCCCTCCGAGTCCACGGTTGGACCTGCGTTCGATGAGATCATGCGGAATTCTCCCGGCCGTGTCATCGTGGCGACCTTTGCCAGCCTCATCTCGCGCATCCAGCAGGTCATTAACAAATCCGCCAAGTATGACCGTAAAGTCGCGGTGGTCGGGAGGAGCATGATTCAAAACGTCAACATGGCGCTGGATCTTGGCTACCTGCACGATCCCGGCGACACGATCCAACCCTGGGAAAAGATCATGAATCTCGCGCCCAACAAGCTCACCATCATGACGACGGGTGCACAGGGGGAACCGACGTCGGCCCTCAGTCGCATGGCGAATCGTGACCATCGCCAGATCACGATTCGAACGGGAGACACCGTGGTGCTGTCCGCCACTCCCATTCCCGGAAATGAGGAACTCGTATCGCGGAACATCGACAATCTCTTCCGATTGGGAGCGAACGTCATCTATGGCGCGGATGCGAAGGTGCACGTGTCTGGTCACCCAGGACGCGAGGAATTGAAAATGCTCTTGAGCGTGACGCGTCCCAAATTCCTGGTGCCGGTGCACGGCGAGGTGCGACATCTAATCCTGCATGGACGGATGGCCGAAACTCTTGGCATCCCGGCCGACCACATTCTCATCCCAGAGAATGGCCGCGTCATGGAGTTCTCCCCCGACAGTGCGCGCTTCGTGGGCCACGTACCGGCCAGCAACGTGTTCGTCGATGGTCTAGGCGTTGGTAACATCGGCGACGTCGTGCTGCGGGACCGCGTTCACCTCTCGCAGGACGGAGTGGTAATCGCAGTAATCACCCTCAACCGACGCACCGGCAAGCCGGTGAATCGACCCGATATCGTGTCGCGCGGCTTCGTCGACGACGTCGACGATCCAATTATCGAGGGCGGGCGTGACCTGTTGTACCGATCGCTTCAGCACACCCACGCGAATACATCGGCTGAGCCGGTATACGTGCAGAACAAAGCGCGCGACATCCTGCAGAAGCACTTTTTTACGAAGACGAAACGCCGCCCTATGGTGTTGAGTGTGGTGGTCGAGGTTTAGGCGACGCCCGTGTATTTCGGCGGTCGACCTCGGACGGTGAAGTGGTTCACTGACAGCGCTCGGGCGCTCCAGTATGGTAGGTCCATAGCAGTCATCGAGGTCGAATCGGCGCACCACTCACCATCCTCGACAGCTCCTCCAAGTCGCAGAAGCCGGCAGATTTGTTCTGCCGGTTTCTGCGTTGGATCCGTGGAAACGCTACGGTTGGCGGCGCGGAACGAAGCCCATGCTGCCCCGACTCTTCTTGTTGCCCCCGCGCAGCGCAACCACCTGAGAACTCCGAATTATGACGGTGTCGGCGCTCTCCGACAGTTCGAACGCAGGCCAATCCTCGCTCGCCAGCCTTTGGGCGACGTCTCGTATGATCCCTTTCACACTGAAACCCCCACCCAGAGTGAATATCAACGTTTCGCCTTCCCCTGGTTCTTGATCAGTCTGGACTTCCATCAGCGACTCTCCTGCCTATCGCGGCCAATGCACGGCAGACCGCGGTTACTTTTGCCTTCACTATCTACTGAGAACGCGTCGGAGTCCAAGCTGTGACGCACCACCGACAGTGGAGCGAGGGACGACGGGTCCGCCTCGGCTCTTCCCACGCGGCCCTCCTGGGCTTTTCGGTGGCCGGGGCCCTCGCCGGCGGCGCGCTGGGGGTCGCTGCGTACACCTCTCACGTATTGAACGGTCCCCGCAGACCGGATCCGCTCGGTGCATTTTCGTTCACGCCGTGGGAAGTACGCGTACCCTTCGAGCCGGTAAGCTTTGCAGCGGAAGACGGTGTTACGCTACGCGGCTGGTGGCTCCCGTGCGAGGGTTCGCAACGGGTTGTCGTCGGCTACACGGGTCACAAGGGGGTCAAGCAGGATCTGCTCGGTATCGGGTCCGGTTTGTGGCGCGCCGGCAACAATGTACTCCTCTTCGACTTTCGTGGGTGTGGTGAAAGCGACCTCGCGCCACTGTCTCTGGGGTACAACGAACTCCCAGACGCTCGCGCCGCGATTACCTATGCTCGGACTCGTCTGCCGGGATCCAATGTCGGAATCGTCGGCTTTTCCATGGGAGCGGCCATCGCGATTCTCGTCGCGGCCGAAGACGAACAGATTCAGGCGGTGGTGGCCGACTCACCATTCGCGACCATCAGCGACGTGCTGATTCACGCACATCGGCGGTACCGGCTTCCGACGGCGGTGACGGTGTCTCTGACCGATCTGGTCACTCGCGTTCGCTACGGCTACGGATTCAATTCCGTACGACCGATCTCGGTTGTCGGCCGGATCGCGCCCCGCCCTCTCCTCCTGATTCATGGCAACGCCGATCGCTTGATCCCAATCGAACATGCACATCGGTTACGAGCGGCCGCTGGGGCGGGTACCCACCTGTGGATTGTCGACGACGTCCCGCATTGTGGCGCGTACTTTAAAGATCGGGATGACTACGTCGCGCGGGTTGCGTCGTTCTTTGAGACCGCACTTTCACCGGCACAGGCTTCCGATCCGGTGAGAGGGTGACTGGCTTGTCGGCCGGCCCCTGCGGGTATCAGTCCTCCCTGGTGAGACCAGGCTCTGCCTTGACGAAAGACGTTGGTAGCATATGGTGAGCGTCAGACAAATGACGCGTTCGGAGGAGCGCACGACACCATGGGTGAAATCACCGAAACTGTTGACATAATGGCGCCAATCGACCAGGTTTTCGCGGCCCTAACGGATCCTCGGCGTGGCCAGGAGTGGAACCCCGCCATCAGCGGAATCGACGGCATTACGCCTGGTCCCACCAGGATCGATACACAGTGGCACCAATCGACCCACATTGCAGGGAGGCCGGTCAAGCTCGTATGCAGGATAACCGATCTGCAGCCGCCGAACTACGGCGTACTCGAGATATCCGGAGATCAACGCGGCGTGATCACCACGAACTGCTCCGTCATCAATGGCGGCACGCGCGTCTCACAGACCCTCAATTTTGTGCCTCCCGGCGGCATCTTTGGCCAGATGACGGGCGGATTCATCTCGAATGCGATTCGGCGCGAGATGATGCGCACCATGGAACGACAACGCACGATTATCGAGGCGGAAGCGAGGCCGTCGTTTCGCTAGTAGGTAACCAGGGCGCGAGGCAGTCGCGAACATGATCCTGTTCACGGCTTCGCCCTCCGCATCTTGCATCACCAGGACAACGGTCGTGGCGGACGGCTGCCCGTCCCGCGGGCTCATGTAGGCCCAGACCGCACGGTACACTTGTGTATGACCGTGCCAACCTGTCACGGTCCTGTTTCCAAAGGCTACGCGCCGTCTGTCGCAGCAAAGCGACCTGGGCCGGCAAACACCAGTGGGTTCTTCGGCGGGCGGTAGCCTTCGCGGCATATACGGGAGATTCTGAATGGCGAAACCGGCAACTATACGTGAATTACGAAGCAGCGAGTACCGGCCGCTGTCGATCAAAGAGGAAATGCGCAAGAATGTCATCTCGAGAATCGAAGCGGGCGATGACCTCTTTCCCGGTATCGTGGGCTACGAAGAGACGGTCCTTCCCCAGATCGAGAATGCGATTCTCTCAGGACAGGACATCATTCTGCTGGGCGAGCGAGGTCAGGCCAAGACCCGGCTGGCTCGATCCCTGGTGTGCCTGCTCGATCCCGAGATTCCGGTCATCGACGGCTGTGAGATAAACGACAACCCATACGAGCCGATTTGTCGCGCGTGCCGGGACAAGGTCGACGCGTGCGGAGACGAGGTTGCCATTGCGTGGCTCCGCCGGGACTGGCGATACGGCGAAAAGCTGGCTACTCCCGATACCACCATTGCCGACCTCATCGGCGAGGTCGACCCCATCAAAGTAGCCGAGGGACGTCACCTCTCGGACGAGCTTGTGATTCACTATGGGCTGCTGCCGAGGACGAATCGAGGCGTGTTCTGTATCAACGAGCTCCCTGACCTGGCGGAACGCATCCAGGTTGGACTTCTGAATATTCTCGAAGAGCGGGACGTCCAGATCCGAGGTTTCAAGATCCGGTTGCCGCTCGACTTATTTATCATCGCCAGCGCCAACCCGGAGGATTACACCAATCGCGGTCGAATCATCACTCCGCTCAAAGATCGGTGCGGATCGGAGATCCGCACGCACTACCCCCGCTCCATCGATCACGAGATTGACATCATGGAGCACGAACGCATGCGGTTTGACGGGGATGGATTCGAGACCACGGTACCGGGATTCATGAAGGAGATCATTGCCGAGATCACGCATCTTGCACGCAAGAGTCCGGACATCAGTCAACGGTCCGGGGTCAGCGTGCGCGTCTCCATTGCCAATTACGAGAACCTGTTGAGCAACGCTCTCAAGCGCTCGATCCGGCTGCACGAATCGACAGTCGTGCCGCGCGTCACCGACCTCCCCGCGGTCCTCGCCTCCACCGCCGGCAAGATCGAGCTGGAAACGCTGGGTGATGCCAACGAAGAAAAGATCATTGACAAGCTCGTGCAAAGCGCTGTCATCAACGTCTTTAACCGTTACTTCCTGGTGCAGGAATTTACCGATCTCCTGCGGAGCTTTCAAAATGGGTTGACGCTCGACGTCTCGGATAGCATGCCGTCGCTGGAATACGCGCAGGCTGCATTTCGAATCGACGGGCTGAAGTCTGCAGTGTCGAAGCTCGGAGCGCAAGGAAATCCGGGCACTATCGCGTCCGCCACGGAGTTCATCCTCGAGGGCCTGCATCTCAATCGGAAGCTCAACAAGGATCGCAACGCGGCAGGGACACACTATCGCAGGTAGGGTATGTACTTTACCTACTCGTGGCGGGATGGCACTCAGGAACTGACGAACCTCGATCCCGATCTCGTGATGGAGGCCTTGTCGGATGACCTCATGTCGGAGGCCGACCTCAAGACTGCGCTCGAGCGGATAACGAGGTTTGGATTGCGCCGTCTGGGATCGGAATCCGAACGGGGCACCCTGGGGCTGATGGAGCAGGTGCGATCGCAGCGCCGCGAGGATTTGGAGCGCTACGACCTCGATTCCATGGTGCAGGACATCAAGGAGCGGGTCTCGGACATCGTGACGACGGAACGCTCCGGTCTCAAGTCCTTGCTGCGCGAGGCACAGTCCGCCGGTGTCTCCATGACGGCTTCAGACCAAAAGGCCGTGGAATCGGTTGCGGGGCATCGGGCGAACGTGCTCGACCGCGTCCCGGAAGAACCTGGCTCAGCGGTGACTGCTCTGGCCGATTACGAATTCGTGAGCGATTTTGCACGCGCCAAGTTCGATGCCCTGATGGATGTCTTGCAGCGCCAGGTGCTGCAAACGCGTTTCAAGCACATGCAACAGTCGATACGAGGATTGACGCCGGCAGACATCACCGGCCTGACCGCAGCGCTCCAGGCACTGAACGATCTCATCGAGGATCCTGAGTCGATGTACCCGCTCGACTTCGAGCAATTTCGCGAGCTCCACGGATCTCACTTCCCCCCCGCGAAGAACCTCGACGATCTACTGACGCACCTCATGGAACAGGCGGCCGAGACGGAATCGCTGCTCAGCAGTATGGCTCCCGACATGCGCCGCACACTGGAAGAGTCGATGGGTTCGGCCTTGAGAGACCCCGGCCTGCGAGACGAAATGGCACGCCTCCACGACTTGATGGAGCCGGTGATAGCGGCGCATCCTCCCGCGGCACACTACCCCTTTTCAGGTGAGCAGTCGGTGACATTCGATGAGGCGCTCAAACTGATGCGTCGCATGCAGCGTCTCGACCTCCTGGAACGGGAACTGCATGCGGCGCACGAGAACGCATCGCTCGAAGCGGTCGACCCGGAAGCGGTCCGAGATCTGCTTGGGCCGGAGGCCCACGAATCACTTTGTGCCCTCCGGTCGCTCGAGGAGGTTCTCGCCAGGGCAGGCTACCTCGAGCGCGATGGCGAATCGCTGCGCCTCACTCCCCGCGGGATCCGGCGAATCGGCCAGAAGGCGTTGCACGATATCTTTCGAGGGGTCAAGCCATCGGGTTTCGGAGAGCATGTGGGGACGCGCATCGGAGCCGGCTCAGAGCCGGCGGACGAGTCTCAACCGTACGAATATGGGAACCCTTTTCTACTCGATCTGAGCCAGACGCTCATGAACGCAGTGGGACGTGGACACACGGCAGGAAAGCTGCAACTGTCCGTGTCCGATTTTGAAGTTTTCCGGACGGAGCAGGTGTCACAGGCTGCGACGGTCCTCATGATCGATCTGAGCCGGTCGATGCCGATGCGGGGTTGCTTCACCGCTGCCAAGAAGGTTGCACTCGCTCTCAATACGCTCATCACCAGCCAGTTTCCGCGTGACCACCTCTACGTCGTCGGCTTTTCGGACTACGCCCGTCAATTCCACGCCGAATCGCTCTATCGGCTCGGCCTGAACGAGTACGTCCATGGCACCAATATCCAGCACGGCCTCAAACTGGCTCGTCGCTTGCTGGCGAGTCACAAAAGCGGCACCCGCCAGATCATCCTGATTACAGATGGCGAGCCCACGGCGCATCTCGAGGACGATCGTGTCCAGTTCTCGTACCCTCCCACCGCGCGCACAATCCAGGCGACATTGCGCGAGGTTCAGCGGTGCACACGAGAACGGATCGTGATCAACACGTTCATGCTCGAACGCAGCCACTATCTGGCGGAGTTCGTCAATCAGATGACTCGCATCAATCATGGGCGGGTGTTCTATGCGACGCCGGAACGCCTGGGCGATTACATCCTCGTCGACTACGTGCACCGCCGTCGGAAAGTCGTGTAGCCCCGGAGGGGGTACCTCGTATCAACCGGCCGGAAAGCCTCTGACGGGACTTGACAGAAACGGAAGGCCGGGTTGATTTGCCGCCGTTTTTGTGGTACTTTAAGGCATACGGCGGCTTGTGAATAGGCCGTTTTGGAGGACGACGAATGATCAATGTTTCCGATGGAGCCATGAGCCAGTTAAAGGGTCTCATGGTGCAGCAGAACGAGTCCACGCTGGGACTTCGTGTCTTTGTGTCGCCGGGCGGCTGCTCCGGATTTCAGTACGGTATGCGCTTCGAAGATACTCCGATGCAGGGCGACTCGATAGAGACGCGCGACGGTATTCAAGTGTACGTGGACGAATATAGTGCTCAGTACTTGGAGGGGGCCGAGATCGACTTTGTCGACGAGCTTATGGGTGGTGGGTTCACGATTCATAATCCAAATGCCGTCACCAGTTGCTCGTGCGGACAGTCCTTTACCTCGGCTCAGGAGGGCGGCTCCGTTCGAGCTTGCGGTAACTAGGCGATATCCGAGCGAAGAGAGGTTGGCATAGGTCGGCCTCTCTTCTTTTTGCGATCGGGCCGCCCGGAGACATGTGGCTGGTAAGCACGGCTCATGCTCTACCGCACGGCGGAAGGAGAAACATCGATGGTTTCACAGGATGCAAAGCGGGAATTTCGCGCACGCCTGGAGTCAGACCGCACGCGGCTCCAGGGCGAGATGGATGGCTTACGAGAGGCGCTGAGTTCCCAAACCTTCCAGGAAGACGAGGGCACCGATACGGTGTCGATTCATCCGGCTGACGATGCGACGGAACTGTTCGAACGAGAAAAGGACCTATCCGTTCTGAACACGTTGCAGGCGAGTATGGAGGATATTGATAAGGCCCTCGCCAAACTCGACGCCGGTACGTACGGCCGGTGTGACAATTGCGGTCGACCGATTGGAGAAAAGCGGCTCGAGGCCAGGCCGTCCGCCATTTACTGCATCGATTGTCAATCCTACCTGGAGCGAACGGGGCGTCTCCCCACGCCATAATCCGGCCGCAGATCCTGCGCGGCGGACCATCGGTCGAGCTCCCACTTCCGGAACGATCCGCTTTGCCTCCCTTGGTTCGAACGCACTGTAAAGCGACGCCGGTTAGCGGATGTTCAAGTTGTCGAGGACGAGGACCATTAGGCAATCTGGAGGCGGAGGTTACATTAGATGGGGCCGACCGGGCCGTCCATCGACGAGGACGCAATTGTTTCTCTGACGCGCGGACTCGTGCACTGTGACACCTCCAACCCGCCCGGGAACGAGGAAGCTGCGGCCCACTTTCTCGGAGACCACCTGGCACATAAGGGTATTGCCGTCGAGTACCTCCAGGTTGAACCGGATCGTGCTATCCTGCTGGCTCGCTTGCCGGGCTTCGAGCGAACGGGCTCCGTCGTGCTGAGTGGTCACCTGGACGTCGTCCCGGCGCAGGAGCCGGGATGGACATACGATCCCTTCACGGCTACGCAGGTCGGTGACCGACTTATTGGCCGTGGCACCGCCGACATGAAGGGCGGACTGGCTGCCATGGCAGTTGCGATGATCGCCCTGCAGCGCTCCGGCTTCAGACCCCGCGCTGATCTGGTGTTCGTGGCTAGTGTAGGGGAAGAGCGCGGGATGGTGGGCGCACGGCATTTGGCCGCCTCCGGTGTGCTGCAAGACTGTGCCTTTCTCGTGGTGGGAGAGCCAACCGGGCTCGATGTGTGCCCGGCCCAGCGAGGCATTCTCGTGTTCCGACTGACCGTGCATGGCCGAACGGCTCACAGTTCGATGCCTGAGCTGGGAGTAAGTGCGGTTTCCTACCTGGCACGCGCCATTACGGCCCTGGAAACACACCAATTCGCCTACCAAGAAAACGAATTACTCGGTGCACCATCGGTCAACGTGGGTGTCATCGAGGGCGGCGTGGCCCCCAATATCGTCCCGGACCGATGCTCGGCGACAATGTCCATTCGTCTGGTAGTCGGTCAGACGCTCGGCCAGGTCGAGACCAAGGTAGAGACCTACTGGTGCCGGCAGATGTATCTCGAGCGCGGGCGTACAGCACACAGGATTGACAATACTGTGTAAGCGTGTATAGTTAGGCCAGAAGTTGTACGTTCAGCGCGACATTCAGGAGCGAGAATCATGGAAACCTGCGGCTGCGGTGCCTCATTGAGGACGTTCTGGGTCTGGCGAGACTCCAATGGCACGCTGCATGCTTCAGCTTTCAAGCCCACGAGCGAAGCAGAACAGGCGCTCTACGCCACGACGGCGCGCGACGCGCTCTTACCCCTCTCGGGGAACAAGACACCGAAACACGACGTGCGCTCGTTGATTGATCCTTCCCAGGTTTGGGAAGGCCGATGCGCCGCCTCTCTGGCAACGACACGCGCAGCCATGTAGGCTGCTTTTACTTCCGCTCCTCGGCAAGTGATCTGGCCAGAATCAGGAGTGACACCTGCTGGTCACTGCGCAGGAGCCGTACTATCTTGTAGAGATCAAACGCGGTTTCGTCGCTGGCGGGCGAAACACCCTCGAGGTAGTCGTCCGCCGCTTCTCGTACCCCTAGCGGAAGCGATATTTGACCGCGAAGCTCTCCATTCGAGGGCGGTGCCTCAAGCTTCGTGGCAACACGGAGGTACAGTTCAGCTAGGGGCACATCCAGAGCGTCTGCGATCAGGCACAGAGAGTGCGATGAGGGATCTTTCTCGCCGCGTTCGATCTCGCCCAGAAAGACCGGGGATATTCCGGCCTTCATCGCCAGGTCCCGGCGAGACAGCCGTTTCCATTGGCGATAGCGACGTATTACCTCTCCCCAGGCCTGCAGCACGCCCCGCTCGTTTGCCAGGCGACCTTCCTGTAGCACCCTCCGACTCCAACCTATAATTGACGTAACGCCTTGGGCATATCCTACGTGCATTGTGAGGTCCAGTCAACGTGAGCACCACGATCGAACGCTTTGCTTTCGTGGACTCGGTGCATGCGGCCGAGTTCCTGCACGTCACCCAGGAAGCGGTGCTCGATATGATCGCCGATGGTCGGCTCAGGACATTTGGTGGCAAGCCCTCGAATCCATTTCTGCGCAGCGCGGATGTCGCGGCGCTGGCCGAGGAATTGGGTGTCTCGGAAGAGGAACCACCCAGGCGGACCAAGAGCCCCACCGCGCGAGTGCAGACTCGACTAACCGCCGACGCTCGCTGGGCGGATATCGGCGAAGCCGACTTGCGCGAGTGGGCGACACGGGCGGATGATGCGCGCCGTTCAGGCGCTCGCGCCGCGGCCCAGGTAGCCGGGCAACGTCTGGAACTGCTGATTCGGATCCTCGACGAGCATGACGGTTAGACCCGGACCCACGAATGACGTTCCGTCGCCGGCCTCAGTCGTCCCGCAGCTTCGTCAAAGTCTCCATGAGTCCATCGACATCGTCGGTCGTGTTATAGAAATGCGGCGAAATGCGAACGCGACCCGGACGATAATCCACCGTGAAGTGCCTGGCTGCGAGCGCCTTGACCATTTGCCGCGGGTTCGCAGATTCCAGCATGACGATGCCGCCGCGCTCCATCGGGTCATCAGGTGACAGCACGGTAAATCCGTCCCGTTCGGCGCTATCTATGATGCGCGTCGTGAGCAGGCGCAGCCGCTCCCCGATTCTTTCCGGATCGACCTCGAGAATCATATCCATGCCCGTGATTCCGGTGTACACCGTCGGCATGGCGGGCGTGCCGAGTTGGAATCGATCGGCGTCTCGTGCGCGGACAAGGTGGGAGGCGTCAAAGGCGAACTGATCGTCCGCTGCAAACCATCCGGTGACGGCCGGCTGTAGCTCCTCCAACAGGCCTTCTCGCACGTAGATGAACGTGAGACCCGGACCACCGAGCAACCACTTCAGCACTCCGCCCACGAAGACATCTACATCCAGCGCCTTGACGTTGACCGGAAAGACGCCGACGCTGTGATACCCGTCGACGATCAGCCTGGCGCCGTGCGAGTGAGTCAGGTCGGCGATGGCGCGAATCGGTTGGATGGCTCCGGTCGTATAGAACACGTGTGAGGTCGCCACCAAGGAGGTATTCCGGTCGACCAGTTGCTTGTACGCCGCGAGCGGGACGCGAATTCCGTCACCGGAGCGAGCAAATGCAACTTCTACGCCTTCCCGTTCCTTCGCCATCCACTGGTATGGAATCGTTGGAAAGTCGAGATCCGCGCAGACGACCCGACGACGCGTAGAGTACTCGAAAGCGCTTGCTACCGAGGACAGCGCCGACGATATGGAGTGAGCGATCGTGACCTCATGGACCCCGGCTCCGATCAAGCGTGCGAAACGCTCCTTCGCCTCGTCGATTTTCGGCATCCATCGTGCCCACCAGGCCGGGGCGCCAAAGTCTGACCAAGCACTCGCATATTCGTGCAGTGCTTCGCTGGACCGGCGGCTCAGCGGACCGAGCGAACAGCTATTGAGATACGTTGTATGGTCGAAGATGGGGAACTCCGCCCGATACCGTGCCGCCTCCTCCTCGGAGATAGAGTGTGCGACCGTTTCCGCCATGCAGCCCCTCCTCTGCCCCTCGCTTTGCATCTCAGGGTACCAAGCTGTGTGGAGCTCTCCGCTGCGCGAACTCGGGTACAGTAAACCATGGATGATGTGATCGCGATCGTCACCGATCTCTACTTTCAATCCAGAATCAGCACGGCGGCCCGGCATTCGGATCGAGCAGTGCGCTTCTTGACTGGGAACCTCGCGACGCAGGGGTAT
>JANWJD010000074.1 GCA_025449555.1 Chloroflexota bacterium | reverse complement strand
TTGAGACGACATTCCCATGGCTGAGTACTGCCCCTTTCTGCCTGCCGGTCGTGCCCGAGGTGTAGAGGATCGCCGCCGGATCGTCGCGCTCCATGGCACGCGGGGAGAACGCCTCTTGCGTGTCGGACCCAAGGTCGTCGAACCCGGGGTGGCCCGCGGCGCTGCCTTCACACACGATGACCTGCTCCGGTGCGAGGTCGATCCCGAGCAAAGGTTGCAGTTGCGGGAGGAGGGCAGCCGTGGTGACCACCAGGCGGGCGCCACTGTCGGTCAGGACGTGATGCAACTCTTCGGGTATGAGCATGCAATTCACCGAAACCGCGATGGCGCCGATCTTCTGCACGGCCAGATAGCTGATGGGGAACGCCGGGATGTTTGGCAAGAAGAGCGCGACCCGGTCCCCCACGCCTACTCCCATGGCCCGCAACCCATGGGCGACGCGGTCGATCGCGGTGCGCAGGTCTCTGTAGGTCAGTGCCTGCTGTTCGAACACGATGGCGGGTTTATCCGCGAAGTGTTGGGCGGCTCGATCGAGCTGTTGCGCGATGTTCATCGCCGGCCTGCCTTTCTGCGGCGCGGAGACCGAACGCGGCACCGGTGCAATCCGGTCTTTCTCATCGGTCCACCGACATGATGACGCCCCAGGGCGCACCTCCGCCAGGAGCCGGCTTCATGCCGCAGCAGCGCCCAGAGCATCTCGCCTGCTTCGTGCAGGAGAGTCACGTGAACGCTGATGTAGCATAGAACGCTGGAGACCGACATTCGGTGGGCAATCGAGGGTGCGTCACGAACGAGCAAGACACGGGCAAGAGCACCATCAAGTGTGTCGAGCATGGGATTTGGACGCGAGTGCCTACGCCGCCGCCACCCACCGCCGATGCATTCGAACTGCACTATGAGAATGTCGACGGAGCGGATCATGCACGCGTGGTCGCAGCGGGACGAATGACGTTTCACCTGGTCGGGTGTTCAGGGGACGCCGGTAATCATCAACCGGCAGGGGGCGTCGTCAAGGGAATGACGGCGCAGATCCGAGACCCGGGTGCGGGTGGTGCGCCGGATAGCCTGGCAACGACCGCGTCCTTTCTCTACCACCTGGGTGATGTCATTTATAAGCCCGGCGCCACGAGCGATGTAGAGAACGATGAACCGGTCGAAGACCCGACCGTCCAGCCGGGCGAAGACCGGGGCCAAATGTACAACGACCAGTTCTACGGTCCCTTCACGACCTACGACCGACCTATTTTCGCCATCGCGGGGAACCACGACGGCAAGGATTCTCCGCACGCTCATAAGTCCTCGCTTGCTCACTTCTTCACCAACTTTTGCGCGACGAGCACCGCCGTATCACCCGACAACAACACCGATGCTCGCGGCGCCATGGTGCAGCCCTACATCTACTGGCGCCTGAACACACCCGTGGCCCACTTCATCGGCCTCTATGCCAACATCGCGAACGGTGGCATCCTGGACGACCCATTCGCTCAGGGCGACGGACCACAGTATCAGTGGCTGGTGTCCGAGCTTCGAGACATTCGGACGAAGAACTCAAAGCGTACGCAGCGCAAAGCAATCGTGCTGGCGGTGCACTACCCGCCGTACTCTGGGGCGAGCACCTTTGCGCAGCGAGGCGATCCAGGGCTGGGGCCGACCAACGTGCAGGGGGCGCGACCTCTGAGCGCGGTGCTGCAACAGGCTTTCGCGGAGAGTGGACAACGCCCTGACATCGTCGTCTCAGCACATTCGCACCTGTACCAGCGACTGACGTACCGCTATGCCGATGGATGGGAACTCCCCTGTCTCATCGCAGGCAGCGGCGGGCATGCGCCGGTCGAGTCACTCTTCGAAACCTGCGACGGGAGCACCGAGCCATCCAGGGCGATTCCCTTCGACGGTGTATTGCCGCAGGGTCTCACCCTACCCGAGGCGGACAGCGTGCGGGTCGACGCCTACAACGATCATGAGTTCGGGTTCGTACGTCTGACGATCGGGTCGGGCCGCATCGAAGGGGAGTTCTTTACTGCGACGCAACAATCGCTCACGTGTGCCGATGTCTTCAGCCTGGACCTGACGAGCCACCGCCTCTCCACGTGACATGTGCCGCCCTATCCGGCAGTGCCTCGGTGTGCTCGAACGGTCCTGCTCGCCGGGAAGCCGGTTGACATCGACCGGCCGCCCAGGCCCCTGGGGTCCATCGGGTCGGACCCCGGCTCGTCGGTGCGAAATCCGAGGAGCCGCTGCGCCAGACGTCCACCTTCGTCCAGTTCGGCCAGTGCCGTCTCCAGATGCGCCCCGGTGACGACCATTGGTCCCGACTCGGACGCAGCCAGCACGGCCGCCTTCCTCAAGAGTTCCTTGATATAGGCGGGGGTGGATCCATCGATGCGCTGGGCAACGGAATCGAGGTCAACATCGCGGAGATCGAGGTCTCGCGCATACAGTTCCAGTAATCGCCGCCGCCCGGTCAGGTCGGGAAGAGGCAACTCCACCGCCAGATCAACGCGTCCAGGCCGCGCCGCCAACGCCGGCTCCAGAATCTCTGGACGGTTCGTCGTCAGTACAAAGATCACGTCACGATCATCCTGCAATCCATCCATCTCGTTTAACAACTCGAAGAGGAGCGGCCCGGCATGACCAAACGGCATCCCCCGTTCTTCGGCGATCAGGTCGACATCTTCCAGCACCACCATGGCCGGTGTGAGTGAACGTGCCAACTGGACCACCGGCTTCAAAAACCCCAGGCCAAGCCCCGTGGTCAACAGAACTGTACGCCCCGGCATCCGGCCGATCAGGTACTGAACCGTCAAGGTCTTCCCCACACCGGGTGGTCCGTAGAGGAGCATCCCTCGCTTGAGCGACTGACCTGCCGCCCGCAGTCGGTCGACATTATCGGCAAACACGACCGTCTGGCGCTCGATGCGCTCGAGCACGCCATCGGGCAGAATAACGTCGGCCCGTGCCACCTCGGGCAGGGTGTGGAAGGCGATGAGCGTCTGCCGGCCCGGACCAAATTGACCGGGTGAGAGTGAGATGCAGCGTCCTCGATAGACGTTCAAGCGCTGCATGCCGGCGGTGAGCGCGGCCAGAAACGCTTGTCCCTCCTCGGGTCGACCACCCAGCACCTCGACCCGTAGCTTCTGTTGAGGCCCATGATCGGTCGCACCAGCCACCAGCACCACCAGGTGTATTTCACCATCCTGCACGAGATAGAGCCCGAGCTGCACGCACGGCAGGATGGTATCGCCGGCGAGATGGAAGTTGATGTAGTCGACCGGACCCTCGTTGAGTGCGGGGCGTCCCGACTGACCACCCCAGCTCAAGAGGTCGGACAATCCGAACTGCATGAATCGTTTGTTGTCGGTGCCGATGCCGATCAGGTCGGCGCGATGACCCGATTCCTTGAGATAGGCATCCAGCGCCGTCTGCAGATTCGGATGGTCGAAGGAGTCGTACTCCTCGGCGACCACCGGAAGGTCGGTCGAATTCGTGCCGAGATGCGCCTGAATCCGCTCGAGCAACGGGCTTCTGGGAGCTTCCGCTGCACTCGACACAGCCTCCATGAATTCCTTGAAGGCCGTCGCAAAACGGGCTGGATCGAAGTCATTTTGAGCCATCGAAGCCTCCCTCTGTATCGCCCCGTCCTTCTAATGGTCACGCAGGGAGGGTGACCACCGCCTTGATGGTGCCCTCTGCACCGGTTCTGGTTAGCTCGAAGGCCTGCACCACCTCGATCAGCGGGAAGCGATGTGTGACCAGCGGCTTCACGTCAATTCGTCCGGATGCAATGAGGTCGATCGCGGTCGGCCAGGTGTGGGCATACCGGAACAGGCCCTTCACCTCCAGCTCTTTTATGCCGATGGTCAGGGTCGGGAATTCGAACGACTCGGGTCCCATACCGACCCACACCACGGTGCCGCCTGGTCGTACCAGGTCGACGCTCTGTCGCACCGCGGGTGGAGCACCGCTGCACTCCAGCACGATGTCGGGCCCCTCGCCATTGGTCACCGCGCGCAGTGCGTCGTGGACGCCGGAGTCATCCGCGCGGAAGGCACCGGTGGCGCCTAACTCGACCGCTGTTGTTAGCCGGTCGTCCTTGACATCAATAGCAAAGATCTGGGTGGCCCCGGCTGCTTGTGCCGCGAGCAAGCACAGGAGGCCGACCGGGCCGACGCCCAGGATCAGCACACTCTTCCCGGGTTGCACGCCGGCACGGCGACAGGCGTAGATCCCAACGGAGAGCGGCTCCAGCATGGCGCCCTCTTCATAGGTCATGGAATCCGGCAGCTTGAACGAAAGATCGGCCGGATGCGCGACGAGCTGCGCCAGTGCCCCGTCGATCGGCGGCGTAGCGAAGAAACGCATCTCCCGGCAGAGATTGTATCGCCCCGTCACACAGTACCGGCAATGCCGGCAGGGGACACCCGGCTCGATCGCCACCCGATCGCCGGCTCTGAGGTGCCGTACCTGTTCACCGACCTCGACCACCTCGCCGGCGCACTCGTGTCCCAGGATGATGGGATTCGTGACCACGTAGGGGCCGATACGTCCCTCGTGCCAGTAATGCACATCCGAGCCGCACAGGCCCACCGTTCGGATTGCAATGAGCACATCATCTGGACCGGGGCGATCGGGCGCCGGCACGCTCTCCACCCGTAGGTCGTTCACTCCATGCAGAACTGCGGCATCCATACTGGTCATCGCTCTTCATCCCTTCTGTCGTGTGGAGTCCGCAAGCGAACCTGACGGTCCGCACCTCATGCGGCCCGAACTATAGTAATCTCCTGCGAGCCCGTAGCACGGTGTCGCGGATGGTGACAGTCCGACCGTCGGGGTCGGTCGTGGTTCGTCCCGGCGCGGCGTTCGTCACGATGTCCCACTGGGCCGGATCGAGCTCGAGTTCGGCCGCGAGGTCGTCGCCGGTGAAGAACATCTCGGCGAAGCGTGGACGCTGCACCGTGGTCTGCAGATCCGACGGGTGGTGGGCCACTATCAGCAGTGTGCCATCCGGCGCCACCGACGCCGCGAGCCGGCGGTAGAGCGGTTCGCGCTGCTCCCGCGGGACGTGTACGAAGTGGGCTGATGCCAGATCGAACGACTGCGGCGCCGGAATCCAGGTGGTGAGGTCCGCGTGGACCCAGGTGATGCGCTCCGCGACCTCGGCTCCCACCTCTAACGCCCGCGCGGCGCCGCGCTCCAGGGCAACCCTGGAAAAGTCGGCCGCGGTGACGCGCCAGCCGCGCTCCGCCAGCCAGATCGCATCCCCGCCTTCACCGCACCCGGCGTCGAGTGCGGTTCCCGGGCGCAGGTCGGACACTTCGCGCACCAACTGCGGGTTGGGGTTGCCGCTCCATACTTTGTCAATCGAACCGTACCGCTCATCCCAGTACGCTTCGTCCATGAATCGGCTGGCGGAATCGTGCTCACTGTGGCTGTGCCCCGCGCGTGCATCCGCGTGGTTGGCGTGCGTACGTGCTATGTCGTCAGTCATTTTCATCACCTCTCCTACGATTATCCATGGTCCTGCCGGCCCGGCCCATAGGGTTCCGCTGCGCGGCGCCACGTCCCGGGCAACCGGTGAAGTGGCTTGACATTTTGCCGGTATACGTAGGGATCGCCCGGCGTGGCGATCCGCCCTGGCGCCTCGGGGCGGCACAGCACGCCGGCTGCGCCCTACGAAGATTGCGGCGAGCGGCAGCGGTGGTCGACATATATTGCAAGAGAGAGCGACTGTGCCGGATCGGAGACGGTCGAGTTTCTCTGCCTGTTTGGGCCGAAAAGCGAGCGAATGCACGTCCGTGCTTGGCCTTAAAAGTAGGAAATCGCCTACCCCTCTTCTGCGCGGGAGGTAGGCCGGGGCTCTGTCCCCGGCTGCCGGCCACGGAGGGGCCGGCCTACAAGCGGAGCGTCTCGCAGACCTGCGCCTTCGTGAATGATCCAGGTTAAGGCCCCACGTCCTGGAGGGAGCGGACCAGTGTGGCGCGGGTACCTTGAGAGTAGAGTTCTCCCAACGCGCCCTGGAGTTCCAGCACGAAGTCCGCACGATCGGCCAGGTCTCCGAATAGGTCGCGTACGCCCAGCAAGGGGCGCGGATCGTCGCGCCCGGCGATGGCAAGGGTCTGCAGCTCCGATGCGTGTGCGTCCTGCAGCACGATCTCCTCGCCCTGGTCGTCCACGCCGGTCAAATAGCGCAACCAGCCCGCCAGGGCCAGGGTCAGGCATCCATGTGGCCGGCCGGCGTCCAGGGCATCGCGCAAGGGGGGAATGAGGAATTTCGGGACTTTGGCTGATCCCTCCAGGCAGATGCGAGCGAGTTGATCGCGGATCTTCGGATTGGAAAAGCGTTCGAGCAGGGTACGCTGGTACCCGTCCAGATCGACTCCCGGGACCGCGGGTAGCAGCGGAGCTACCTCGTCATACATCTGGCGCTCGACGAAGCGGCGGAAGACCTCATCCGCCATGGCTTCATCCACGGTGCGATACCCTGCTACAGACCCGAGGAAGCCCAGAGCTACGTGGGAGGCATTGAGGAGGCGCATTTTCATCAGCTCATACGGGATGACATCCGCCACCATTTGCACGCCTACCGACTCGAAGGCCGGGCGCCCATCGCTGAACACATCCTCCACCACCCACTGGCGGAACGGCTCGGTCACCACCGGCCAGCGGTCGGCGATGCCGAACTCGCGGGCGACCAACTCGCGCTCGGCGGCCGTTGTCTGCGGAGTGATGCGATCCACCATGCGATTGGGGAAGGCGACATGGCG
>JANWJD010000073.1 GCA_025449555.1 Chloroflexota bacterium | reverse complement strand
CTCCCCGCCGAAGCGGAAAGTCCCGTTCGACTTGCATGTCTTAGGTACGCCGCCAGCGTTTGTCCTGAGCCAGGATCAAACTCTCCATCAAATCCGCGTGAACACCCGGATCCGGTGTCGAAAGTTCCCTACCTTCTCCTCTTTGGAATCTCTCTCTTCGATTGTTAACGTGCACGCCAGATGCCGAAACGGCGATTCCCACCGCCGCTTCCACTTCATCCTACCACCTCTGCTCCCCTCCGCTCAACACCTCAGGCTTCTCAGCCAGCGGGCGCGTTCGTCGGTCCACTTCGTGGCAACACTGGAGTATACAGGTTAGTACGTCCCTCCGCAATCCCCAGGAACCCCTTCGGGACTTGAAAAATCCATCTGCTCCAGGTCGGGGCGACCATCCAGTCCGCCGGCAGGGTGCCCGTTGTTACGATGAGCCACATGTCGTCACACCTCGCCGTCGGCCTCTGTCTCGCAGCACTCGTATCCATCGGCGCGTCCGCCGCCGGAGCACTCACGGTCAGAGCGGCTCTCGCCTCGACCGCGGTCGGAGCCGTCGTCTTCGGGGCGGGCGGGGTCGCATGGTCGATACCGCTGCTCGCCTTTTTCGTCACCTCGTCACTCCTATCCCGACTAGGGCGCGACTCCACGCCGGCACCGACCAATCACGATGCGCCGCGACGCACCGCCAGACAGGTCCTGGCGAACGGATTCATGCCCGCTTTGTGGGCAGCGTGTCACTTCGTGCTTCCAGCGAATGCCTGGTCTGTCCTGTTTGCATCGGCCCTCGCGACCGCAGCAGCCGACACCTGGGCGACGGAACTCGGACGACAGAGCTCCAAGTCCCCACGCAATGCGCTCACCGGCCAGCGCGTTCCCACCGGGACCTCGGGGGGAGTCACGCTGCCCGGTCTGGCCGCTTCGCTGGGTGGATCTACGACCGTGGCGGCCGCCTGTCTCATGGGCGATGTGATCGGCCCAGCCGGCGCCGGAGCCGTCGTGCTGGCCGGTTTCGGCGGAAGTCTGGTAGATTCTCTGCTCGGTGCCGCATTGCAGGAACGCCGCTGGTGTTCCACCTGTTTAGAGGAAGCAGAGGACACGATACACGCACGCTGCTCAATCACGACTTCCTACCTGAGTGGAGTTCGCGGGTTCGACAACGATTGGGTCAATCTGTGCGCCGGAGCGTTCGGCAGTCTGCTCGGTCTTGCGTTCACGCATCTCAGATAAGGACCCGCGGGTGGCACGGGCATCGTTGGCGCGCGCGACCAAGGGACCAAACGTCTCAGGCTAGAATCACTCCACACTACCGCGGGGGAACTTCATGTCAAAGTTCATCATCCAGGGCGGGCAACCGCTGTCCGGAGAGATTTCGGTGGCTGCGAACAAAAATGCCGTTTTACCCATGATGGCGGCGTGTCTGCTCACCGATGACGATTGCTTTCTCGAGAATGTGCCTGGTATTGCGGACGTCGTTACTATGGCTTCCATCCTGCGCGAGCTGGGCGCGAAGGTCGAACGGGAATCGCCCGATCGCCTGCGAATCAACTGTTCGGGCGCGCGCTCATTCCACCCTCCAGAGTATTTGGTCGAGCGCCTGCGCGCCTCCATCGTCTTGATGGGGCCGCTCCTGGCGCGCTTTGGGCGCGCGAACATGCACCACCCGGGGGGCGACGCCATCGGTACGCGCTCAATCGCCACCCACGTACGGGCGTTGGAAGCGCTTGGGACGACGTTTGAGCTGCGTGACGACTTCTACGGCGCCGAAGCTTCCGCCCCCAAAACCGATGTATCGATATTTCTCGACGAGGCGTCGGTTACGGCGACCGAGAATGCGATGTTGCTCGCCGCGTCCCAGCCGAGATCGACTGTGATCGCCAACGCCGCGAGCGAACCGCACATCGAGAATCTGGCGGAACTGCTCGTGGCGATGGGGGCAGATATCCAGGGGACGGGCAGCAATGTGCTACGCATCCGCGGTCGGACAGATCTGCATGGAGCGTCGGCCGAAGTGTGGCCGGATCACATCGAAGCAGGCACGTTTGCCGCCCTGGCAGCTGCAGCCGGTGGGGATGTCACGATACGAAACGCGATTCCCGAACACCTCGATATGATTCTGCTGGTGCTGGAAAAGATGGGCGTCGATTTTCAGCTCGAAGGCACAACCATGCGCATTCGGCCTGCGAATTTGAAAGCGATCTCCAAAATACAAACCGGACTGTGGCCCGCATTCCCCACCGACCTGGCCTCCATCTTTATCGTGCTGGCGACACAGGCCACCGGGATGACACTCGTGCACGACTGGATGTACGAGGGTCGCATGTTTTTCGTCGACAAGCTCCGAGAGATGGGGGCTGCAATCGTGCTGGCCGACCCCCACCGGGCTGTCGTCACCGGTCCTTCGAGTCTACGGGGCCGCGAGTTTGTGAGCCCGGACATCAGGGCCGGAATCGCTCTGGTGATGGCTGCGTTGATAGCGACCGGGCAGAGCGAAATAGATCGAATCGAGCTCATCGATCGGGGATATGAACGGGTCGACGAGCGGTTGCGGACACTTGGGGCGGAAATAGAACGAGTGTAATGACGATCATTTCGCCCTGAGGCGTTACATTTTGGGGTTAGAGTGCGTTGAATATAGTGATCGGGGACAATTGAATAGGGAAGGCTCGGGCTCAGCACGCGAGAATGTGAGACTTCCCCGAGACGCGCGGTATTGCACCGCGCGTTTTCTTTTGTTGGCGATAGAATCGTGGCACGAGGTGCACATGAATACGTCAGTCAAGATGGCAGTTCTCTGTGACTACGCGCTCACCAGCCAGGACGGAAAGCTGAGCGTCCTGGGCATATTCAGCCAGATGAACATGGCGCAGATTCCCGGCGTCACGCCACCCTTCTTCGCAGTGGCGGTCTTGAGTCTGGACCAGGGCGGCTACTCGGTCCGTTTTGGGGTAGTCGATCCGGTAGGTCAACAAATTTTGACCGATGAAGCGCCGGAGTTTGACATGGACGTTGAAACTCCGGGCGCCGACACAAATCTCGTCATTCAGTTCAACAATCTGCCGCTCGCGCGACCGGGCATCTACCAGATACAGCTCTTTCTGGACGGCCGCCTGACGCACTCTCTGCCTTTGAACGTGCAGTCGGTTGGTACCCCCGATCTCTCTTTGACCCGTCCTAATTGAGATCTCACCATCTCGCAAGCGGTCGGGCGCTCGACACGCAAGGTCGGAATCCTCGTGCCGTGGGAGTTCGAGCAGGCTGATCTAGACGAATTTGGAGCGCAGAAACGTCAAGAGTTCGTTTCGGTTTTCGCTCGAGAGCGTCAGAATTTCGACATTGCGATGGGCTTTCACGCGATCCGCGTACGGATTACGTCCCAACATGATCGTGCCCAGCATCGGGTGGCCCGATCGCACCGCTTCCAGCACGGTCTGGCGAAACGGGCGAGAAAAAAGTTGCATCTTTCCGATCTCGTCCGCGACCAGCACATAGCCACGATCGAGTGCCCGCTGCAGCGCCGCAACGCCTACGCGCTCCAATTCCTGCAGATCGACCCCGTATTTCGAGACCCGAACGGGGCCAGGATGACCGCCTGAAGCAAGGAGCGCGATGTCCCCTTCCAGGGTGACGATTCTGAATCCCTCTCGCATACCACTGCTCTGCAAGTCCTCGGTGTAGAACCCCGCAGCGCGCATTCTCATCGTGCTCACTACCTGCCGGATGAGGGTGGTTTTGCCAATGCCTGGTTGACCAGTCACCAGGTATGCTGTTTTCATTGGGCGTCCTCAAGGACTGACCGTAGGTGATTCATTGATTCGTCGACTTCCCCGAAAGTGGGCAGCGTACCCGCCGAAAGTGCAGCCTATATTGTGCAGCGTTTAGCACGCAGTCTGTCGAACCAGGGAACACCCTGGTCGCCATTGAGCGTGTCGCTCATCACGTTGCTGCTACCCGCCGGCGGCGCGATTCTTACGATTCGAAACCTGCAGAGACTGCAAACGATTGATTCACAGAAAGCACGGGAGTTGATCATTGCCTCGATTGGGGTCTTCGCGGTCGGCATCGTCATATTGCTTCGATTGGACCCGGCGGGTGCTCAGGGTCAAGGCGTCAATGGAGATACGACCGGGGTACTCGGCTGCGGCATGGCCGTCGTCTCGTATGTCGTGCAACGTACCGCATTTCGGTCGTGGCGTGAGGCGCATCACACCGTTCGGACCGGCCCCTGGTTCCCGGCTGTCGCCACGGCAGGCATCTACTCTCTGGTGACTTTGGGCGCTGCCGTGCCTGTTATGTTGGTATCGATGTTGGTCGCCGCAGTGGGCGGCTAAGGAACGGGAGCGGCGTGACTGTTACCCTCTCGACGGGGATCGACGTGATCGAAATTGAGCGGATCGCGCAGGCCCACGCACGTTGGGGAGATCGATTCCTCAATCGCATCTACACCTCACGCGAGCTGGAATACTGCGGAAACAAGGCACAACGCCTGGCCGGTCGCTTCGCCTCGAAGGAGGCGACATCCAAGGTGCTGGGGATTGGGGTCCGTCATATTCGGTGGCGTGACATCGAGGTATTACCCGACATCCGCGGCAAACCTCACGTGCACCTGCACGGGCGCGCTGCGACGATTGCCGAACGAATGGGGTTCTCCGGATTCGACGTGAGCATCACCCACTCTCGTTCCGACGCGGTCGTGGTGGTGGTCGGATGGAACGAACCGGCGCCGCGAAGTTGGTGACGCCGGAGCAGATGCGCTCCATCGAGCGGCGCTGCGTCGATCAGGGAATGACGCTCGAACGGTTGATGCAGAATGCCGGAACCGCCCTGGCCGCGAAGGCGGACCAAATGGCAGGCCATGGTCCTATCCTGATCCTGGTCGGCCCCGGGAACAACGGTGGCGACGGACTCGTCGCTGCGGAACTCCTGGCCGCGCGTGGCCGGCAGGTGTCGGTCTACACCTTCAAACGAGATGGTGCCGCTCCGTTCGAAGGGTACGCCGTCCGGGCGGAAGACGATTTGGATCGATCAACGCTCCGACTCCTGACGGCCACCAGTGCATTGATCGTGGATGCGCTACTCGGAATCGGCCGGTCGCGCCCGGTAGAGGGTGAACTGTTAACGATCGTCGGCTGTGCGAACACGAGCCGTGGTGCCCTGACGCGCGCACTAGCGGTGGACATACCGACAGGCGTCGATGCCGACACCGGAACGGTTTTGGGTGAGGCGTTTCAGGCGAACGGGACACTTTGCATGGGATTCGCGAAGTTGGGATGCGTCCTGTACCCAGGTTCCAGGTATGCCGGCTCCCTCTATCTTACCGACGCTGGAATACCTGAGAGACTGGGTGAGTCTATTCCACAATCGCTCATCGATTCGGAAGAGATAGCGAGCCTCTTGCCCGGACGCAGTTTCGAAGCCAATAAAGGGTCCAGCGGCAGGGTGCTCGCCGTGACCGGTTCACATGATTTCACGGGCGCACCCGTCCTGGTGAGCCTGGCGGCGTACCGCGCCGGAGCAGGGTTGGTCGAACTGGCTATTCCGGATCGAATCAAAGCTTCGGTTGCTGCCCACGCCGTGGAGCCAATTTACCTCCCGTTACCCGATGTGGACGGCAAGTTGGGACCTACGAGTCTCGATAAAATCACGGCGAGTTTTGGCAAGGCAAAAGCGTTCGTACTCGGCTCAGGGATGGGGCTGTCGGATGCAACGATCCAACTCGTGCGAAGCCTGCTCGACTTGATGCGGCGCCCTCATAGCCCGCCCGCAGTGATCGATGCCGACGGTCTCAATGCGGTGTCGAGGCTGCCGGGCTGGCACGAAGGATTGTCGCAGGTCGTCGTCACTCCGCACCCTGGAGAGATGTCGCGCTTGACGGGCCTGAAAATACAGTCTATTCAAGAAGATCGAATCGGCGTGGCGCGCCGTTTCGCGCTGGAATGGGGTGTCACAGTCGTGTTGAAGGGCGCCCGTACGGTGGTTGCATCGCCTCAGGGGAATATCGCTATCAACTTCAGTGGCGGACCAAATCTGGCCACAGCCGGGACCGGCGACGTCTTGACCGGTATTATCGGTGGCCTACTGGCTCAGGGCTGTGCGCCCTGGGATGCAGCCAGAAGCGGCGTTTTCCTGCACGGATGTGCCGGCGACCTATGGCGAGCGCAGAACGGCGAGGTCGGAATGCTGGCAAGCGATCTATTACCGCTCCTGGCGCCGGCACGGCAATCCATAGTGGGGGAAGAAGGGGCCACATGAACGTACGCGAACTGATGAACTCGTCCGCCGGCACGATCACGCGCCTTACCACGGTCGGTGAAATTGCCCGACTGCTGTTGAAGAACGGCGTGAGTGGCGCTCCGGTGACGAACGACCAGGGCAGGCTCATCGGCATCGTGACTGAATCCGATCTGGTGGTGAAGCATGCACACGTACACGGGCCGACCTATTTGGGGATTCTCGGCGGCGTCATCCCGTTCGAAACTCGCCGGCAGGATGAAGAAATGCGCCGGGCTCTTGGCGTCACGGCGCGCGACATCATGACCACCAAAGTGTTCTCCATCGACCCGGATTCGGACGTGGATGATGCGGCCACCATCATGGTGGACGAAGACGTTCGGATCGTCGTGGTAGTAGAAAACGGTCGAGTAGTCGGCACCGTCAGTGAGACCGACATCGTGCGGCTGCTGGTGGTCGAAGAGGGAGAGGACGACGCTCTCGCACCAGCGTAATCACTTCCCGGCGACTGTCTCGGATAGCGATTGGGGCGGACGAGCGACGCGAGCCGAGGTAAGCCTCGATGCGGTGGCACACAACATCCGCAATCTGGCTCGACACGCGGCGCCGGCCGAGGTCATGGCGGTGGTAAAGGCTGACGCCTACGGGCACGGATCGGTTGCGGTGGGCCGCACGGCGCTCGCCCATGGGGCCGGGTGGCTGGGTGTTTACACCGTGGCGGAGGGCGTCACACTCCGGCGGGGAGGAATCCGAGCTCCCATCCTGGTGTTCGGCCCGTTCAGTCGAGCCGAAGCCGAGGATATCTGGAACCACGGACTTACACCGACGGTCACGTCGATCGACCTGGCCGGGCGGCTCCAGGAGCGCTCGGCCGGGCGAGAACTGAACTATCACCTCAAGCTTGATACCGGACTTGCGCGCGCCGGGATCGCGCCATACGAGGCGGTTGACTTCTTGCGCGCCGTGACACATTCGCTTCCGGCCTTGCACCACCAGGGGACATACACGCACTTTGTCTCCGCCGACGAAGGTGAAAAGACGACGACATTCCAGCAAATCAGACTGTTTCGCGAATCGATCGCACGGCTGGAGGAGGCAGGCTTTCCTTCCGAAATGACTCATGCCTCGAACAGCGCCGCCCTGCTTGATGTGCCCGAGGCCCGCTTTACGATGGTTCGTGCCGGAATCGCAACCTACGGTTACTACCCGTCTGCCGCGACGAGCCGAGAGGTTGCACTGGTGCCGGCGCTTCAATTGCTATCCGAGGTGACCCGGGTGCATGGTATTCCAACCGGTGCAGGGGTGGGCTACGGGCATGAATTTCGTGCATCGCGACCGACGACGATTGCTCTGGTTCCGGTAGGGTACGGCGATGGACTCCCTCGATCCCTGGGTTACAGCATCGGGCACGTCATCCTGAGATCCCAGTTCGTGCCGATTGTGGGCCGGGTGTCGATGGATCAGATCACGATTGACGTCACGGATGTTGGAGGTGTCGAAGTAGGCGATGCGGTGGTTCTGATCGGGAGACAGGGCGAGGCCGAGCAGAACGCGGAAGATCTTGGCAGGCAGGCCGGAACCATCAGCTACGATATTCTCACCGGGATTTTGCCCCGCGTGCCGCGCGTCTACGCGGAGCGAGGAAATGTGGTG
>JANWJD010000072.1 GCA_025449555.1 Chloroflexota bacterium | reverse complement strand
CAAGTTCGGTATCCGGGAGACGGCAGCATCTCCATGCCGCTCTGGTCTTCGGCCGGCGCCGTCCCTCAGGAGCAACCCATCTTCTCCGGGACGTACTCTACGCCGATCGCATGCAAAGTGCAAGCGGTCTAACCGTCCTCGAATGGTACGATCGACACATCTCCCCCCGCTCATGATGCATGGCGTGTGTGTCATTGGCAAACAGTCCGCCGGTCATTGTTTGTTTGTCCCCGGACAGTCGCCCTTCGAGAGCTCCTCGGAAGTCAGCTCTCGCTGCGCACGTCAAAGGCATCACGCAACCCGTCCCCTAGAAAAGAGAAGGCGAGCACGAGGAGGGTCAGCACGGCCCCCGGGAAGACCGCTTCGGTCCAGTTCTGATCGACCACGTCAATCGCCGCGTTGATCATCAGTCCGATGCTGGAGCCGGGAGGCTGGACTCCCAGCCCCAGCAGACTCAGTACTGCCTCATTGACCACGACCGAGGCCATATCGAGGGTAGCGGCGGTAAGGACCAACCCGGCGACATTGCCGATGATGTGGCGCCGGATGATGCTGCCGTTGCTCACCCCCAGCGCCCGCGCCGCCTCGACGAACTCACGAGAACGCAGGGAAAGCGCCTCGGCCCGCACGTAGCGCGCCATCAGCGGCCAGCTCACCAGGGCGAGTGAGGCTGCCACCAACCCCAGGCGACCCAATCCACCGTATGCCTGACCGACCGACGGACCGAAGACGCCGGCGACGAGAATCGCCAGCAGCAAGCCCGGGAAGGCGAACAGCACGTCGGCCAGGCGGGAGAGCGCGCCATCGATCCAGCCCCCGTAGTAGCCGGCGAGCAGCCCAACGAGCATGCCGAGGCCCACATTGATGGTTTCGACCAGAACCACGGTGGCCAGGGATACGCGCAACCCCTCCAGGAGCCGGGCCATCGTATCGCGGCCGAGATGGTCGGTACCCAGTGGATGGTCAGGGGAGGGATAGACGTCGAGCTGCGGGTTCAGCAGATCGAATGCCGATGCGCTCTGGCGGTACACCAGGGGTCCAAATACTGCGGCCAGGACGAGCAGCAGCACGACGACGAGCGACACGACCGCCACGCGGTTGAGGAGGAACCGCCGCCGGAAACGGGACCAGTTATCGGGGACCTGTGCGGCGACGCCGTCAAGTGGAGCGTCTCCCAGTGAAACCGCCGGCTCGCCGCCGATCACGTCCGCGCTCCAATGCGCGGATCGAGCAGCGAATACACGATATCGCTGATCAGGTTCATGACGACCACCGCGCCCGCTATCACGACCGTGAACCCCTGCACCAGTGGATAGTCACGCGTGTTCAGAGCGACCACGGAGCCGAAGCCCACCCCCGGGATGTTGAACAGATTCTCGACCACGAAGGTGCTGGTGACCAGCAGCGCCAGCGCCGGAGCGAGAAAGGTGACGATCGGGAGCAACGCCACCCGCAAGGCATGCTTGTAGATGACCAGGCGTCGAGGTACGCCCTTGGCGCGTGCCGTGCGGATATAGTCCTCTCCCAGCACGCCCAGGATGCTGGTTCGTGTCAGACGGGCGATGTAGGCCACGTTTGGGGCGGCCAGCACCAGCACCGGCAGGACTGCCTGGCCCAGTGTGCCCCAGCCCGCCACCGGAAGCGATGGGTATGACCGGTCGTACGCCCACTGATTGATGGCCAGCAAGATCGGAATCATCACAAAGGTGGGGACGGAGTACAGCACGAGCGCCAGTCCCATGCTGAGCGTGTCGGCCGCGGTATTGCGTCGTACCGCGGCCAGGATACCGAGCGGGACTCCGGCGAGCGCGCTGAGAACCAGGGCAGGCACTCCGAGCTGCAGAGTCGTGGGAATGTAGCGCCATAACAGAGTGGTCACCGGGGTATCGGCGAAGTGGTAGGAGTAGCCGAAGTTGCCGTGTAGCGTATTCCCCAGGTAGTCGAGGAACTGGACGCTCCAGGGACGATCGAGCCCATAGAAGTGGCGAAGTTGACGGTACACCGCCGGATCGTGGCGCTGGCCCATCATGGTCTGAATGGGGTCCCCTGGCGCCGCATGGGCGATGACGAACGTGAGCAGCAGGATGCCAAAGAGCACAAAGACCAGGCCCGCCAACCGTCGGACGACGACGACAATCATGTCGACTCGGCTCGCAGCCGGGTGCGCGTCACGGCACACATCATCGGATCGACGGAACGGGCAGCTACTTCACGGTCACGGTCGCCCAATTTGCGGCGGTCACTCCGCCTCCATTGATCACCAGGCCATGCACGCGGCCCGAGATGAAGACGTTTGCCTTGCTCTGATACAGCACGATCCAGGCTGCCTGATCCAGGGCAATGTTTTCCGCCTGATGGTACAGCGCGAAGCGGCGAGCGTTGTTCCCAACCAGGGCATCGGCTTGGGCGGTGAGCCGGTCGAAGGTGCGATTGCTGAAACTGCCGTTGTTGTTCCCGGTGCCGGTCTGGAGCTGCAAACTCAAAAAGTTCTGTGGATCGGGGTAGTCCTCACCCCAGGAGATGAAGGCAAGTTGGTAATTTCGAGCGCTGAGCAGGTTGTTGTATGCTCCCGCCTCGAGCTGATTGAGCTGCACGTTCACACCTAGGTACGCTTTCCAGTAGCGCTGCAACACCTGGGCTGAAGCGGTCTGGCCGGCGTCACCTGAGCTGAAACTCAGTGTGATGCGAGGCAGCCCTTTGCCGTTCGGATGTCCTGCCCTGGCCAGCTCCGCTCTGGCCTGGGTCGGATCGAAGCTTTCGCCTTTGATGGAGCCCTGGTACCCCGGCATGCCGGGCGGCAGGATGGTATGCGCGGGCACATACTGTCCACCCAGGAACTTGTTCGCCAGCACGACCCGGTTGATCGCCAGCGAGAAAGCGCGCCGCACGTGGACGTTGTTGAAGGGGGACTTCTTTTCGTTCGGCGTGAGGTAGGTTGTGGCCAGTTGGGCCACCTGATGGAAGTTGGGCAGCTTCCGTGCACTGCTCAGCTTGTCGCTCGGAAATTGTTGCGCGCCCATCACGTCCAGCCCACCGACGCGGTATTCGCTGTACGCCGTCACGGGATTCTGGAAGAACAGGACCCGGAGGAGCGACAGTTTGGGTTTGCCGCGCCAGTAGTAGGGGTTGGGCGCGAGATCGATTTCCTTGCTGTGTTGTATCTGTTTGACATAAAACGGCCCGGTACCCACGGCGTGTTCCGTCCAGTTCTTCCCGTACTTCTGAATGACGCCGCGAGGAACCACATACGAAGCGGAAAACGCCAGCTGATCGAGGAAAACGGCGCTGCGGGTGTTGGTGTGGATCTGTAGCGTGGACGCATTCAGGACGCGCACGCCGCGCACAGCCTTTGCCTTGCCGGCCGTTTCGGCTGCGCCGCCCACGATGTTGCCGAGGTAGTAGGCCGTATTGCCGGCGCTGGCGAATTGAGGGGAGAAGGCGCGATTCAGGCTGTAGGCGAAGTCCTGAGCGGTCACGGCGGTGCCGTTGGCGAACCGCAAGCCCCTCCTTATATGGAAGGTGTAGGTCCGGCCATCGTGGCTGATGTTCCAGCTACTCGCGCCATCGGCCGCCACCCGCAGGTTGGCATCGAGCCGCACAAGTCCCCCGAAGATGAGACTGATGACCTGAATCGCGTTGGCGCCCAGATTTTCGGCCGGCGGATCCAGGTCGGTGGGTGTCAAGTCCTGGGTGCCCTCGTCGGACATGGTAAGAACACCCGCCTGCGAGGCCGTGGCGTGCAGATTGGCAAGCGGACCGTAGCCGGTGACTGTCAAGGTCGCCACCAATAGAGCGGCAGTGCACATGCGCAGCAGTGGGCGCGCGGCAGGACGAAACATCATGCTCCCTCTTCCCTGGTCTCGATTCGCGTCAATCTTCATTGCAGTGTCTGCCCGCGATCCTCGATTGCCTTACGAGTGATTCATTATGGCGTGACTGTCCGCTCCCGTCTCTACAGGCTGACTGACCAACGACGGTTCGGCAGCATGGGAGTCGCGCCGGCGTCAGATGGTGCGATGAACTACCCGTCCATCCACGATGGTCAACACGATGTTGACCGACGGGATCTCGGCGGGATCGAGGGTGAAAAGATCCCGCTCGAAGACCGCAATGTCTGCCAGCATGCCGTGGCCCAGGGTACCCTTCCTCCCCTCTTCACGTTCGGCGTAGGCTGCGCCCGTGGTGTAGGCGTTGAGAGCCTGGGCCAGAGTGAGGCACTGTTGAGGTTGCCAACCGCCAGGCGGTTCGCCCGCGATGTCCGCGCGTGTCATGGCGGCATGCAGCCCCAACCGGACGTCCGGGCTGACGATGGGCCAATCGCTGCCGAAGCTGAGCGCCGCGCCGGCCGTCAGCAAACTCTGCCAGGCAAAAGCAAACGGTTCGCGCTGCGGTCCAACCAGTGCCGTCCAGGGAGTGAATTGCGGATCGCCCGTCGGCGCCGCATGCAGCGGCTGCATCGAAGCGGTCACACCGAGCTCGCGGAACCGAGACCGGTTGTGGGGCGCCAGTACTTCGAGGTGTTCGATACGGTGGCGAACGTCGACGCTTCCGTTTCCTTCGAGCGCCGCGCCATAGGCATCGAGCGCGAGCTCGCTCCCCCGGTCGCCGATGGCATGGGTGGCGACATCCATGCCCAGGGCGTCGGCGCGGATCACCAGATCCCGATAGAGATCGAGGTCCATATCCGGCACCCCAACCGCCCCGGTGCCATCCGCGTACGGCTCCAGCATGAGCGCGGTCTTGGCTTCCACCACACCGTCGATAAAGAGTTTGATGCCACCCATGCGGTTCCAGGGCGTGAGGTACTCTCCCATCAGGCCGGCAAACTCGCGCAGGAGCTCACGCGGCGTATCCTCTCGCACATTCAAATAGTGGTGGGCGCGTACCGTGAGGTCGCCGCGTTCGCGCAAGCGGTCGTACTGCTGCAATCGATCGAGCCAGCCGTCCATGTTCTGGACCGAGGTGATGCCGAATCGGTTGACATACTGCATGGCACGAACCAGCATGGCGTCGAGCTCTGTTTCCGAAAGGGAGGGAATGAGTCGTCGCACGAGGTCAAGCGCCAGCCGTTCCTTCAACATGCCGGTGGCAACGCCCCGGTCATCTACCACCACTTCGTTTGGCAGCGGCAGGTTTGCCCCGTGCTCGATTCCGGCGAGCGCGAGCGCCCTGGTGTTGCACCAGGCGGTGTGCGTGTCGAATGCATAGATGAAGACCGGACGATCGCTCACGGCAGTGTCCAGTGCCAGGCGAGGCGCATTGGCCACTGCCAGAAACGGTTCGTACGGCAGTCCGTACGCTTCGATCCAGGGACGTTCCGCGTATTGCGACGCGTAGGAATCCAGTCGGGCCTGCAATACCCGAACGGAGGTGGTACCTTCGAGACTCAAAGTAGTGAGCGCATGCGCCCCCATCGACAGGTGAATGTGGCTGTCGTTGAACCCCGGAACGGCCAGCCCACCCGGTATGTGTATCTCTTCGAGGTTGGCTCCGGCGCGTTCGCGCGCTTCCACTTCCGAGCCGACATACACCAGCCGGTTACCGCGAGTAACGAGCGCATCCGCCCACGGCATGGATGGATCCGCCGTATAGACCCGGGCACCGGTCAGCAGGAGTGACGATTCAAATGAAGCCACGATGTTAGTGTACGCATTACCGGGCCAGTCGATTCCGGATCGCGCCGTGCGACGGTCACGACCAAAAAAGAGACGCCGGTTTCCCAGCGTCTCTGCTCCACGTGGTGTGGTTAGGGGGCTATGACATGTAGCCGCCGGTGAGGAATGCCACCACCGCCAGGACGATGGCGAT
>JANWJD010000071.1 GCA_025449555.1 Chloroflexota bacterium | reverse complement strand
GTGATGGTCTCGGTACGCCTCGATAATGTCTCCCGACACACCGTGTTGGTGTCTGTGAACAACTATCCTGATGCGATAGTGCTCGACTCCGCCCGTCAGGAGGTGTACTCAGCACGAGATCCGCTGCTGGACCAGGCGCTCTTTGAGTTGACCGGACCAGGGCCGCGACCGCCCATGAAGTTGCGCCCGCAGCGAGCGCTGGTCGCCTCCTACTTCGTCGTCCTGCGCGTAGCTCTTCTGCAAGCCGTGGCGATCGTTGGTCCGCGGGGAAAGGAGCATAATATTCATGGACCAATACTTCCCCTGACGCTGACGGATGAAGCACCGCTAAGGGTGACGGTCATGGAGACTCCCACCCTCCACGCCACCATCACGCCCCCACCCGGCGTGTCGGCGCCGCCGTACTTCATAGAACAGACGCAATGCACGGGCAACGGCACGGTTAGCACAGGACGTGGCTGGCAGGCCGCGAACACTGACGTCCTGACGCCCGAGTTTCCCACCGACTGCACCACACCACATCAGTGGATCGCGGTTGCCGGCTGGCTCAATCATCCCGTCGTCGATATTGCCTGGAGTGGTCGATGAGGACCCTCATCAAGTTCCGATTTTGGCTTGAGGTGGACGGCTCCAGGTTCTACGGCACAGTCGAACGATATCCTCCAGGGGGCTGGATTCGCTCGCTCAGCGATCGGCGCGGAGTCACGTACTTCCACGCCGGAACGGTAGCTGGAGGCATTCGATCGTCACCGGCAGAGGCGCTTGATGGACTCGTCGTCGACGTGGGTCGAATCTGGGGCGTGAACACCGCCGGACCGAGGAGAGTTGAGTAGCTGGCGACGTACCCCATCACCGTGGTGTCGGAAGGCGATCGGTGTAAGGTCCTCACGTGTAACAAAGATGTCAACGTGCGCGTTATAGCGGACGAGACGAGGCACCACTCGACTCGCCGAAGGAAATGTCCGGATGAAACCAGCTCGAATACCGCTCGCCCTCCTGCTCGCTCTGCTGAGCGTCACTCTCTCGCAGCACAGCGCCTCCGCGCACACGCCGCGTGCATCCACCCGGTCGCTGCCTTCTGCCACCTTCACCATTCCGGCCAGTACTGTGGCTTCGGCTGGGCCGGTCCTGGATGAGCAGTACGTGGTCTATGGGGTAGCGTCGCCCCGCAGGCATGCGCCGACCTGCGTGAGTTGTGGCGCTGCACCCTTCACCGGCTTCCACCTTCAGGTCTCTATCCGACAGTATCGAGCCGGCTCCGGTGGCAGCATCGTCGTGTCGCCACCACGGCTGCTCTTTACCGGTCCACGCGGCGCACAGATGACGTTCATAGCCTTCCATCACGGCTGGCTGATCTATGAGACCTATCTTCCCGGAGATCGGTGGACCCTCCTGGCTCGCAACGTCGTCAGTGGCCGCTCCATCCTCGTTGACTCGCCGCAGCGCGAGGGCGTGCCGAGCCGTTTCCTGCATGCCGGCAGCGATGGCCGGACCGTGGTGTGGCAGAGCTGGACCAGGATCGGCGGCAAGACGGTTTCGGTGATCCGGTCGTATTCATTGATCACCGGTCGCCGACATCTGCTGCTTTCCGGCGGCACCGGTCAGGACTTCTTCTATGCCGCGCCGGAGGTTTCAGGCGATCGGCTGGTATTCACCCGCGAGTATCCGGACGGCACGGCCCAACTCTTTGTCGCGAGCTTGACTACCGGGCGGGTGCGGGCTCTGACACCGCTGCACCAGACAAACCGTGAAGCGGCCGTGACGGGCGACGTTCTGGTGTGGGTGCACGGCAGCATTTCGCTCGGGCATACCCATGGATTGATCGTCGAGAACCTCAGCAGTGGGCAGCGGGTGGCCCTGCCCCACTCGGCGGCGCAGTTACCCCGGATCGCAGCCGGGCGATATGTTGTCTTCGCGGCTGTCTACCGAACCACCAGCGTCCAGGTCTACGACACGAGCACCCACCAACGGCGCATGGTCACGGCTGGAACTCCCGCTGTCGGGCCGGGAAGCAGTGGAGGGCAGGTCGAAGCGGGCGGCCGTACCATCCTCTATTCGGTGCTCGCCTCATGCGGTTCCACCGGCGCTCTGTGCCCCAGCCGCTTCGTGCTGGTCACACTGCCATGAACCCCGAGCCTGGGAAAGTAAGACCTTCAAGAGAGGGTGCCTTGTCCAACAGTTTCCGGATCATCAATCCAGTCCTGCTTCTAATCGTGTTTGCCGGTCTGCGTCCCATCGGCGCCCTGGCTGGTGCGTCGGTGAGGGGGCCAGCCAATCGCTGCCCCGCTGGTACTGTCTGCGACCACGCACTGGGGGTTACGGTGACTCCTCCAGCCAATTGGCGGGTGCTTCCAACCGGCAAGCTGCCCCCGCACACCATCGGCCTCTATGCCCTACCCGTGAGTGGACCGTCATACAACCTCCGTCTCATCATTGCGTCGGACGGCACGACCCGGGATAGCAATGACCTGCGTGCGGCCACCCGGGCAACCCGCGCCTTCACGCGCGGATACGAGCGCCTGCACATGAGGCCCCCTCTGGTCGAGGCGCCGGTGCGCTATGGCGGTGCGCCCGGCATTATGATCCGAAACTTGCCGGGCGGGCCGACACTCGCGATCGGCATGGTCCTCGCCCACCATGGCGTCCTCTACCGCATCCTGGCTCCGGGTGCAACGCTGGACCGCGACCAGATCAGGACGCTGCGCAGCCTGCGATTCATCTCGCGAATTGGCCCGTTTCCCCCGGCCAATCCGGCGGCTCCGAGGGGCCGCTACTTCCGCATGTGAACCAAGAGTCTCTGTCGTGAATGTCGTCTTTTTCTTCTCCCATCGTTATACCTGTGAGAGGCGATCATCACACGTCGATTAACGAGGCGTTGGCGATCAATCGGAAGTGGTGCGCATGGCGGATGGACATCGGATGTCAGTGACGGAGGAAGAGCGATGGGCGCTCGCCGACGAACGGGAGCTGGTCGAGGCCGCGTGTGACGATATGGATGCGTTCGCGGCGCTCTATAACCGGTATCGTCCTCGGGTGTTCGCTTACATACTCACCTACGCCACCACGATCGAGGACGCGGCCGATCTCACCCAGAACGTCTTTGTGCGCGTACTGGAAGCGCTGCCGTCATACCGTCACGGTTCGACTCCATTAAGTGCCTGGCTCTTTCGCATCGCACGCAATGCCGCGATTGACGCCTACCGCCGTCAGCGTCGCGTCTTGCCATGGGATAACCTGCCGGAGGCCATGCGTTCGCGGCCGGCAGAAGGACCAGAATCAGCCAGCCTGCATTCCGACGACCTGAATCGACTGCACGTCCTCGTGTCACAGCTTGACCGAAACAAACAAGAGCTACTGGCACTGCGTTTCGCGGCCGAACTCACCATAGTCGAGATCGCTGCCTTACTGGGAAAACGGGAAAGCGCGGTACAAAAGCAGCTCTCCCGCACCGTTCAGCGTTTGAAGGAGCAATTCCATGAATCGACCATCTGACGCCGAGCTGCGCACCGAGTACGCCGACATCATGGACCAGGATGACGATCCGCAAAGTGTTCAACTGCTTCGCACCCTGGCTACAGGATACCGAGCAGTGCGGCCTCCCGTCGGTCTACCTCCGACGCGGGCCGATCTGGTGCGACGCGTCGATCGCCGTCATCCGCGTTTTTCCATTCGCCGGCGTTGGAGCCGCGGTCTCGGCCTGTCCGCCGCATCCGTGCTCATGCTCGCGGTGGCCGGCATCGCGTACGCCGTCAGCAGCGACACGCATCACACCACCTACCAACACACGCAGGCCGTCGTCCGATCGTTTGCGCGCGCGTACAACCACCACGATCTCCCGGGTGTTGTCGCTCTCTTTACACCATCTGTCAGATACACCGACTGTGACTGGGTGCGCCAAGTTCCACGCTACGCCATCGGCCAGGCGGAACTGCGGCGCTTGTTTCAGCGCGAATTCGCGGACAACGAACACTTCTTGCGTCCCACGATCATCACCGCAAACCCGCAGCAGCGGTACGTCGCCGGGCTCGACTTTCTGCAAACCAGTCGTTCCATGCATCGACGCGGTATTGCACCCCACCCCAGTGGCTTCAAGATCGTGCTGGAAACGACGGACTATGCACGCATTGCGGGCGTCGCCGGTCAAGGGCCCAACGGCTGCCATCGATGAGTCCGTCCAGGCCACGGTGGGAACCGGTCAGCGCATTGGGTCGTGTCGCACCCCTGCGCGTGTCACATCTCGGTCGCTGTACCGTTTTAGCTTCGAGCAGGCGCTCGGGAGATGGTATTGCGAACGCTGACAACGATGTTCGTTCTGGCTCTTGTCATTGTCGCCGCACTGGCCGGGACGACTGCCGAGCCTGTACGAGCATCGTGCGCCATCACCCCATCGTTGTCACGCGTTCTCGTCACGGCACCCATCGTTTTTGTCGGTAAGGTCATCGAGACCAGGGATCATGCACTGACGGCAGTGGTGCAAGTGCAAGAGGTGTGGCGGGGCAAACAGGTGCCGAAAACCGCTATCGTGGCCAACAATTCACCCGAGGACTTCCGGTTATTTCGGAAAGGCATCATCTACCTGTTTATTCCCGAAGGCGTCTCACGTCGATCGCCATATCAGGACAACGCCTGTAGCGCCACGCGACCGTACTCCCGCGCGCTGGCCCGGTATCGGCCGGGAAATGCGCACCGTCCGTGAGTGAGATATGTGCAGGTAGATAATCAAGCGTCTTCAGCGAGGTGTATCTCATCCGGTTCATGGACGTGGGCACCTCACTGATCGGAATTGCCATTCTCGCCGTTCTCGTCGATCTCGGTGGGCATCTGTCCTGGTTTGGTGTGACGTTCGGTGACAAAGGTTTGCAGGTCTCCCACGCGGATGCGCCAACCCGGCCCGCGTCCCAGGTTGATACCCAGCAGCTTACCCTCTCGTAACCAGCGACGAACGGACTCCGGATCGACCCGGAAGTACCTGGCCACCTCGACCACCGTAAGCAGACGGTCCTCCGGATCCTCCATATAGCTCTCCCATACCGTTGTGTCGTCGTATTCTATAGCGACTTGTTAATACAAGGTGCAATATGTGGAAGAAGGTTCTGGAAGAAGAGGCGATCTGCCCTGCTGTTCCGGTACGCAGAAGGAGGGACGGCGCGGGGGCCGTCCCCTACTTGAAGTCGTTTCGGGAGGTGCGGAGGTCGTAGGCCGGTCGCTCCGTCGCAGGCTCGATCGTAGCGGCTCTGACGGACACATTGTTGTAACAGAGAGACACCCATGGTCTGCGACCGCCATGAAGGATAAAAACGGGGCACCGCAGCCGATGCCAGAGCATGAGAGCGCCCGAGCACTCGGCGTCGGAGCACCGAGCTACGGACGGCTGGGTGGCGGCCGGTGGAGGGGTCGGGACGACAACGCTTGGGGAGGCGGGCGGAACGGCGCTATGATTTCTTCGGCCTCACAGGGTCGCCAGGAACTCGAACATCAGGTCCGGAAGACCCGGATATGCTTCGTGCGCGAAGTCGGGGTAGAGCACCATTCGCTTCCGGGACTCGATCTTGTTGTAGGCGGCGAACTGGGTGGAGGGTGGGCAGATGGTGTCCATCAGGCCGGTCACCATCATCACATTGGCCCTGATGCGCGGCGCCAGGTGCTGGACGTCGATATACCCGAGCCGGGTGAAGACTTCCTCCTCCCGTTCGTGGCGTGGGTCGAAGAGGCGAAAGTACTGGACCAGCTCGGCATAGGCATCCTTCGCCAGGTCCAGCTCCCACACCCGTCGGTAGTCGGAGAGAAAGGGATGAATCGGCACGGCGCGGGTGATGCGTGGCTCCAGCGCCGCACAGGCCAGCGTAAGGGCTCCTCCCTGCGAGGCCCCGATCGCCGCCACGCGACGTTCGTCTACCTCGGGGAATCCCATGACGATGCTCGCGAGCTGGGCACAGTCGAGAAAGACGCTGCGATAGAACAGTCGATCCGGCTCATCGTCTAGCCCGCGAATGATGTGCCCTTGCAGGGTGTTTCCCCTTACTCCCCCGGGATCCTCGGATTGGCCGCCCTGTCCCCGCACGTCGAGCGCCGCGACCGAATACCCCTGAGACACGTAGCCCAACTTGTCTGCCCAATCGCCGGTGTGGCCGGAGTAGCCATGAAACATCAGCACGGCACCGTGTGGCTGGTCGCTCACGGCCGGTCGCAGGTACTTGGCGTGGATGAGCGCACCTCCGACCCCGGTGAAGTACAGATCGAAACAGTCAGCCACCACCGCCGGCAGAACATGCGGTTGCAACTCCACCTGCGGATCGATTCCCTCCAATTCGGCGAGGGCCCGAGCCCAGTACTGGTCAAAGTCGGCCGGTCTTGGGTTGCGGCCGCGGTAACCCCGCAACTCATCCAGGGGCATATCAATCAGGGGCATCGCTCACCTCCATCGCCAGCTATCACAGCGTACCGCGCCGCCCGGAACGGCTGGCCCGTTTAGTCTGCCCGTTCGGCCCGAAGAAACGGTCGTAGGGAGCAGCCGGCGTGCTGCTTCGCCTGCCCTTCCCGCCGCATCGATATCCATGCCGACCTCGGTTGCTCAGGTTCCATTCCCGCAGGCTGTGAATCAGGTAAGACCCGGGTAAGAGTTCACCCTCTGTTCAGGCATCTGTAAGCAGCGGTTCGCGTGGGGGAAAGATCCTCCCTTTAGCATGGTTCCCAGGTGGCCACCGCGTTTCTGACAAGTCCGGAGAACCGGTAGGAGGAAAAGCCCTGTGTCAACGCGCTTACTCATCCGCACATACATCGCCGCCCTGGCCCTTGGTGTCAGTGTCCTGGGGTTGGTGCATACCGGCTCGGTGGCCGCCCAATCGGTTGGACCGAGTACTGCTCCGTCCAACATCAATGCCGCGCAGCCGACCGTCAGCGGGACGCTGGTCGCGAAACCCATTAACGGCGGGGGTAACATTCCCGTGGCCTGTCGGGACCGCGGTACCTCTGCTATCAAAGCGGCCACGTTGCAAAATCGAGGACTCGTGGTCTGCACCGAGGAAGGCCGATTGGTCCTCCTCCAGATCACCCAGTCAACCGGCTTCTATGCCCGCTATTGGGGCCGTTACAGCCTGGGCCGGCTGTCCGATGGCGACCACATTAACGCCTGGGGTGTGTTGGGAAGCGGCGGTTACGTCCTCAATCCCACCTATGCGGTGCAGGACACCGACATCCAGGAGGCGTACGTCGATAGCCAGGACTTCATCGCCGCTTCCGGCCCGCGTCTCACGCTCTTCGTCTTGAAGTCGGATTCGAACGGGCCGGTCAAGGGTGTGGTCCACGCCGTGCGCGGTGGCGTGACGCACGTCACGCGCTGTAACGGACAGCCCGGCACCTGGGCGGAGCTCACTGCCGGCAAAACCATCGAGATCACCCAATCGCTCTTCAACCGGCGCCTGGACACCTACATCCACACCGGCAACGTGCGTGTGGTGAGCTGCCCGTAACGCCTGTCGCTCCCTCTTCAGTCCCACCACTCCCGCGGGAGCGGTGGGACTTCCTCTATCAGGAAAATGGCTCCAGGTAGTCGCGTTCGGCCTCCCACATCACGTCGAACATGGCGCTGATCTCCGCGGGCGAGCAGACGGCCGCACTGAGCGGGTCGAGCAGTAAGGCGTAGCGCGCCGCCTGCTTGTCGCCCTCCAGCAGCGACTGCACCATGAGCGCGTGGACCGCCATGTGGCTCCGATTGAGGGCGGCGAGCTGCTCGGGCAGGGGACCGAAGTGGCACGGTTGGAGCCCCCGGCGATCCACCAGGCAAGCCACCTCCACGCAACCGGCCGGAAGGTTGTCGATCAGACCCGAGTTCTGCACATTCCCATAGATCACGCGTGGCCGGTCCAATGCCACTGCCTCCACGATGGTCGAGCCGTACTCGTGGCTGCGATCCAGCGGC
>JANWJD010000070.1 GCA_025449555.1 Chloroflexota bacterium | reverse complement strand
ATTGATGAGAATGGGCGGGCAGGCGAGTGCCGCCAGTGCGAGTAGGGCCGGCTTGAATCCGGTGCCCAGGTACGGATAGGCGACGAAAAGGAGCGCCACGCTCGGGACCGCTCGAATCACTCCAAACAGGTTGAGCGAGTAAATCGAGATGGCACGGCTGCGCGAGGCGAGCACTCCCAACGGGAAGCACAGGGCGAAACCGATGAGAATTGCCGATGCACTGAGCCTGAGATGCTGTTGCAGAGACCCTTCAAACTCGGAAGGGTTCGACCGGATGTAATTGAACGCCGCTTGTAAAAGATCCATCGGGGTACGGGCTGCATCAGGTGCAGCAGATCTTGTCCAGATCCTCCGATGCCGTTTTCAGTATGTCCAAGGCTATCACGGGGCTCGTCCCACTCCGGCGCACATCCTCACGGAACGTTAGACAGGGGTGGTGTTGAGCCTCGTACTTCGCTGCAAGTATCGTGCCGGACACAAAGGCAAAACCAAGGAATCGCGCGCACGAAGTGAGCGAAAGACCGATCGAGGGGAGTGGACCTCGCCGCCCTGGTGTCGCGCGACCGAGCGGCCGGCCACTGCTTCGTGGGCCGGCCCTACCGAATGGTGTGGGAGGGGGCTACGACATGTAGCCGCCGGTGAGGAATGCCACCACCGCCAGGACGATGGCGATGACCAGAATGATCCAGATCAGGCTGGCGGCGAGGTGGAAAATGCCTCCCAGACCGAGCAGCCAGGCGATGATGAGAATTGCGACGAGAACCCAGAGAAGATTGCCCATTACGACCTCCGGATGACCTAACACATGAAGCTGATCATGTAATTCGACTACTGTTGAGGCAATTTCTGTGCCAGACTCGCGGTGCGACCTTGGACATCTAACGGGATAGGTCGAGGACCCCGGCACCATCAATGCCGTCATGCTTCAGCCGTTGCAAGGCGTCGTTCGCCACGCGCAAGGCGAACGTTTCGACCTGGGTGTGAATCGGTATCTCTGCCGCCACATGCAGCAGCGCTCGGCCGTCCTCCCGGGTGTTTGCGGTGACGCTCCGGATGGATCGCTCGTAGAAAAGATGACGCTCGTAGTCGAGTGTGGGTACGTCGGTCAGGTAGATACCGGCCAATGCCAGCGTTCCTCCTCGATCCAGCGCCTCGAGCACGATGGGTACCAATTCACCGGCGGGCGCATAGATGATCGCCCCATCCAGTTTTTCTGGAGGAGTATCGGTTGATCCTCCTACCCAGACGGCGCCCAGCGTTCTTGCCAGTGCTCGGTGATGTTCCCCGCGCGTCGCCACGTAGACCTGACAACCCCAGTAGCGAGCGATCTGAATGCTGACATGAGCCGAGGCGCCAAAGCCGTACATGCCAAGGCGCTGACCCGGCTTGATCTCACTCCGTAGTAACGCTCGATACCCGATAATGCCAGCGCAGAGCAATGGCGCGGCCTGAATCGCGTCCGCCGTGGCTGGAATGTCGTAGGCGAATGATTCGTCAATAACGGCGTACTCCGCGTACCCACCATCCGCGGTATAGCCGGTGAAACCAGCATGCGGACACAGGTTCTCTTCGCCCCGGGTGCAAAAACGGCAGGTGCCGTCAGTGGACCGTAACCAGGCGATGCCGACCCGGTCTCCCGCTCTGTGGCGACGCACTGCGTCTCCGCCTCCTACGACACGTCCGACGACCTGGTGGCCCGGAATAATCGGCATCCGGACCGGAGGGAGATCCCCCTCGACCACATGAAGGTCGGTGCGACAGATGGCACAGGCCTCAACCTCGACCAACAGTTCCGATGGGCCGGGCACGGGTATCGGGACCTCATCGAGTTGAAGCCGGCCATCGTCGATCGAACCCTGTTGATGGAGGCGTTGTGCCCGCATGAGACCGGTCCCTTGCATGGCTGCATTGTAAATCGGCTTCAACTCTCAGCCATGAAACCGATGGCGGAATGCAGGTCGCCACCCGCGGTACGAAGTATGCACGGGGTAAAGACTGCAGTCGAAAGGGATGGTGCGGGCAACTCATACGTTTCGGGCAGGAGCGGGTGCCATGCGGGGAACTGATGCGCGGGACCAAGACGCTGACAATCAGCGCAGGCTCCTGGCGACGCTTCAGCAACTGCTGGAAATCGAGGCGACCGACGTGCCGGCGGTGGTTGAGCGTGCGAGCAATCTTATCTCGCAGGCACTGAGCGTGGACACGATCGATCTCTTTCTCCACGACCCGGTCGCGGACACGCTGGTAGCCCAGGGGGTGAGCGACACGCCGATGGGACAACGCCAGCGCGAAATCGGCATGGACCGGCTGCCGGTGGCAAACGGAGGACGAACCGTCGGCACGTATTTGTCCGGGCAGTCCTACTTGAGCGGAGCAACTCACCTGGACCCAGAGGTGCTCGACGGCATCAGGTACGGACTGGGAGTTCGATCGATGATCGTGGTCCCGTTGATCGTCAACGGGGAACGCAGAGGGGTGCTGGCCGCGACAGATGCTGAGGAGGAGCGCTTTTCGAACGACGACTTGCACTTCATGGAAGCGGTTGCCCGGTGCATCGGCATCATCATCCATCGCGCTGAGCTCGTGGAGAAGATTGCAGCGGACGCGGCCGAGCGGAGCCGCCGTAGCGCCGTCAGTGAGCTCATCACTGTTCTGGCGCATGATCTGGGCAATTACCTCACCCCGCTCAAGGGAAGGCTGGACCTCATGCAACGGCGAGCCCTACGAGCAGGCCGCGAACAAGACGCAGCTAGCGTCGACGCCGCCTCGGCATCGGTCCGAAGGATCTGCCGCCTGGTCGATGACTTACTGGATGCCGGTCGACTCGAACAGGGGTCTTTCGCCCTGTCTTATCAGTCGGTTGAGTGTTGCGCCCTATTGCAGGACACAGTGAGGCTCGTTCGCACCGAAAACAGTGATATTGAACTTCACGCCTCCGAGGAGATATCAATTCGGGGCGATCCCGATCGGTTGCGACAGGCGCTCGAGAACATCCTGTCCCATGCCCTGGAGCACAGTCCTAGCGGCAAACCCGTCAGCGTCGGCGTGCGGCGGGAAAAGCGGGAGGACGGTGTGTGGGCGGTCTTCTCGGTACGGGACGAGGGCCCGGGCATCATGCCGGAAGAGTTGTCCAATCTCTTCGATCGCTTCAAGAGAGGATTACGGTCGAACGGTCTTGGGCTCGGATTGCACCTGGCACATGGCATCGCCGTGGCGCATGGTGGCACGTTGACTGCCATCTCAGCGCCGGGGGAGGGTACAACCTTTCACCTGAGCATCCCGGCGGGCCAGTAGATTTTTCGATCCAACAAGTGGTTTGAACGACCCGCCGGCAGCTCAGACGCGTATACTCAGATACGGAGACATGTGATGGATTCCAGTGACTTTGAGGAACTGATTGGACAGGCCAGGCAGATCGGAAAGATGCTCGGCGATCTCTTCGAGGAGGTTACGGGTGACGAATTCGATCTGGAGGGCACAATCAAACATTACCCGCTGATTGCGCTCGGCGTGGGTCTTGGTGCCGGCGCCATCGCCGGTTGGTGGGTAGGCAGCAGACGCCATTCCGCCCTACCCCCGCCGCAAGCGGCACTCCCCCCGGAGGCAGAGTCCGGCAGTGGATTCGGGCGCCTCGGCGAGCTTTTCAAGAATGTCCAGAATGCCGCCAAAGGTGACGGCGAGGGCACGAATCATCCGCGTGACGTGCTTGAAAACCTGTTCCCCTCCGGCGTGGAAAAGGTGCGCGACGTTTGGCCGGACGTGGTGTCGGAGGAAGCGGCCGCCATGGCAAAGACGTGGGTTGACACTGTGCTCGAGCCCAAGCTGAGACAGGGTATCGATACCATGGCTACCAACGTGTCGGAAAGTAAGATCGGAACGTTTTTCCGACAAACGCTGGCACGCTACGAGGAAACCCAGGATCATCAGCTCGACGACCCGGAGACTCCACCCGAGTCGTAGACGCCTTCGACCGGCGAGGATGGGTCTCGCTTACAGAAACCGCCACGTGGCGAGGATCTGTTTGTAGATGGCCGGGAACCGGTTGAGGGTGTGGGGCGAGGGCTTTTGGACCGACAGGATATCGACCACGTAGGTACGAGTCTTCCAGGGCACCACGTAGTAGCCACTGGCCACCGCCACGCCGCCCTCCGTGGAGGGAATGTACACACCGCCAATGCCGTGCCGATGGCCCAGGGTGATCGGGCTCCACTGGACGGAGGCGAGGGGCGCGTTGCCGCCGCGCTGCTCGAACGCGAGGAAGCGCTGTTTTAATACCTTGACGGTTGATCCGCCGTTGAGAGGCAAAACGGTGACAGTTACGGTGTAGGTCGTCGCACCTGGGTTCGAGAACTGAACTTGCTTTTCACTTGGTTGCGCAATGCTGAGCGCCCTCCACGATGTGGGATAGCTGACGGCGAAGCCCAGAGGCTTGCTGGAGTAAGAGCGCCAGGACGCGGCTGATGCGCTCCCAGTGGTCAGGACCAGCGCCAGAAGTGAGACCAGAAGCGGTCGTCGAAGATGCATAGAGACTCCCATCGTTCAGACTGTGCTCGCGGGAAATCTATTATGCCATCGGTGTGGCGGCGCGGCTATACATCCCCTTGACAAAAGATTGGTTTCAAGGGATGATGGAGCCAATCTGGCAGCGGGTGCACCCTTCGGGATGGGCCCGCTGCCGCCCTTCCCCACTTCTTTTGTAACGTTGGGCGGGGCTTTTTTGTAACGGCGGGAAACCGGGGTTAGGCTGCTTTCCCGGCGCCGGGCGTAGGCGCAATCAGGAAGATCCACACATCCCACAAGATGTGACTCGCGAGCAGCGGCCCCAGCCGTGGTTGCACGGCGTATTCGGTGCCCCAATACAGGCCGGCAGTGGCCGCTGCGCCGGTGAGCGTCAGGTTGCAGGTGACCAGGTGGATTCCGCCGTAAGCGGCACTGGCGGCCAGGGTGCCTCTGGCCGGTCCGAATCGGTCCATGAACGCACGCTGCACCATGCCTCGCCAGAACAATTCCTCGCTGGGAGCGATCACCGAAACCAGCAGGGCCGTGATGAGCGGTGTCGGCGCCTTGCCTCGCAACTCGTATACAGAGGCGATTTCCTCCGTACCGGCCGGCATGATGCGCCGCGCCAGACGATCGCCGACTTGAAAGATGGCGTAGAGTCCGCCGGCCGATGCCACGCCGACCAGTATGTCCTTCAGGGTCGGCAATTCCTTGCGCTGCTCGGGTCGCGCCCATAGGGCGTAGGAACCAAGCGCGCCGGCTCCAGCCGTCATGCGCACCCAGAAGTTGGCCCGTTTGCTCCTGAAGACGAAAGTCCAGATGGGCGTGGCGAGGACGATGCCGACCAGCGCGCGCCGAAAGAGGGTGTCCTTGGTGTTAGTCACAAACCGTTCCTTGAATAAATTCGAATGCGTCGATACTCGTTTGCCGCTCAATGAACGTAGCGCGCCATGGCGAGTCCGACGACCAGCAGGACTCCGAAAATCGAGTGCAAGCGAGCCGTCTTCAGGTCGATCATCGACAGCGCGCGCACCTGGCCCGAGGCGCCGAGTTCGGAGGCCCGGAGCACCCACACGAAGACCGGTAGGCTGAGCACCACCAGCAGGGTCGACACGGGAAGCAAATGTGCAATCGCGGCCAGACCGATTACCAGGTATGCTCCGGTTACCAGGCT
>JANWJD010000069.1 GCA_025449555.1 Chloroflexota bacterium | reverse complement strand
TCCTCGGACCAACCTATGAGACGCCGGCGGAGGTCCGCATGGTCAGAATGCTGGGCGGTGATGCGGTTGGGATGTCGACGGTGCTCGAGGTACTTGCGGCCAATCACATGGGGTTGCGCGTGCTCGGCATCTCATGTATCACCAATATGGCGGCCGGTATGTTGCCGCAGAAGCTAAATCACGAAGAGGTGATGGAAACAGCACTTCGCGTATCGGGCCAATTCGCGGCATTGCTCCGTGCGACAGTCTCCAATTTCGGCTCCTCCAGCCCAACGCTTCGCACTGAAGAAGAGGGAGCTTTGACATGACCGTTCCCACGCTGGATTTTCGAGACGGTTCCATTCGCCTATTGGACCAGACGAAGTTGCCGCTGGAAACCGTCTTTATTGAGTGCCGCGACATACCGTCCGTGGCCGAAGCCATCACCAGCCTGCGGGTGCGTGGCGCTCCGGCGATCGGATTGACCGCCGCATTTGGCGTGGCGCTCGCCGCGCGCCTGCTGGCCGATCAGCACCTGGCCGAAACCGAATTCCGATCAGGCGTCTCGGCTGCCGCCGCCCAGCTGGCCGCGACCAGACCCACCGCGGTCAATCTCTTCTGGGCGCTGGAGCGGATGCGCGCCGTGCTCGATGCGTCGGGTGGCGCGGACTCCAAACAGATTGCTGAACGATTGCTACTCGAAGCAACGCGCATGCTGAAGGAAGACGAGCGGTGCAATCGAGCGATGGGCCGGCATGGCGCGGAGCTCATTCCAGACGGGGCCAACATTCTCACCCACTGCAACGCCGGCGCGCTTGCAACCGGAGCCTACGGCACGGCCCTGGGAGTTATTCAAGCCGCGCACGAAGCAGGTAAGCGCCTGCACGTGTGGGTCGACGAGACACGGCCCCTCCTCCAGGGTGCCCGGCTCACGGCCTGGGAACTGCGCGAAGCAGGCATTCCCCACACCCTGATAACCGACAACATGGCCGGGCATTTCATGCAACGTGGACAGATCGATCTCGCGATGGTCGGCGCGGACCGCATCGTGGCCAATGGCGACGGCGCCAACAAAATTGGCACGTATAGCGTTGCCGTACTGGCGCGCGCCCACGCGTTACCGTTCTATTTCGTGGCGCCGACCTCGACCGTTGATCTTTCGATTGCAGACGGACATCACATCCCGATCGAGGAGCGTAAACCGGACGAAGTGACGTCGTTCAGGGGAGTGAGGACCGCCCCGGAAGGGACGGCTGTCGCAAATCCGGCGTTTGATGTAACACCATCGCGCCTGGTCACGGCCATCGTGACTGAACGGGGCATCGTGCGAGCGCCGTTCGCGGAGGGATTGCGAGCCGCACTCGGAAACCGGGAAGAGACCGTCGTTTCCACCTGACTCCGCAACGCACCCGTCATTCGGGCAGTGTGCGCAACTTGGTGCATTTCTTGGTGAATTCCGCGGGGAGTGGTGCCTGCACGACGGCAGAAACGTACGCAGAATCGTCCCGAAATTCTCGGCCGGCGACCGATTCGCCGCATGCGGCCTTCTCATGACATAACCTGGCAAGGTGGCTCTATGCCCTGCCTTTGCCGCTTGAAAGTCTCCTCACTGCGCGTATAGTGAACTCCGCGGACTCTGGGAGTTTGCGCTCCGAATGCGTGTTCGCAAGAGCAGGGGGGAGTACATGGGCGAGGTTCTGATCATTCTCTGGTTACCGGCTACGATCGCCTTTATGGCAGTGGCATTTGTCGTTTCACTTGGCGCTGCCGGCGGTTCGGTCGCGGTGGAGCAGGCGAGAGGCCCGCAATCCGAGACTATGAATTCGCGTACCAGAGCGCCGTAGTCGGCCAGCATGTTTCCCGATCTGCCCGCCGTAGAATCCCGACGTACGACTCGCGTTGCTCGCCGGCTCAGGCGGGCCGCCTGGATCGCTCCGTACGTGGTGGTGTGGGGCTCCGCACTTGTCGTACTGCGCGCAGGCGCGCTGAGCACGGACTGCACGACCATGTGCCTGGTGGCGAGAGGGTGGCTCTGGTACACCGTGTTCTATGCCACCGTGTCGCTCTCGGCCTTTGTGGGGGCGTTCGAAGTCTTGATCTGGATGAGCCGCCTCCGCTCGGTTGGTCGGTCCGACACAGCATCAGCCAACCATTGACAATTGATGATAAAGTTGCTACCCTTCAGGTGTACATGGGGATGTCAGGTTTCGACAGGGGGTCTGGAGCAAGGACTGCAAGCCGAGGTGCCAGTGGATGTCTCGTTAAACAACTGGCAACGGCATAACTGCCAACACTGAATACGCATACGCTGCCTAATTAGGTAACGTCACCTAGCCGACCCATCGCCGACGGGTTGGGGACGGTGCAATAAAGTCGGCTGTGCGGTGGGCCCGAGAACCCATAGGACCTGCTCAAGTCTGCTGGGTTTGCCGGAGGAGAATTCGAAGGTAGAGGCTTCTTCGGCGAGATTAAATGCCTTCTAAGCTTGTAGATGTCATTGTGACCAGTCTTCTGGACGGGGCGTTCGATTCGCCCCCATCTCCACCAAATTCCCCGGAGCCGGCGAGAAATTTCTCGCCGGTTTCCCTTTGAAGTCCGGATTCGCCGCACCCACGATCTCCACGATGTGTCCCACGCCTTCTCGAGTCATCCAGCGTGACAGTCCACTGACCACATTGCGCCATGCCGTCGGGTTTGCCATTAACGCCGTGCCAAGTCCCACCGCGGTCGCTCCCGCCAGGAGAAACTCAAGCGCATCGTCGGCTGACATGATGCCTCCCAGGCCCACGATCGGCACCCGCACCGCGCCGGCCACGGCAAATACCAGGTAGAGCGCCACCGGCTTTATTGCCGGGCCGGATAGTCCACCGGTCACGCTGGCCAGCAGGGGAGCGCGACGTCTGCGATCGATTCCCATCCCGTACAACGTGTTGATGAGGCTGATAGCATCGGCACCGGCCGATTCCACGGCGCACGCGATCTCCACGATGTCACTCACGTTGGGCGACAGTTTGACTACCAGCGGAAGCGTGGTCGCTTCGCGCACCGCGGCCGTTACCTCTGATGCCAGGCGTGCGTTCGTCCCGAAGGCAACGCCGCCCTCTTTCACGTTGGGACAGGAGATGTTCAACTCGATGCCGGCAACTCCGGGGACCCCGCTGAGCTGGTCCACGATATCGCAACAATCCTCCACCGAGGTCCCGCTTACGTTGACCAGGACGGGTACGCCAAGTGTCACCCACTTCGGCGCTTGCTCGGCGACGACTGCGTCTACTCCAATATTCTGCAGCCCGATCGTGTTCAAAATTCCCGCCGGCGTTTCGGCCAGGCGAAGTGGCTCGTTTCCTGCTCGGGGTCGGCGTGTGGTTCCTTTGCACACGATCGCCCCCAGCCCGGAAATATCCATCCTTGACGCAAATTCGGTACCGTATCCGAACGTCCCGGAGGCGGCAATCACCGGGTTTCTCAGCACCAATCCGGTGCGCGGAATGAGGATAGTTTCCATGTGGACCATTCTTTCATACCGGCTTCCCCCACGGTTTCGCGGTGGTACAATTGCACCACGCTACGTGTTCGTTCTGCTTGAAGGAGGAGAGCCTGCTATGCGAGTTGCAGTTCTGGCCGACACGCACTGGAAAGGGACAGATGCTGTCCCCAAAGAGGTGCTCGAGCTTCTGAATGACGTGGACGTGGTCGTGCACGCCGGCGATCTGAAATGCGAACACGTCATGGAAAGTCTCGAGGGCGATAGTAGAACTGTTCTCGCAGTCCGAGGGAACAACTTTGAGCTCGATCTGGCCGCCTTACCCGATACCCGTGTGGAGGACCTGGACGGTTTCAAGGTCGGTATCGCCCACGACATCGGCTCAGTTTCGCAGTTCGCCGCCCACGTGAAGAAACCTGAAGATATCTTCGGCGAGCATGTTGATTGCGTCATCTTTGGCCAGACGCATCACCCGTACTTCGACGTCCTGCACGGCGTTCCATTTATCAATCCCGGCAGTGCTACCGACCAGGACCACTCCGGGGCGCCTGGTACCCTGGCGCTGCTCGACATCAACGGCAAACTCAAAGAGGTCCGGTTCGTCCAGGTATGACCCGAACGGTCGAGTTGCGGAGCGATACTTTTACCCGACCAACCGAGGCAATGCGCCGCGCCATGTACGAAGCGGAAGTCGGGGACGACCTCTGGAATGAGGATCCGACCGTCCATCGGCTCGAAGAGCTGGCGGCACAGCGTATGGGAAAGGAAGCCGCCGTCTTCTTGTCCAGCGGTACTCAGGGCAACCTCATCGGGCTGCTCACACACGCAAAGTCAGGCTCTGAAGTTTTGTTAGGCGACGAAACTCATATCTTCAATGCAGAGTCGGCCGGCGCTGCGGTCGTGGGAGGTCTGCAACTACGGACTCTGGCAAATGATGCGCGTGGAGGGATCGATCCGCATGCGATCCGCTCGGCAATCCGATCTGATGACCCGCACCATCCGCCCACCGGATGTTTGGCGTTGGAGAATTCGCACAACCGCTGCGGGGGTACGGTACTGTCCGCCGACGATGTCGCGGCGATGGTCGAGCCGGTAAAGAGTCATGGCATTCCCGTTCATATGGACGGCGCCAGGATATTCAATGCTGCGGTGGCGCTCAACGTGCCGGCCGGCTCCCTGGTGCGTGACGTTGACTCAGTTTCGTTCTGCCTCTCCAAAGGTCTCGGCGCTCCGATCGGAAGCATGCTCTGTGGGACGACTGCCTTCGTCGATCGCGCGAGGCGTTGGAGGAAGCTCCTGGGAGGTAGCATGCGACAGGTGGGAGTTATTGCCGCAGCCGGCATTGTCGCGCTGGAATCAGGTGTCGACCGACTGGCGGAGGATCATGCCAACGCACGGCTTCTGGCCCACGGATTGGCCGAAATTCCGGGAACCTCCGTCGATCTCGCTACCGTTCAGACCAACATAGTGAACTTTGATATCGGTCGCCTTGGTGTCACGCCGGATCGATTCATCGCTCGCCTGGCGGAGCGCGGGGTGCAGGTAGCGGGGAACGGCGGAAGCGTCATTCGAGCTGTCACCAGCTATGAGGTTTCACGCCAGGACATTGAGTTCGCGCTGAGTGCTGTATCAGAGTTGGTGCGGGACATGTCCCCGGCGGTCGCCTAAACCGTATGTCGACCGCCCCGGATGCCCAGACCCTGCTGCAACGCGTTCTGGTGCTGGAGCGTCAACAGGGCTTTCAAGATCGAGCGGCGGTCGGCGGAATCAGCGCCTTCGCACGTCTCCAGATAGGTCGCAGTGGCGCGGTAGGAGCTGAAGGTCTGGCGGAAGCCGCGGATTCGCTCCAGGGGTACGAGGCTGCGGATCGCAGCGCTCGCGAAGCTGCAGTAGCAGCGGCGCTGCACATTCTTCTGCGACGAGGACACGTATCCGCTCCGGCTCCCGAGGCGGAGCCGCACGCACCCCATGCTCAACCGATCCCCCGCCCGGGCACACCCATCCAGGCCGACGCGTCGGGTGAGAGTGCGAATCCTTCGCCGCCGCCGGTGCCGCGACCGTCGCGTCCCAAGCTGTCCATCGTGCATAACCCTCAGGACCTCGACACACCCGTCTCATCCCTCAAAGGCATGAGAAAAGCCACTGCAGATGCCCTGTACAAGGTTGGCGTCCACGTGGTGCGGGAGCTTCTGTATTACTTTCCGCGCGCGCACTACGACTATACCGACACGCGCTCGATCAGCCGTCTTCGTGTAGGAACAAAGACCACGCTGGTGGGAACCATCCGGGACGTCCGCAACAACTACACGCGTGGCAAGATTGTGATTACCACGGCCACGGTCGAAGACGATACCGGAGTTGTGGCTGTGCGCTGGTTCAACCAGCCGTACCTGACGCAACAGCTCCCGGTTGGTGCGCGCATTGCGATTACCGGGGAACCCGATGTCAACAACGGGCGCGTAACGTTCGTGCCGCGCGACTACGAATTGATCAAGGATCTAGAGCTCACGCATGCTGCACGTCTCGTGCCGGTGTACCCACTCACCAAGGGGCTCTATCAACGCTCCCTTCGTCAGCTCATACATCGAGTCGTGGATGAATACGCCGGCGTGTTGGATGACTTCTTACCCGACGACTTGCGCACGCGGCACGGTCTGGAGGGCCTCCAGGAGTCCATCGGTCACTTCCATTTCCCCACTGATCTGGACCTGAAGTTCGAGGCGCAGCGCCGGCTGGCGTTCGATGAGTTGTTGCTGATCCAACTTGGCCTTCTCATCCGCAAAGCACGCTGGCGACAGCCCGAGATCGACGTCGCCCTCGCGACCGATCCAGCGACATTCGATCGATTCAGATCATCCCTTCCCTTTTCCCTGACAGGGGCACAGGCGCGAGTGATCGGGGAAGTGGCCGACGATCTCAGCAGCTCGCTGCCGATGAGCCGACTCCTGCAGGGCGACGTCGGATCGGGAAAGACCGTCGTGGCGGCGGCGGCATTACTGCAGGCGGTGCAAGCCGGAAAACAGGGAGTGCTGATGGCACCAACTGAAATTCTTGCCGAGCAGCACTTCAGCACCCTTCGCGGCTTGCTCGAACCTTTCGACGTGAAGTGCGAATTACTGATTGGAAGCATGGCCAAAGCAGTGAAACGGCAGACCCGGGCGCGGATTTCCGATGGCTCGGCCCAGGTCGTAATCGGTACACACGCCTTGATTCAAGATGAAGTTGAGGTGTCGAATCTGGGTCTGGCCATT
>JANWJD010000068.1 GCA_025449555.1 Chloroflexota bacterium | reverse complement strand
TAGACGATCGAGTAGCTTGGCTGGATGCTGTCTCCGCGGTTGCTCGACGGCAAGGAGTGCGCCATGGCGTGGCATATGACGGGCCATTATTACGCTCCATGTAGTTGCAAGGTCGGTTGCCCCTGCGTTCTGGGCGAGCTGGAGGGAGATCAGGGCTGGTGCTCGGCCTGCCTCGTGTTCGACATCGACCAAGGAGACGTTGAAGGTGTCGATGTCGCCGGCACGAAAGGTGCGTTCGTCGGCGATTGGCCAAGCGGTTTCCTTTCGGGCAATGGAAAAGGACGTATGTACTTCGATCCGTCCGACACGCCGGAACAGCGCACTGCGCTCGAGTCCGTATTTGAAGGCAAGAAGGGCGGGCCTTTCGAGATCATCGCCAGTCTTCTGACGGAGACGCTGCCGACCCAGACCGCGACAATTACGGTCGAGCGGACGGGCGATACCACGCACGTGACGGTGGGGGACCTGGTCGATATCTCGGTGACCGACTTGAAAGGACCAACAGGCGAATTAACTCGGGTACTTCATGGGGCCGCAGCATTTCGGGAGAACATTATTCTTGGGAAGAGTTCCGGGAAGTCGAACGTGCCCGATATGAGGGCCTGGCAGGCCGGTGGTCACGGAGAGCGTGAGGACTTCGACTTCAGCGCGTGAGCGATCGTACCACGACCGGTATATAGGATAGAGCAAGCCGTACGCTCGTGTTGTTGAAAAAGTCGGGCGTATCTGCACGCGTCTGAGCAGGTCGGCGTTCTCTGGAGTTCCGGAAGCGCCGACCTGGGTTGCCTTCAGGCGATCGCGGTCAGGTCACGCGGTGCCCAGACACGGTCATCGCAGGACTGAACGTCAACCGCGTATCCCGCTACCACTCGATCCACCGTCCTCCAAAGAGTCGGCAGACGGAGTATCCGGGCCGAAAGACAGGAAATAATCAGTCCTAACAGCCGTAGGCATGAGTCCTATCGACGTGGTTTACTCGTTTGCAGTGGACCGTGGGGAGGGCACGAATGACGTGGTGAAAACCACGACCAGTCAAAACCCGAGCAGGAGGGCGCCCCCTCCGACAGGGTCACTTTCGGAGGAGCAGGTATGTCCCATGTGAAACGTGCTCTGATAGACTGTTGTATAAGGAAGCGACTCGAACAGCGCTTCCCTGCCGTGCTGACTTTGTGGAATCAGAGTCGATGTCCGGCGCGACCATGCTGCTGATGATTCGTCGTCGACCATCGTTCCCGTTTTCACCTGCATGATGGCCGTAACGAGCAACCATCAGCGCAGGGAAACCTGGCGGCAGTTCCTGATCGACGCCGTCGCGCTTCTCTCCAGTTCACTGGACTACGACGCCACGCTGATCACCCTGGCCAATCTCACGGTGCCCGAAATTGCGGATTGGTGTTCTATCGCCATGCGCCACGACGATGGCTCGATCCACACACTTGCCGTCGCCCATGTCGATCCCGCCAAGGTAGCGCTTGCACACGATCTGCAAAAGCGGATTCCCGCCGCCTCGGACGATGTTCGTGGTGTAGCCCAGGTGATCCGCTCCGGCACTCCGGATCTCACCCATGAAATTACCGACTCGATGCTGGTCGAGGCGATCTCCGATCCCGAAGTGCTGGCAACGATGCGCCAATTGGGGTTCTGCTCCGCCATGATCGTTCCGCTCAAGGCACGTGGGCAGACACTTGGCGCCATCACATTGGTATCAGCCGAATCGGCGCATCTATTTGATGAAGATGACCTCTCACTGGCCCAGGACCTGGCGAGTCGCGCTGCGCTGGCGATCGACAATGCTCGGCTCTATCAGCAGGCGCAAAAGGTGGCGGCCGAGCACACAGCAGTCATGGAACGCATTGCTGACGCGTTGGTTCTGGTGAGCAGCAATGAGGAGATCACGTTTATGAACGAGGCCGCGCGTCGATTTTTTGGCGCGCAACTCGTTGGCCAGTCCGTCGAGCAATCGGGCACTCAGATTCAGGTCCGGTCCTGGAAAGATGGCGCGTATGACCCCGACCTATTCCCCTCGCGGCGAGCACTTCGGGGTGAAGTCGTGCACGATCTGGAATGGAAGGTGCTCTTGCCGGACGGAACTGACGCCTATTTGCTGGGCAGTGCCAGTCCCGTCGACACGGAAGATGGGAACCGGCTCGGCGCTGTCGTCGCATTTCGCGATGTGACATCTCGTAAACAGGCGGAAGACGAACTACACCGACTCAGCGCGGAACTGGAGCAGCGCGTAATCGAGCGAACCGTCCAGCTCGAGTCGGCGAACCAAGAGCTCGAAGCGTTCGCATACTCAGTTTCCCATGACCTGCGAGCTCCTCTACGAAGCATGGACGGCTTCAGCCAGGTGTTGCTTGAACGATTCGGCGAACAGTTCGATGAGCGGGGTACTCGCTACCTCAACCACATCCGCGACGCCGCGCAAGAGATGGGGCGACTGATCGATGCTTTGCTCCAGTTATCGCGGGTGTCGCGGGGTGAAATGCGGCCAGAGCGAGTCGATCTGAGCGGGCTCGCCCACTCGATCGAGGCGAACTTGCACACTGCCGACCCCGACCGTGAAGTCCAGTTTGTCATCGACCACGGGATGGCGGCGATCGGCGACGCTCCGCTCTTGCACGTCGCTCTTGAAAACCTGATCGGGAATGCCTGGAAATACACCCGCAATTCACCGTGCGCGCGCATTGAATTGAGCGTGACTCGGCAGGATGCGATTCCGGTCTTCATGGTTCGAGACAACGGTGCAGGCTTCGACATGGCATATGTGGATAAGCTTTTCACGCCATTCCAACGCCTCCATGCCGCGGGAGAGTTTGAAGGAACGGGCATCGGACTCGCTACCGTCCAGCGCATCATCCACCGACATGGCGGTCGCATCTGGGCAGAGAGCGCGACCGGGCAGGGAGCCACCTTCTGTTTTACCCTGCAACCAACCCGGAAGAGCAGCGCATGATCGTCGATAGCGGCATCATCCTCCTGGTCGAAGACAACCCAAGGGATGAGGAATTAACGCTGCTCGCGCTCGAGAGCAGCCGCATTGCCAATCCAGTCGCAGTGGCTCGTGATGGGGTCGAAGCGCTCGATTATCTCTTTGGCACCGGGACATACCGGGGGCGTGATACGGCCGATCTGCCCCGACTTGTGCTGCTCGATCTGAAGTTACCCCGGATCGATGGTTTGGAAGTTCTGGCTCGCCTGCGGGCGGATGCACGCACCGCGTTGCTGCCCGTCGTCATCCTCACCTCGTCTGATGAGGAAAGTGACCTTCTGAGGAGCTATCAACTCCATGTGAATAGCTACATTCGTAAGCCGGTCGACTTCGTACAGTTCAACGAAGTGGTTGGACAGCTCGGGCTGTACTGGCTCGTCCTGAATCGGACACCTGGCAGAAGGTAAAGAGTCAATTCATGAGCGGTCCGCTGCGAGTTCTGTTGATCGAGGATTCCGAGCACGACGCCGAATTGCTTGCCCTTGAACTCGAGCGAGGCTCGTATGATCCTCTGGTGGAACGCGTCGAGACCGGCACGGAGATGATTGCTGCCCTGGATCAGCGGGAATGGGACATCGTCATCTCCGATTACAGTATGCCGGGATTCAGCGGGCTCCGCGCGCTACAGCTACTGCAGCAACGAGACGTCGATCTTCCATTCATCATCGTCTCCGGCACCATCGGCGAGGACCTGGCAGTGGCCGCCATGAAGGCTGGAGCCAATGATTACATCATGAAAGGCCAGCTCGCCCGACTGACTCCTGCCATCGAGCGAGAATTGCGCGAGGTCGCCGAGCGCAGAAATCGACGCGAAGCGGAGGCACGACTCAGAGAAAGCGAGGAGCAATACCGCGGCCTGGTGGAGACGTCGCCCGACAGCATTACGCTGGTCGATCTTGCAGGCAGCATTCGGAAGGCAAATAAGCAGGCGGCACTGTTATTCGGATTCGACGATCCGGTTCGGATGATCGGACGCAGTGCGTTCGAAATGATTGCGCCGCAGGACCACGAGCAGGCTCTCAGCGGTATGCAGTTGACGATGCAGGAGGGAAGTATAAGAGGACTGGAATACACGATGTTGAGACAGGACGGGACCACGTTCCCGGCCGAAATCTCCGGATCAGTGATCCGGGACAAAGACGGCAATCCCCAGGCGTTCGTAAGCATCGCGCGAGATATCTCCGAGTGGAAGCAAGCACAGGCTGCGCTCGAATACCAGGCGCTGCACGATCCCTTGACCGGTCTTCCGAATCGCACGTTGCTCTTTGACCGACTCGAGCACGCCATTCCCGCCGCGGAACGCGCCGGAACATCGGTCGCCCTCCTCCTCATCGACCTGGATCGATTCAAAGAGATCAACGATACGTTCGGGCACCATCTGGGCGATGGCTTGCTGCGAGAGCTTGGTCCACGCTTACATGGTGTGCTGAGGAGATCGGACACGATTAGCCGCCTCGTCGACGACGACCTCGACAATCTGGCAGTCGCTCGGCTCGGTGGTGATGAATTTGCGGTCCTTCTTCCCAATACGCCGGCCTTGGGTGCAACCCTCGTTGCACAGCGAACCCTGAAAACCCTGGAACAGCCATTCTCGATCGAAGGACAAAGCCTCGATGTTGGAGGGAGCATCGGGATAGCGCTCTATCCAGCTCATGGCAATGACGCTGAGACTCTCCTCCAGCACGCTGATGTCGCAATGTACGAGGCCAAACGCTCCGGCAGCGGTTACTCGTTGTACGAATCGGACAAGGATCCGTACTCTCGCAGTCGCATCAGGTTGATTAGCGACCTCCGACGGGCCATTGAACGGGATGAACTCGTCCTCTATTACCAGCCGAAGGCAGATCTCGACACCGGCCACATTACTGGAGTCGAAGCGCTAATCCGCTGGGAGCACCCGGAGGAGGACTTCATACCGCCGCTCCAGGTGGTGGAGTTGGCCGAACACACCGGCTTGATTCATCCTTTAAGTTCCTGGGTGCTTCGAACCGCGATTCGGCAATGCCGTGCCTGGCACGACCTGGGACTCGATGTGCACGTTGCGGTCAATCTTTCGACCCGAAGTCTGCACGACCAGCATCTGGTGGCACTCATCACTCGCCTCCTTCAGCGGTCCAATGTGTCGCCATTCAGTGTTGGAATCGAGATCACCGAAAGCACTGTCATGGCCGACCCCGAGCGCGCGTTGGGCGTCGTCTCGCATTTGCATGCTATGGGGATGAAGATTTCCATCGATGACTTCGGCACAGGATATTCATCACTCGCCTATCTCAAGCATCTTCCGGTAGCCGAAGTAAAGATCGATCGGTCTTTTGTGCTCAACATGCTCGAGAACGAGAACGAATACCGAATCGTGCGGGGCATTATTAGCCTCGCCCACGATCTGAACCTGAGAACCGTCGCCGAAGGCATAGAATCTCGCGAAGTATGGCACGAATTGCGTGCCCTCGGCTGTGATTTCGCCCAGGGTTATTACCTCAGCCCGCCACTTCCTTTAGAGGAAGTGACGACCTGGCTGCACGCACGTCGCATGTCACCCGACACCATCGGTCACGGGATACGATAGGAGTTCCAGCTAGCCACGTCAGAGCTGAGTTGCCACGATCACCCAGACCCCGGGCTCGCGTGGTTTGAATGTCATCACCCTCCTACGGTCAGGGAAGAGCCGAGAGCATGCCGCCGTCGACCACGATACTCTGCCCCGTAATGTACCCTGCGTGTTCTGAGGCAAGAAATGCGATCAGTTCGCCCACCTCTTCCGGACGTCCGTAGCGTCCCGCCGGAATCCTCTGCTCGTATTCGCGCCGATAATCTTCGTACGGCATGTTGCGGGCTTGCGCGCGTGCTGTGTCCAGGCCGCGAACTCGATCGGTATCTACTCGGCCCGGAGACACCATATTGACCGTGATGCCGTCACGCGCCACCTCCTGCGAGACGGTCTTCATGGTCCCCACCAGAGCGGGCCGGAAGGCATTCGAGAGCACCAGGCCTTCGATCGGCTGCTTCACGGAAGACGAGCCGATGACGATAATCCGACCGTATCCAGCGGGACGCATGCGTTCCACGCCGAATCTCATGGCTCGCACGGCACTCATCAGCGTGAGGTTGAACGCAGTGTCCCACGCGGCGTCAGTGGCGGACAAGAATGTCCCTGGTGGAGGACCACCGGCATTGACAACGAGCGCGTCGAGACGGCCGAACCGTGCATCTGCGCGCTCGAAGACGACCCCGAGGTCGCTCGCCTGAGCAACGTCGGCTACCACTGCCTCCACCTCCGCTCCACGTGTACGCAAGCTGGAGGCTGTGGCCTCGATCGACTCTGCCGAACGGGAACACACCACCAGATCGAACCCGGCCGCCGCGAGCGCGTCTGCACTAGCCCGTCCCAGACCCTTACTGGCAGCCATGACCAGAGCCACCCGTCCGCCCGATTCACTCATGTCGGCCTCCTGTCCAATGTCGAAGTTCAGATAGACGGTTTACAGTTGACTACCCCACGGAAGCTCGACCGTCATGTATGAGAGCGATCGAGCACATACACGTTGTCCTGCCGGACACGGAAGCGCCTTAACACCCGGCAATTTGAGATTCGCTGCACTTTAGACGAAGAGACCGGAGGAGAGGAAGCGCTACCTGGATGAGCTGACAGTCGCGCAAAGTGCAGCCCAACAGTAGCGGATGCCGTATCACGTGCTCGGTCACTTGGCCATGGACGCGGTTGCGCGGGCCAGACATTCATCTCATTTGGACGGTCCGAGTGGGTCGGCTGTCGACGACGCTAGCGGCAGAGCGGAGGCGACGTCCCGGTTATAGAAGTCGCGCGCTACGGCAGAATGTTGGCGATGCGAGCCACTACCAGGCCCACCGTGACCAGTGACGCCGCGGCCTGGAGCATGAAGAGCGCTTTTGCCCACTCGCTGAGTGGCATGGTGTCCGTGGGACTGAAGGCAGCGGCATTGGTAAAGGAGGTGAAGACGTAGTCGAAGAACGAGGGCGTCCAGCCCGGTTCTGCCGCCTTGGGATTCGCCATTTGGGGGAAAAGGAGGTCTGGAGAGCGATGGCGCGGTTCGCAGCGGGCGATGGGGCCTCCGCGATCCAGCTCCCAATACCACAACGCGAACACAATCACGTTCGTCACCCAGATTTGAGCGGACCACTGCATGAGATTTTGAGCGACGATTTTGTGTCCGTGGATCGGCGTGCTTGCGACCAACGAGTGCAACAGCAGAAGCAATGACCCGACATTGGCGGCATTCATGGCGGCGATGAGTGCCAGAGCTGCATACCGCTCCCAACGGTACCCTGTCTCCTCCATGCGACGCGTGACGAGCAGCGCGATGAAGAGGGCCGCCTCCACTGCCGGCAACAACCACACGGGGCCGTAATAAAGATGGTTCGGGAGCGTGACGTAAAGCCCCAGCGCAACGAGAATGGCCAGCAGCGCCGGCCAGCGATGTACCGTGTTGCCTGGCACACCCCACGCAGCATCCTCAGTGGTACCGGCGTCCGCGGTAACTGACGAATGCACATTGCCCAGAGACTTCATCTTTTGCTTCTCGGTTCCAGCTTCCTCAGCTGAGTTGCATATCGAACACTCGATAACCGCGGACTTTCGAGTGACACTAGATCATTGTATTGAGTGTTCGTCTCCGAGTTTTAGACCGATCGGGCTTGACAACGAGTTCGCTATCTACGGGGCCGACTGACAAACCTTCCGGCACGCGGTCTCGTGAAGTCCTCGACGAGTTCCGCGGCAGCATGACAGCGTGGAGTGACTGCGTGGCGGAGGAGCGCCTGCGTCCTCTGTCTCCCTGCCATCTAGACCCTTCGCCCGCTGTGCCCGCGCAGAAAGCCTGGCACAGCACCTCTTCGATCGGCATGGTGGCGCCATGGTCTTCTTCGGGCGCGCCTGGTGCCGCAACGCCTTGTTGCGTAAACAGTCGGCGACAGAAGCCTGTTCCCGCTTCATTCACTGTGCCGTCGTTTCGTGTGGTCAGGGCACGAGTTCGAAGGCCTGGGCGTTGGCCGATCGGACCACGGTGAAGTGGCGCCGGTCCAGCGTGGCGATGGTCGTGATCCTCAGCCGTTCGGCCGCGGCGACTACCGAGGCACCGACCGTGCCGAGCGGAAGGTCTCGGTAGTCCCACACAAGCTCGGCAATCCGCAGCCAGTCAGCCGGCGGGACAGATTCGGTGGTGAGAACTCCGGATGCGAGATCGCCCACGAACCGCACTTCCGCCTCCGGTCCAAGTCTGGTTCCGATCGGACACGTGACCTCGGTGACCACCAGGAGGGGCACGATCAGCGGACCGGGATACGTCTCAACCAGACCCAGGCAGGCCTCATGGTGCTCATCATCGGCATCAACGTAGGCGTACAGCGGACCAGCATCGACGAGCAGAGTTATCGGCCGGCCTCTCGGCGAAGAATCTCCTCAATGCGGTCCGACACATCCGTACTACCACTGCGACCTGCCTTCGCACCTCCCAGTCGCCGGCGCGATTCCAGTCCCAGGTGGACCATGATTGCCTCCCGAGTAAGTTCGGAGATGGCTGTGCCCCGCCTCTCAGTCTCGTGCCGGAGACAGGCGTCCACATCCTCCGGTAGTTTTACCGTGGTGCGCTTCATGGTATGCCAGCATGTCACAACAGGAAGAGGTGAGGCAGGAACATAACATAGCTGGTTGGGAATGCGCGAGAGATCTAGCAGCGAGGTGCGATGCGGTCCACGACGCGGTGACTCCAATGGAATCCACGCCGCACGACCTAAACTGCGCCTACGGAAAGAGCCTCTCCGCCGGGAAGATAAAGCCGGGAAGGATCTCCTCGCCCGAAAGTTCCTCTCTGGCCATTACGGTCTGCTGCAAGGTTCCACCGCGCCAGACTTCAACGATGCGCTCCTCTGGAAACACGATCCAAACCAGACGTACCCCGGCGCTCAACCATAGCCGGGCCTTCGCTCCCATCTCGGCGCGGCCCTGCGACGGCGAGGCAACCTCCACCACCAAGTCCGGTGCCAGACGTGGGTAGCCCTTGGCGGCAGGGTCTGGATCCCGCCCGGCTTCCACAAACGCGAGATCGGGGCAAGGACCGTGTCCGGCGCACCCGCCGGCGAGATCCAGAATCCGGTTTCGCCGGGGAATACCGCCCCAAGCCGCCGCTCCTCGACGAATCCGCCCACGGCGAGCAGCAATGCCATGACAATGTGGCCAGGTCTTCCCCCGGTCGGCGACATCCGCATCAGCCTTCCTTCCACGAGTTCGTACTGCCACTCGTCGTCGGGCAGCTCCAAGAGCTCATCGGCTGTTGTGAGCACTGGTTCGGCCCAGGGCGCAAGTCTCTCCACCGCTGATGACTCCCGCGTGATCACGATGTACGTCTGCATTGCCACTGTATCAGTCCACAGAGACAGCGGGTCCGACTGCCAGACCGCCATGTTACCGACCACTACCCACAATGTGACTCACGCCCAAGATGCGGTGACGCTGAAGGACGTGCTCAAGCTCGCGAGGCAGCTCTCTGCGATCGACCAGGTGCGGCTCATCGAGCGGGTGGCGCCAAAGGTCGAGCGTGATCTCGCCACGCGTTCAGAGGGTCAGCCAGTTATCCGCTGTGCATCCGGGATGAACTTGATCCAGTTTGGATCGTAGGAGCCATGCAGGTGCTGGTGGACCCAGTAGTAGCGGCTCACGCGCGGCTGGGCGGGCTGGCTCATCAGGGTCATGCGGGCCTCTTCCGGTAGCCGGCCGCCCTTGCGATGATTGCACGTCTTGCACGCGCTCACCAGGTTCTCCCACCGGTGCGGACCGCCGCGGTGACGCGGCATCACGTGGTCAATCGTCAGATCTTTTGATTGCTTACCGCAGTACTGGCAGGTGTAATTGTCGCGCATGAACAATTCACGCCGCGTCAACTTGGCCACCGGTTGCACCCGCTTGATCAGGTACAGCAACCGGATTACCGATGGACAGGTGTAGGCCCGCGTGGAAGTCCACATCACGGTGACCCCCAGCTCGACGACTTCCGCCTTCCCATCGCCGACCAGGACAAAGGCCCGCCTCACCGGACATACGTTCAGCGGTTCGAAGTTCTGGTTCAAGACGAGTACGCGCCCGTTCACGGGGTTCATTCCTCTATAGCAAAAACCGACGCCTCATGCTGAGGAGAGGCATCGGCGGGACATCAGCGCATTTTACCATCCTGCATCACGTGCTTCAACGCCACATGTTTTGAACCGGCTTCGGCCATCGATCTCGCGACAACGGGTCTCCAGAACCCCGCTCGGGGATAGACCTGGCCCTGATAACCAGCACCTCTCCGACCGCATCTCCCCTTCTACTGCCCCGCGGGAGATCGGGTCGGGGGATGAGGGTGCCCACACTCTCCTCTGTCACACTGTCGTCCCCCGTGGCGTTTATAGGGTGAAGCATCAGGGAGGATCATACGACACGCGTGATACAGTGATAGCTCTCATGCAGGAAGATCAGCGTGCCGCTGGTGCAGACGTATCCGCTGAGAACCAGTTGGTTCATCTGATGGAGGAGCATGAGCGCGCCATCTACAACTTCATGTTCGGCTTGGTGCGCGATACCGATCGCGCGCTCGATTGCACCCAGGATACCTTCGTGCGTGCATACGAACATCTGCGAAAAGGCAGGTCGATCAACACTGCCTGGCTGTATACGGTAGCCCGGAACCGAGCGATGGACGAGTTTCGAAGAC
>JANWJD010000067.1 GCA_025449555.1 Chloroflexota bacterium | reverse complement strand
GAGTGGTCGTGGGCATGCTCCCGCTGGCGCTCGATCCGGTGGAGCCTCCCGCGTCTTTGCGGGATCGAATCAGCCGTGCGATCGAAGACGATACGGCTGGAAGACCGGTGCTCACAGCTTTGCCGGGAGGCGCTCCGCAACAAAGAAAACGAGGCTTCCCGTTGCCCGAGGCGGTACTTTCGTTGGCGGCCGTTGCCGTCATTGCCGCCCTCGGCCTCTGGAATCTTCATTTGCAAGGTCAAGTGAATCAACAGCAGGCCGCGGTGAATTTTCAAAAACTGGTGTCGGCAGCGCTCAACCATCGAGACACCGTCTATCCGATTACGCCGACCGCGGTTGCCGCTGGTGCTTCCGCCTATATGGTGCAGCCGCCAGGCCGGCAATCGGCGTACCTTATCGTCAAAGATTTACCGAAGCCGCCCTCAAACAAGGTGTACCAGCTCTGGCTCATGCGAGCCGGGGTGCCAACGAGCGCCGGCACTTTCACGTACAGTGGCGGCGCTCCCAAGATAGTCCACGTGCCCATGCCATCGAGGGGATTCACGCTGACGGCCGTCACTGTGGAGCCGGCGCCACGAGGCAGCGCGCACGGACCCACTGGCGCGAAAGTGCTCGTCGGGACTTTAGGAGCCTAGTCCGCCGCCCCAAACCATGGCAGCGTCGAGCGGTTGGCGCACTTCTTGCTGTCCGTCCTGCTTGGACGAGGGGATATGGCGCCCGGAGAACCCCGAATTTGGTCTGGGTGTCGTCATGGGAAGGATGGGTGTGGCGGCACGGTTGTTGCGCTAGACGTCCGGGTTGACCGTACATCATTACTCTGGGGATTACGGAAATAGGGAGGTTCTTGAGTGAAGTCACGTGCCCTGAAATTCGCACCATCACTACTTCTACTGGTTGTGCCCTTGATCCTGGCACTCGTTTCGCAATCGGGTCGTATCCAGCCTGCGTCGGCCCAGACGGGAGGGGGCACCGCTCTGCCCACCGTCATGGCGACCGCTGCTCCAGGCGGGAGCCAGGTGGCGATCTGCGGCGGAGTCACGTCGTTCACCGCCGCCAGTGCGACCACGGCCGGGTCGATCACGTTCAGCACCGCGAATGTCACGACGACGTATCCGATTCTGGCAGGCGTCGCACTGGTGGGCCAGAACGCAATCTCAACCGGTGTGAACGTGTGTCTGACCGGTCTCCTGAACGCCGGTGGTAGCCTGGTCAGCGGCGTCATCACCGTTGCCAGCACGACTCCGATCGTGATCTGCGGTCCTGTCACTGCATATACTCCCGCCACTGCGACAGCTCTTGGATCGTTGACCATCGCGGGCATCGTGTTTCCGACCGCGCTGGGTGCGACCTTCACCGGCACGCCGGTTACCGTTGGATCCAACCTGTGCATTACGGCTCAGTTGAGTGGGCTCGGCAACCTGGTGTCCGGCAATGCAGCCGTGAACACGTCTGGAGCTTCCTCCTTGACCGGTCCCTTCACGACGTACATTCCTGCCACTGCTACGACCAATGGTTCTGTGACCTTTGGTACTGTCACATTCGTGATCCCGGCCGGCTCAACCATTACGGTTGGTGGCGCGGTTCCGCTTTCAGCTACGATAGCCGGTGGCGGCTACAGTTGGGCCATGAAGCCCGTCTAAGAGTGACCTCCAGCCGTCGAGTACGCGGCACAATTCAAAAGGTCCGTCGTCCGCTCGGGGCGACGGACCTTTTGTCTTCGCTAGAGAGATGCAGAGCCGTCGAACCTGCACCGCAATATGCGCGAACTATCGGGTCACAGTGAAGGCGACGGCGCGAGTATGTGTCTGGCCGGCCAGCGTCATTGCAACTGATATGCGTTGCGTGTGATAGGAGGCGGTCACAACTTTGAACCGGTACACATGCGTTCCCGGCGACGCGGTAATCCGCGTCGTAATCGCGTGTCCGATCGTGTGCCACGCCTTGTTGCGCCGATAGGCGTACGTCTTCTTGATCGTGATCGAGACCTTCTTCTGCGCATTGAGCACCGTAAATCGAGCGTGGACAACCACGGCGGCGTTCGAGGGGAAGATGTGCACTCGGCGACGACTCGAGTCGAAGGTCGCAAGTGTCTCGAACGCAAGGCCCAGAGCCTGAACTGTCGGGACCGCAGTCGAAGTAGGGGTCGGAAGTGCAGTGCTGGTAGTCGTCGGCGTCACGGTGGGTGGAACCACGCCCTGTAGCGCATTCGAGAAGGTGTCACTGCCGTCGCCGAGATAGCCCAGATGAGCGACTGCACTTTCGAAGGTACTCGTTCCCAGGTTGGCTACCTTGGCCGCCTCCACATTCGCCGCGACGGTTTCCCCTTTCGCCAGACGAGGAAACATGAAGTCCGCCGCTTGCTCGTCGAGGGTATTGACCACTTTGTTGTCCCAGCTAATCATGGTGGCTACGCCCTGTTGATGAAAGGCATTCCACATGACGTTGGCACCCAGTAACTCACACCCATTCAGAAACAGGATGCTACTCGCCGGAAATTTCCCCATGTGCTGGAGTATGAACTGAGACTTGATCGCGATGTAGAGTGCTTGATCGCCGTAGGCAAGCCCCTGAGCCACGCTCCCATCCTTGAACAGGTTGCTGATCCCGGCGGAACTGGTCTGTCGGGTCAGAACAATGGCATCCCCGTCCCCGAGAGTGCCGGAGTGTGTTTCCATGTAGACCACGGAGTAATTGGAAAGAGTCTCCATGGTGGCGACCGTTACTTGCGCGTTTCGCAGCACGTCGACCGAGAATCCCGCTGCCTGCAGCGGAGCAATTTCACCCTGACCCGCATCGGAACCGAGTCCGAGCTCATCGGCAAATGGTTCCAATACGATCGCCTTTCCTGGAGCCGTGTCTCGCAATGACGCCATCGGTCGAAACGAGGACGACTTCAGACTGATGGCTGCGCGATGGGTCGCGCGCGGCAAGAGGGCGAGCTCTGCGCCGTCGCGAAAGCGAACGTCGAGTGTTTGCCCATCTTTCCCCATCACGGCTGTATTGACAGTGGGTTGATGGCGCAACCAGGTACGAGCCTGGACAGGACTGTGCGCACCGATCCGGGATGCGGTAAACGCGATCTGTCGGTCGGACGAAGAGAGCAACGTCGACCGCGTCGAGGACTGAGCAAAAGAGTGCGAGAGCGGAAGCAGTGCCACACCCATGCAAATGAGAGCGAGTCGAGTTGGTAGTTTCATGCGCCAGTATAAATGAGCCACTGAGCGTGGAACCGAGTTGTCAAGGAATACGACGGGACGTTACGGTCTATCGATTAAGCTCGGTTGAGCGCCGCGCCGTGACTGGAATCTATTCAATTCGACGGTGGGAGACATGCATGAAAATTGGGGAAGTTGACCGCGTTCCCCCTGAAAAAGAGCGCAGCTCGCGTTGGGCTGACCAGCAAAGTCTTTTCTGGTATCGAATCGGGCATCTCATATTCTCTACGTTCTTCCGATTCTGGGTGCGCCGCTTCGAGGCGGTTGATGCTGAGAATGTACCCGCTCTCGGCGGGGCATTTCTCATTGCTAATCACACCTCGGGTATGGATCCCTTCCTGCTTGGCGTCCCGGTGCGATGGCGGATGTTGCGCGGGCCGGGAAAGGAAGAGCTCTTCGTCAGTCCATTCTTCGGTTACCTCATGAAAAAAATCGGCATGTTTCCATTACGTCAGTCAGTAGCGGATGCCGCAGCCGTGAGGACCATGGTCGAGATCTTTCGCAGCGGAAAAGTGGTAGTGGTGTATCCCGAGGGAGGTCGCAGCGACTCCGGTGAACTCACGTCGTTCTCGCCGGACTTCGCTCGCCTCATGATTCGGATGAAGGCGCTCATCGTGCCGGCAGGCATCGCCGGAGCCCGTGAGCTGCTCCCGATCGGCACCCGGATCCCCCGCCCGAATACGGCCGTGGTCGTGGTGTATGGCGAGCCGTTCGAGCTTTCGCAATTCTACGGAGGCAAGGTGACGAACGAGATGGCTCAAGAGGCGGCTGTCGTGATGCACGACAAAGTGGCGGAACTGGTGGAGCGAGCCCGCCGGCGGCGAAACGAGTTGGAGCACGCTCGTTCGTGACTCTCTACGAACGCTCGGAAACGGACGCTGCACTTCACCGCCGTCTCGCTCGCGCTAAACGCTGCTCTACCAGCGTGATGAGATACTGTCTGGCAGCAGCGCCATCCGACGCGGAAAGCCCGATTGCAGCGCAGACGAGGGCGTCGAGCTCGATGCGGTCCGGTCGTTGCACATCCTCCTCAATCGGGAGAATAGGACTGGACGCAAGCCGCCTGAAGACATCGGTCAACGCGGCCGTGAGTGAAACATCTACTACTGGCGGGTCAAGTACGGGCAGAGTAGCCACATCGCGGAGCGCATATTGGCGCACTCCATCGCCCAAACCGGTGCGACCGTGGATCTCCAACATCAGGTAGCTGAGTGATGAATTCAAGAGTGCTCCTACCAACAGTCGGCGCGATTGCAGGCCACGAGTCAGGGTCAGTCCATAGAACGTCTGATCTTCGACGATGCCCGGCTCCGGGAGAGCAAAGAAAAATCGCCGGTGGAGAAATCGAGGGCACAGTATGTGGGCTGCGGCCGGCAGTGAAATGGAGTACCAGGGATTTCGTCCACGCACGGACGGCACCCTGGGCCAGGGCATCCGAGCGTGTGAATCGGATCCGGCCCTCGTCTGCTCGGTCCCCCAGGCGATATACGAAAGCGCGCCGTTTGCCTCGTCCTGCCGAAGTTCCTCCGGCGAATGCGAGCAGAGAAAGAGCACCGAGCCAAGGTCTGCTTGACTGAGGACAAGCGTACCGACATCGCGCGGCGATTTGACCACGGGCACAAGGAATCTCGATTCGATCTTGAATCGGGAGCGAGTGGCGAGATCCGGGTAGAAAAAGCAGTTCAATCCCGTCTTGATTGGATATCTCAACCGTCCAAGTGACTCGAGGGCCGTGCATCGTGCCGCGATTCTGCTCTGTAAACGACTCAATCCTGCCGGGAAGTCGTCTCCCTCTGTACTTCGCCTCGAGACCGCGCTGGGCGAGCTCGATGTCGAGTGCAAGACGACGGCCGGGTGGCGAAACGCGTTGGCAGAATTTTCCCGACTTCGCCACGCCAGCAGCAGAGCAGTATTGACCGCCGCCTGAGCGAAGGATCGCCGGGAACGGTTCTCAATGAGCCGGCGGTCGAAGCCCGAATCGGTCAACGTTTGCCAGAAGGGCTCGCCGTACTGAGCCGACGAGAGAGCGTTTGGCACGACGAAGCCAAGTACTCCGCCTGGACCGAGGAGCGAAAGCCCGAACACCGTAAATAACACGCTTAGATCGGAGCGATGGCTCAGTGGGATCGGAGTCGCAGTCTCCGAGGAGCCAAGCAGCGCCCGCTGTTTCGCCTGTACTGTGGCAAAGGCTTTCTCCTTGTAACGGTCCGCCGGCAGCCTGTTCAGTGGGTCCGCGATTCGCTCATGACGGACATACGGGGGATTCCCGAGCACCAGCTGAAACCCTCCGGCTTCCATGATGGGCCGAAATCGCTCGCTCCAGCGGAAGTCGTCGCGCTCCACCAGGCTATCTCCCCACACCAATTGAGACAGATCGGCGAGGGAGCAAACCCGACCGGATCCCTCGATTGCCAGGGCGAGATGTTGCCTTGCCCGCGACAGCGTGCTCACCTGTGCTTCCACCCCGTAGAGGTTGTGAACGATGGAAAGCCGGCGGGCGCGTGGATCCTGGTCGATCCCCAGGACGCGATCGGCCTGTGTCAGCAGACCGTCCAATATTTCCAGCGATCCGACCAACATGTGCGCTTCGCCGCACGCCGGATCGACCACTCGAGTCCGCTCGATCAACAATTTGAGCGCTAACCAGATGTCCTTATCACCGGTTGTTGCGATTCGGTCCCCGGCTCGGCGGAGGTCGAAAAAAGTCTGGGCCGTCCGGCCGAGTTGGGCGTCGCATCCCTCCAGATAGCGGAGTAGCGCGAGTCGACACAACTCTTCGACTTCCAGCCGCGGCGTGATGAAGAGTTTCTGCGCCGGGTGCGGCGCGTCAACTTCGACTAATTGTGCTTGAGCTTCTGTCGAGCTGCCCATTGGCGCACGCTATTCGACGAATCGCTGGTCGCCCGTTCTAGATACTCAGGTCCGAAAAGCGTCGTTCCCAGATGGTAGAACTTGCGCCGAATCGGGCTGGAGCCTGAGATGGCAATTCCCTGCTCGATCAGGTTTTTGAGCCCCGCGCTCGGCATCGACGCATGATGCTCGGCGACGATTTCAGCTACAGCAGTACGCACCTGATCGCTAAAGCTGTCGGTATAGCTAATGAACTCTTCACAGAGCTTCATCGGATCGGCTCCGAGTCGAGGAAGCCAGACGAGCGCCAGACGCACCATCATAGGAAGTGGCCAGGACGGCGAGTGAGCGACCCAAAAGGGCATATGCTCGGCGATGAACTCGCCCCGGAAGCTCCCATCCCTCGACGGCAGGCTCACCTGCAGGCGAGGTTGGCGAAAGCGCAGCCAGGCCGAGCATAGTTCATATCGATCTCCCAGGGAGAAACCTTCGTCGCTCATCACCAGGTTGATGGTTTCGGCCCCACCCGGCCCGTCTTGATGGCGGGCGATCAGCGAGTGCGACCAGAGCAGACGTTCACTGGCCGGCATCGTTTCGTGCCTCAGGAGTTGCCGAAAGAAACCAAGGTACTCCGACTTCTCAAGGCCCCGGGACGGAGCGGCTTCTCCAGCGGATACGACCAGCGCATAGCGCAGATCCTGCTCCGACAGCTGTTGCTCGGTCGCCAGAAACCCGAGAATGCCGAAGAACGCAAATGGGATACCGCTGTCGCTGCCGTACAGCACCATATCAAGCGCAAGCCTGGCCGTCGCTACCTTGGTGGCCAACGAGATACGGCGGTCGTGGAGTATTCGCCTGCACCCAAAGCCAAAAATATATGGCTGGCTCATCCGCTCCGGAACCATAAAGATCGTCTCGGCGCCATAACGATCGTAGCCATAGAGCGCCTCGTAATAATCCTTGAGCCCGCGAACGAGGTCCTGCCGTAGGACATTGGCCTCCTTGGTCGACGCACCCACGCGAGCACAAAAGTCCGCCAGCTCGAACGTTCGCCCGATCAAGGTCCCCTCCAAACCCGAGGCTTACGGGGGTGAGCTCAAACATGTGCAATATAGGGACAGAATACACACTATTGAATTCAGGGAGGAGATTGCCATGCGAGACGTTCGTTACAAACCTGAAGGTATGGGGAGAGTGTGAGCTTCGTCCTACGCGAAGTCCGGCATCTTTTGGTCGATCTCGACGGAGTGTTGTTCGTAGGAACGACGGCGCTACCGGGTGCAGCTGACTTCATTGCCTGGCTACGACAACGCGGGATTGCATTCCGTTTGGTGACGAATAACGCCACACTCACGCCTCGTGGCTACGTCGACAAGTTGCGCGTGATGGGAATCGAAGTTGAAGAGGACGAAGTATTCACGAGCGCTCTCGCGACCGCGCTGTACCTGCGCAAGCAGCGCGGTACTCAGTCGGCGTACGTGATCGGCGAGGAAGGTCTCTTTGAAGCGCTCCGAGGGGCGAGCGTGATGCTGGAATCTGAACATCCGGATTGGGTCGTCGTGGGATTGGATCGCAAGCTCACGTACGACAAGCTCGCGACCGGTGCGCTGGCCTTGCAACGCGGTGCGCGTTTTCTCGGTACCAATCCGGATCTCTCCCTCCCGGCGGACGCTGGACTCTTGCCGGGAGCCGGCGCGATTCAAGCGACCCTTACCGCGACCACCGGCATCCGCCCCACCGTTATCGGCAAGCCGGAGCCGCTCATGCTCGAACTCGCCATGTCGCAACTCGGGGGTGATTTGTCCAATACCGCTATGCTGGGCGATCGCCTCGACACCGATATCCAGGGAGCGAAGGCACTGGGCATCCCTTCGATTCTGGTTCTCACCGGCGTGTCGTCACGGCGGGACATCGAGCAGAGCAAGGCAACGCCAACGTTGGTGGTCGAAGATCTGGCGGAGTTGATCGAGGTGTGGACCGAGGACGGCACGAGGTGAGTGACGGTGAGTTCTAACGTCAGTTCGATTCCGGCCCCCGGACCTCTCATTGGAGAGCGGATTGAGGTGCGCGCGTACACGGACGCGGACGCGCCGGCCATGTTCGAGGCAATCACTGAGTCTCTGTCCAATTTGCGCCCCTGGATGCCGTGGGCGGATAGTCATCAGACAGTCGAAGCCAGCCTCGAATACATTCGACAGTGCCAGGTCGGATTCCTGCTGCGCACCGACTTTCCCATGGGCTTGTTTCTCCGCGGCGGCGGCTACCTGGGCGGCACTGGATTTCATATCAGTAAAGCGCATGTGCCGTCCTTTGAGATCGGCTACTGGGTGCGAGCGAGGGCGGAGGGGAAGGGATACGTCTCAGAGGCGGTGCGGTTGCTCACTGCACATGCGTTCGATTTCCTCGGAGCGCAGCGGGTGGCCATTCATTGCGATGCTCGTAATGAGCGGAGCCGGCGAGTCGCGGAACGTCAGGGATTCGTCTTCGAGGGTCGAAGACGAAACGCCGAACGCGACCCGGCCGGCAATCTCATAGACAACCTGACGTACGCCATGATCCCGACTGATTACGTGCATGCCCGGCAAGTCTGGCCCTCCGCCACCGGGTAGCGGCAATCGATCTCCGAACGCGCGAGCGAGCCGTCGGCCGGCGTCTCGAGCTACCCCACGACTCGTCCACCTGGCATGAGATTCATGGCCCAGGGCATTCTTTTTGATGCTGTGGGCGGATCATAAGAATGGTAAACTGGACAAGGGTGTTTCACATTTTTACCCCGTACGTGCCCTCCAGCTAGATTGGGTGTTGCTTTGGAATTAGTGTATTTGGGCCATTCGGCGTTTCGCTTACGGGGTAAAGATGTCACTATCGTGACCGATCCGCATCCTCCTGAATTGGGTGCGCCCATGGGGAAGCCGAGCGCCAATATCGTGACGATCAGCCACGAAAGTCCCAACCATGCGTACCTGGAAGGCGTTTCCGGCAATCCTCGAATCGTGACTGGGCCGGGTGAATACGAGCTGGCCGATACCCTCATTGCCGGGATTGCGACCAGCATGGAGCCCAGAATCGGTGCAACCAATACCGCCTATGTCTTCCGGGTCGAGGACATGAACATCTGTCATCTCGGTGACCTGCGCGATAAGCTTACTGATAAGCAGATCGAGGAGATCGGCACCATCGATGTACTACTGGTGCCGGTGGGTGGTGGAAACGCCATTGGCGCCGCGCAAGCTGCTGCGGTGATCACGCAGCTTGAACCTTCGGTGGTGGTGCCGATGCATTACCGCGTGGATGGGGTACAGTCAGACGACCTGGCGTCCGTCGACCCATTCTGCCGTGAAGTTGGGCTGAAGGAGTATGCGCCCGAGCCCAGGTTGTCGATTACCAAAGGATCGCTCACGAGTGAAGTCCGGATTGTCGTATTGGAAAACAAGCGTGTGTAGGGGATGCGGGGATGCCAAAATATATTTTCGTAACCGGCGGGGTCGTTTCATCTATAGGTAAGGGAATCACGGCCGCTTCGATCGGACGCGTATTGCGCAGTCGAGGAGTGTCGGTTTCGATCCAGAAGCTGGACCCATACATCAACGTCGATCCGGGAACCATGGCCCCAAATCAACACGGCGAGGTCTTCGTCACGGAAGATGGCGCCGAAACTGATCTGGATCTGGGACACTACGAGCGCTTCATCGACGAAAACCTTACCAGGGCCAGCAACGTGACGACCGGGCAGGTTTATGCCTCCGTTATTGCCAAAGAACGGAAGGGCGATTACCTGGGCGGGACTATCCAGGTTATTCCCCACATCACGAATGAGATCAAGGAGCGTATCGGTCGGGTGACTCGTCAGACCGGCGCCGATGTCGTGATCGTGGAGGTCGGCGGAACAGTAGGCGATATTGAAGGCCTGCCGTTTCTGGAAGCTATCAGACAATTGCGACGAGAAGTGGGCCGGCAGAACGTTCTCTATATTCACGTAACGCTGTTGCCCCATATCGGCTCGACGAACGAACTGAAGACAAAGCCCACACAGCACAGCGTCAACGAGTTGCGCCGCATCGGTATCCAACCCGATATTCTCATCTGTCGTGCGGACTATCCGGTCACCCGAGAGCTGCGCGAGAAGATCGCTATCTTCGGCGACATTTCGGAGGAAGCAGTCATCCCGCTGCAGACAAGTAAGACGATTTATGAAGTGCCACTGGTGCTGGAAAAAGCCGGACTTGGCCGCCTGATCACCCGTGAGTTGGGGCTGGATGCATCGTTGCCCGACTTGCGGACCTGGTCCGAGTTAGTGGCCCAGATCATGGAGCCGAAGCCGAAGCTGCCCATTGCGATCGTGGGCAAGTACGTCAAGAGCCCGGACGCCTACATGAGCATTGTGGAGGCGCTGAAGCATGCTGGACTGCACCACGGTCTGGACGTCGAGATCCACTGGATAGATTCGGAAGACCTGGAGCGGGATTCCAATGTTCGTCTGCTGGAGTCGGTGGCCGGTATCCTGGTCGGACCCGGTTTCGGCTCGCGCGGAATCGAAGGGAAGATTCGGACGGCTCGCTTTGCGCGGGAACACAAGGTCCCATACCTGGGTGTGTGTCTCGGCATGCAGGTTGCCGTGATCGAGTTCGCGCGCGATCTCCTGCACTCGAGCCTGCCGAACAGCACCGAGTTCGACGAGAACACCAAGTACCCGGTGATCGATATCATGCCGGATCAGCGCGATATCGCCGAAAAAGGAGGAACGATGCGGCTGGGTGTGTGGCCGTGCCGCCTCACTCCGGGTACACGCGCGGCCGCTGCCTACGATCAGCCCATCGTCTACGAGCGGCACCGACATCGCTACGAGTTCAACAATGAATACCGAGAGCTCCTCACGGCGGGTGGAATGCAGTTGTCCGGCCTCTCTCCGGATGGCCGGCTGGTAGAAATCATCGAACTGACGGATCATCCCTGGTTCGTCGGAAGTCAGTTTCATCCTGAGTTCAAGTCTCGACCCGATCGGCCTCATCCCCTTTTCCAGGACTTTATCGGTGCCGCGAAGGAATTCTGGAGCGACCCAACCGAGGAGCAGATCGACCAATTTGACCTGGATGATGAGGCGTTGGCTGCCCGCGCGTCCGGCTCCAGCCACTAACCCGACGGAGTGGATCCCACCCTACCGGCCCGCTACGCGCAGGTAGCGGTGCTCGCCCATCTCGGCCGAGCGGGTGGGCTGTTTACCTACGGCTTGCCGGAATCGCTCGCGCCGCTGGTGGGGCCTGGTTCGCTGGTGCGCGTGCCATTCGCCAGTCGCCGCTTGCAGGGAGTCGTCTGCTCCCTGGCCGGCACCTGCGACCTACCGCACGTGCGTGATATCGAAGAAATGCTGGATCCGGTTCCGGTCGTGACCTCGCACCAACTCCGGCTCGCCGACTGGATATCGAAATATTACGCCGCGCCAATTTCCGACGTGCTGGGAGCGATGCTTCCGCCCGGACTGGGGCGAAAGACGGTGTATGCACTCGAAATCGGGGCCGATCCGGATGGATCCCGCGTGAATCCCGATCAGAGGCGCGTCTTGGATACGGTGCGCGCAGCACATCGTGTACTGCTCGAAGACGTGCAACAGGCGCTACCGGACGTGGATGTCGAGCGTGCCGTCACCTCACTCGTTCGGCGCGGCCTGCTGCTCAAGTTGTCGGAGCTCGCCCCGCCACGCGTCACGGCGCGCATGGTTCGCGTCGTGAGCCCGACCCCACTGGGTCTCCAGACGGTCGACGAGGCGGGATCCTTACGGCGGGCGGCTGCTCAACGGGCCGTGCTCGAACAGATCGTAAAACACGGACCGGTGCCGGTTCCGGAGTTGTCCCGTCGCATGCCGGGAGCACAGGGTGCGGTCGCAGCTCTGCAAAAAAAAGGGTTCGTGGCAATTGAACGGCGAGAAGTGCCGCGCCTCCCCGTGAATCTTCGCGCCCCGGTGCCCACCCGGCCACTGCACCTGGCTCCGGCTCAACGCAATGCATTCGAGGCGATCCGGTTGTCGATTCGCCAGGATGGCTCGGATATATTCTTGCTCCATGGAGTAACCGGGAGCGGAAAAACGGAAGTCTACCTTCAGGCGGTTTCGGACGTGATCGAGACCGGTAGACAGGCCATCATGATGGTGCCCGAAATCAGCCTGACTCCGCAGGCCGTCGAGCGCGTGGCGGGCCGCTTTCCAGGACGCGTGGCCGTTCTGCATAGTCAACTTTCACCCGGCGAAAGGCTCGACGAGTGGCAGCGCATTCGACATGGCGAAGCTGACGTGGTGGTGGGACCGAGATCCGCGCTGTTCGCGCCACTGCCCCGCCCTGGATTGATCGTGGTGGACGAGGAGCACGATGGTTCGTACAAACAGGACTCCATGCCTCGGTACAATTCGCGCGATGCCGCCGCGGTACTGGGGCGGCTGGAACATGCGACCGTTGTCTTTGGGAGCGCGACTCCTGATGTCGGCACCTATTACGCCGCGCAATCCGGTCGCATCAAACTCCTCGAACTGCCCGATCGACCGGTATGGAAGGTGGCCGGCCCGCCCGCGAGCGCGGAAACGGCGCGTCCTATGCCGACCGTGGAAGTGGTGGATATGCGGCACGAACTCAAGATCGGTAACCGCAGCATCTTCAGTACCTCCTTGATGGAGGCGCTGGATCAGACTCTGACCGATGGACACCAGGCGCTGCTGTTTCTAAATCGTCGGGGGAGCGCCACCGTTGTGATTT
>JANWJD010000066.1 GCA_025449555.1 Chloroflexota bacterium | reverse complement strand
TGGGTCCGCACGTGGTCCCGGCACGCTGAGCCGAGCTCCGGTTCGCGTTCTCTCCAGTCACGCATCGCCATCAGGGCAGCGGCCAGTGCTTCGGGATTATCCGGCGGAAATAGAAAGCGCTCGAAGGAACCGAAGAGAACCTCCGACGTCGCACCCACCCTGGAAGCCAGCGCCGGGCGCCGGCAGGCCATGGCCTCAATTGTTGTCCTGCCCAGGGTCTCGCTCACCAAGCTGGGCAGGACTGCCACGTCCGCCGCACCATAGAGCGGGACCGTATTCATCTGCCAGTCAAGCCAGACGGAAGTATCAGCTCGGCAGCGTGCTCGCAGGGAGGCGACATATGCCTGCGCCGCTCCGACATCTCGATGGAGGCGTGGTGCGCCGACGATCAAGAGCCGCCCTTTCTCGGGTGCGAGGCCAAGCAGATTAAATGCATCGATGAGTATCTCGACGCCCTTTTCTGGATCCAGTCTGCCGGCGTACAGCACCACGAATGCCCCGGGCGGTATGCCGAGGGAGCGTCGAAATGCAGCACGCTGGGTCGAATCGGGCTCCCGGTATCGGTCCAGGTCGATGCCGTTGTGAACTACCTGAATGCGAGCCGGCGCCACACCACGAGCGAGGTACTGGGCCCGTGTGTGGTGCGATACCGCGATGTAGCGAGCGATCTTGGGGCGCGCCAGCGTCCATTGGACACCGCGACCCGCCGGAGGGGGAAGATGGAGATGACAGACCAGCGGAATCCGCTTCAGGATCGCTACGGCTGCGCCAAATGGAGAGTCCTGGTGTTGATTGATGTACACGATGTCGTAACTGTCCCGGACTGCGATGCTCGTGCTCCGTATCCAGCGCACGATACTTCGCACGGGTACCCGTCCGTCCAGCAGGTGACCCGGAATACGGTGCATATCTCGACAGAACCGGCTGTACTCCGCGAATGACTCGCCGGAAGCCCGATAGAGCAGATCGATTTCGTGGCCGCGTGCGGCTAGCTCCTCGGTGCATTCCAGCAGGCAACGCTCCTGCCCTCCATGGGGGCGCAGATCGTCTTCGACCACGAGCACACGCATGTGCGCTACTAAGGGATTCCGTGCGGCGGCACGGCCCCAAACGCGCCGATGGGTTTCATAGTTCTCCGCGCTGTGAATCAATCAGGAGGAAAACACGGTCGAGCAGCGGACGAATGCGCGCAAAGATCCACCGGCCCAGGCGAACCTCGGGCCGCAATCCGTACGACGGCGATACCACGATGAAGGCCTCCGTCGTCGGCACCTGCAACACGCCGGGTGGCGGGTGGTCGGCTCGGTACTCGTGCATGGCTCGGGCAAGAGCATCACCAAGCTGAACGTGTCCCAGCTCACGCGCCAATTCGACGACCGCCGCCCCCTCACTTGCGGTTAATAGTTGATGTGCGGACGGTGTGACGCAGTAGTGCAACCCTCCATCGAGCGAGTCCTCCAGTTCGTTTGCCAATCGAACGAGCATGGCGTCCTTGTCGCGCGGCCCCAACATGTCGAGTTCGCGGCGGAGCCGGAGAATCGTCGGACCGGTCCAATCGAGGAGGTCGTGGCGCACGACGATCTCCTCGATCTCGCGCGATGAGCTGCGCCGCACGCGCGCCCGGCGCCGGCTACGCGGAAACTCCATGCCAAAGTCCCCGTGCTTGTACACGGCGTGCAGCATTCCCGCTGCTACGACGGGAGCAGGTGCCTGCATGGCGGCGAGCACGCTCGCGGTGCCGATGAGGTGCGTGATGAATGGTTTCCCGTGGGCACGGTACTGACCGGATAGTAACCGCAGTGAGAGGTCATGACCGCGCTTTACCAGTTCGACATCGTCGACGCTGTACCCTCCGGCCAACATCTGATTGAAGAGCTGAAGATTCGTTTGCGCGTATGGATGCGTCACGAGTTCCAGATCACGTCGCGGAACGGGCTGCCGACGCGCGTTGTCGGCCTCGCTTCCTTTCCGCCGGTCGCACCCAGATGCGCGTCCCCCACCGGTCGACGGCATCATCAAACGTATCCAGTGCAGATTGCCCCAACACCTTGAGCAGGACGGTCCGCAACGGCTGTAAGCCGAGTGATTTGTAGTACATCTTTCTGCGAAATTCCAGAAAGTTCACCAGCGACTGCCAGTCTGCCTGGTCCGTACTCAGTCCCCAGTTCTCGGCAAAACGAGCCAGGCTGGCACGATACCAAGCGCGATTCCAGCGCATAACAAAGAACGGCAGGTCGGACCATCCAATCCTCGGCTCGAGTTGCGTGATGACGGAGCGGGGCTCGAGGTAGATCGAGCCTCCTGCCCGCAAGACAGCGAGGGAAAGATCGCAATGCTCGGGGGTCGAGTATAGCCCCTCGTCAAACGGCCCAATTTTTTCGAGCATGTCGCTACGAATCAGCACACAATGAAACTCGGCGATTCCGGTCTCCTGCCGGTGCAGGTCCGTCAGCGCCTCGGCGAGGGGTCTATCGACATACCCGTGGATCTCTCGAAAGATGCGTTTCCCGCCTTCCTCGGTGATACGACACTCTCCCCCCGCCACGTGCACCTTCTGATGGAGCGGTGTGCCGATGCAGTAAATCGGCCCGACCATCGAGGCGCCTGTTTCCTCCGCACACTCGATCAGTGCTTCCAGCCAGCCAGGTGCAACCACGACGTCGTTGTCGACGAACACGGCATACTTGGTGTGCACGTACGGCAGCCCGAGGTTACGCGCCTCATTGGGGGTGAGGTAGTGCTCCTTACGAACGTAGGCGAACCCCAACTCTTGGGTTCGGCGCTCCAGATACCGGCGAGTGCTCCCGGGCGAGCCGCCATCAATGCACACCATCCTGAATCCGGGCCGGGTGAGCGCCAAGATGCTTTCCAGCGACTGTCTCGTGGCTCCGAAGACTTCGCGCTGCGTGACGACGATGGTCGCCAGCGATTCAAGCGAAGATGAATTCGAGGACGACTGTTTCATAGAACGTCGTATGCCTCCTGCGAAGTCGTGTCGCCGGACCGACCCCAAAAAACTTTGATCACTCTACCGTATTCCTTTCGATCCACGCGAGTTTGCTGGTTGATGAGAGCTACCAAACGCCACGACTCGATTCGTAGAGTACCGATGCCTGATGAGAGGAACGGTTTGACGGTCCATGGTCTTTCGGGTGGAAGGGCGCTGTTGTACACTCGACCTTCTGACAGTGGAGGAGGGATCGATCGATGACATCAGTGTCGGATCCCGAGCACGAAGTGGCTCCCGGCGGGATGTCGCGCACGTCCCGCGAGCGCGTGCTTTCCAACTCGCTGTATGGATTGCTGACGTACGTCGTGTTTATGCCGGTGGTGTTCTTGTTGAATGCTTTCGCGGTGCATCGCCTCGGCCTGTCGGGCTACGGAGTGTGGATCGGCGTACTTACCGTGATCGGATACGGCTCTCTCCTGGACCTTGGTATGAGCGTCTCGGTGTCGAAATTCGTCGCGGAAAACCTGGCAAACGGTCGGACGGCGGAGGTCAATACACTGCTCAACACCGCCATCGTGTTCTATATGGTCATCGGCGGGATTTTTGCCGCCGGCATGGCTCTCGCCTCCGGCTGGATCGGAACCCATGTGATTCACATCCCGACCGGCGATACGGGCCTTTGGGTGGCCTTTATCCTCCTGCTGGCTACCTTTCCTGTAAGACTTGCGGGTAGCGCTCTGATCAGCCTCATCGACGGTCTGCAGAGAGCGGATATCAACTCGTGGCTCGTCCTGGCCTATGGGTTGTTGGCGGCGGGCGCCACGGTCGTCGTGCTCCTGGCAGGCATGGGAGTAACGGGTTTGGTGCTGGTGACGATCGGCTCCGCGGTGGGAAACACCTTTGCTACCTGGCTCGTTGCCAGGATACTCTTCGCACCCCTGGCGGTACACCCTCGTCACTTCAGGTGGGCGAGTTTCAAGCTGTTATTGCGTTTTAGCACGAAAGTACAGGTCGGCACGATTACCGCGACTCTGAGCGATCAGGTCGATCGGACGCTGATCGCCTTCGTGTTTGGCCCTGCCTTGCTGGGATCGTTCGGCCTCGCAGCCGGTGCCGCAACTGCTCTACGCGGGGTATCCGGGGCTTTCATGCACGGCATTGTGCCGGCGGCTTCGGATATGGCAACACTGCAACAGGGGGACAAGCTACGCCGGCTGTACATACGCTCTACCCGATATCTCACCATCGTCGATTTCGCTCTCGTGGTCGGCACGGTGGTACTCGCTCGGCCGCTGGTGTATGCCTGGCTCGGATCGGGTCATGATCGTGTTGCCGTTACGTTGGTCGTCATTCTGTTGCCGTACCTGGTGCGGCTGCCGGCGCAGGCCTGCTCGGAGATCCTGTATGGAGTCGGGCGTCCCGAGATTCGCATGCGCGCCGATACCGCGTTCCTCTTGATTCACATTCCTTTGAGTATGCTTCTGCTGTGGCGCCTCGGTTACTACGGAGCGGTGTTGGGAACCGGCCTCGCCACCGTGTCGACCCGCCTATACCTGTATGGGGCGGGATCACGTGCGCTGGGAGTGACCGTACCCGACTTGCTCAAAGCCAGCCTGTTGCAACCAGCCATCGGCGCGACACTCGCTGCCGCACCGGTCATCGCGCTGCAGATCGCCGGTGCTCCGCTCACGATTCCCATGCTCGCGCTGGAAAGTACGCTGTTTGTGCTCATCTTCGGATTCTATGTCGTCACCTTTGCCCTCGATGCCTACGATCGACGCCTGCACGAACATGTTCTATCGAGTGTCTGGGACGGTGCCCGCCGCTTGCGAACCAGGACCGGCCAGTGAGACTGACGTGGACCCCGTTCACCGCACCCGGCGAACGTCTTGAAGGGAACGTCTATACCATCCGGGTGAGCGACACCACCCTGCGAATCGTCCGTAGTTGCGACCAGCAGCTGCGACCAAGGCTCGCCCGTTTACGGTGAAGCCGAAACGATGGGCACGCGCAAATGCACCTTTGAAATCGCTGTAGAGTGGTCCTATTCCGCATGGAAACTCCACACCGTATTGACGGTAGTGCCGGTACATGACAACGTCACCACCGCCCTGCTCAACCGACTTGCGCCACACGGTGCGGATATCAGCGGGATATCGCTTGGCTACCACGGCGGATGGCTCGAAGTGCAGTGGATATCCGGCGAGCTGAATGCGCCAGGAGAGGTCGATGTCTTCCATATGGAGCAGACGCTCGCGAAACCCGCCGACCTGGTCAAAGGCCCGCCTCGACACCACCATGTTCGCCCCGATGGCGAAAGGCTTGAAGCTGAGAGCTACCGGAGCTCGATGGAGCGAGCTCGCATCGGACGAGGGCACGCTGAATCGGTTCAACGAGAAGGGATCGATCGCTCCTGCTATGAACTCATGATGCTGCGCGGCCGCGCTACATGCTTCGAGCCAGTTGGGGTACACGACATCATCGCCGTCGCAGAACGCCAGAACACTGCCGCGAGCGGCTGATGCCCCCCGATTACGAGCGGCGGCTGCTCCTGGGCTGCGCGAAGTGTCGATGATCGTAAGTGCCGGCACGCGCCCGATCCATGCTTCACATACCGCTCTGGTGTCATCGGTGGAGCCGTTATCGCATACGATGACCTCCCATTCACCTCTGTACGATTGTCGGGAAAGACCATGCAGCTGTTCACGTACGGTGGCTGCCACGTTGTAGACCGGCATGATGACGCTAATGCAGCCCATGTGCCCGGCGCTGTTCGTCGGTCGTGCGCATCATCGCAGTCTCGAGATCGGTCACCGATCCGGCGAGCAGTGCAAACGTGTGACACGAACCGTTATAGTTCTCGTCCACCAGCAGTCGCGATTCTGTACAGCCGGTCGAGCGCGGGCCGAATGAATGCAAATACGGTCCGGCCGATGCGTACGCTGGGCCGCAAACCATACGAGGGAGATAGCGCCGTGTAACTTGCGGTGGTAGGACTTCTCAGGACGTCAGGAGGAGGTGGGCCGGCATGGAAATCGCCGGCTGCCTGGCGCAATGAGGCCGCCAGCCCGGGCTGCTCAAGTTCGTGCGCCAGTCCAATCAGCTCATCTAGGTGCGCTCCGGCGAGTACCTGGCCTTTATGGGGTGTGAGGCAGTACAGTAGGCCGGAGTCGAGCGAGTCCTCGAGCTCATTCGCCAACCTGATGAGGAGCACATCTCTTTGGGTGGGCGCCATGGCGCGCAGGTCACGCCGATATGAGGGTGCCTTCGATGCAACCCATTCGAGCCGGGAGTATTGCACAACCAGCTCTTCGACTTCCTGGCCTGCCGAGCGTCGAACTCTGGCACGCCTTCGGCTGAAAGGGAATTCCATTCCAAAATCGCCGTGCTCATATGCAGCGTGCAACAGCCCGGCGCAGACCACACGGATCGGCGCCTCGATGGCCGCCAGGATACTTGCAGTCCCAATCAGATGGATCAGAAAAGGCTTGCCATTGGCGCGATAGTGACCGGTGAAGAGATACAGCACCAGACCGTAGCACCGGCGGACCCGATCCAGATCAGCGTCGCTATACCCGCCGGCCAGCATCTGGTTGTAGAGCTGGAGATTGGTCTGAGCGTAAGAGTGCCTGACCTGCAGTGGATTGGCTTTCATGGAGCGTGTCGGATGATCGGCGGGCAGGCGCGCGCGCGTTTCTGTTCCGCGGGATGTACTAATAGACGTGCCACTAGCCGGTCGACGGCAGCATCAAACGAGGACAACATACCCTCGCTGATCAACGCCAGCATGGTACGCAATGGCTGCAAACCGAGCGTCTTGTAATACATCTTGCTGCGATGTTCCAGGAAACTGGAGAGCTGCTGCCAGTACGCGCTGTCGTCGCTGAGGTTCCATTTCTCGTGAAAGCGCATTGTGCTTCGGTGGTTCCACTCCGGGTTCCAGCGAAGCGCGAAGAATGGGAGGTCGGACCACGCCACCGGGGGTGGCGCGAGTTGCGTGACCACCGCGCGCGGTTCCAGATAGATGGAACCACCCGCCTCCCGCACCGTGAGGCAAAAATCGGCGTGTTCAGGGGCCGAGAGCAGAGCCTCATCCAGCGGGCCGATCTGTTGGAAGGCGTCGTGGCGTACCAGCATGCAGTGAAATTCCACGATATCGGTCTCCTGCCGATGTAATTGGGTCAATGCGTCGGCCAGCGGCTTATCGACGTAATGATGGTGCTCGTAATATGCTCGCTTGCCGTCCTCTTCCGCGATTCCGGACTCGCCGCCGGCCATGTGAACGATCTGGTGGATCGGCTCGCCAATACAGTAGAGCGCTCCTACTACCCAGGCTCCGGTCTCCTCGGCACACTCGATCAACGCGTCCAGCCAGCCAGGAGCCACGATTACATCGTTGTCGATGAAGACGACGTACTTCGACTCCACATACTGAAGACCCAGATTGCGTGCCTCATTTGGACTCAGATAGTGCTCTGTGCGGATGAGCGTGAACCGGAGCTTCCGCGCTTGACTCTCAAGATAAGCACGGACGCGTCGCGGTGAGTGACCGTCGAGGTACACCAGTTTGAAACCGGGAGGCGTGACCGCCATGATGCTTTCCAGCGAGCGCTTCTAGGCACGAAAGGTTTCACGGGGAACGACCACGACCGTCGCCTGCTCTCGAGTGTGAGTGGATGGCTGTGTTGTCGAATCCTTAATAAGACTGTTCCCTCCAGCTCAGTTTTCCCAGGCTACCTCCTGTGGTGGCCGACACGATGTTGACCGCGCTTGCCGCACGCTTCCACGCAATGCACTTTCGCGCGGCCCTTGGGCAACTTTTCGTTCTCATTGTTGTACACTCGGCAACCGATGGGATACGAGAAACGAGCGAGATGGTGATTCGCGAGCCGGGCACTAGGTGCGTGCCGGTCACCGTGGTGGTCCCGACACGCGACAGAACCGCGATCCTCTCGGAGACGATCGACGCACTGGCGGTCCAAACGGCCGATCCCGCAACCTTCGAAGTGATCGTGGTTGATAACGGAACGGGTGACGACACCGGACGCCTCGTGCGCGAGGTGCGCGGCCAACATCCTCACTTGCGGATTCGCTGGCTACACGAACGGTGCCCCGGTCCCGGTGCGGCCCGCAATCGTGGAATCAGGCACGCGTCGGGGGATATCATCCTCTTCACCGACGACGATTGTCTGCCGGAGCCTGAGTGGATCGAAACGATGCGCGAGGCGTTCAACCATGACCCGGCAGTGGTCGGTGTCGAGGGACTGACGTACACGCGCCTCACCGAACTCAGTCCATTCGTGCACTATTCGGCCAATTCAGGAGGCTATTTTCCAACCTGCAACGTCGGTTACCGGGCGAAGCAACTGCGAGCGGCCGGTGGCTTCGACTGGGCGACATTTCCGGCTGCCAACAAAGAGGATGTCGATCTCGCATACCGGATGATGTGGCTCGGAAGAATCGAGTTTGCGCCTTTCGCCCGAGTCTTCCACCCGGCGCGCTCAATGTCTTTCGGGTGGCAAGTGCACCGTATGCGACGCCTGGTAGGGGATGAACTCTGCATGATGTTCCGCTGGCCCCGTGAACTTCGACAGTATGCACGGCCTGCGATCCCTGACGACGCTGAACTGCCCGATGGGAGTCACGAACGAGTATGGTCGATGCCAAATCCAGTTCGAGCTCGTGCCCTGGTGGGCCGCCGGGACCTACTGCGTCGCCGGCCCCTGCTCTACGCCAAAATTCTGCTGCTGCTGTGTGTGCGGACTGGATACGTGTCGATCTACCTTCCCGGGTCGATCCTTCATGCCTGGAGACACCGTGATCCGAGCGGGCTCCAGCCCCTGGCGGCTCCCTGCGAAATCGATAGTCGCATTCGCAGTGGATAAGTTCCACCGACTTACCTATAATCTGTCAATTAATCCGGCAGGTCCCCGCACGCGACGGAGAGAGGGCTTATGATCGACATGCCCACGCATCGAGATGTGGCCGACCCGGGAGCCACAGTCAGTGTCCTCGTGCCGACGAAAAATGCGGGTGTTGGGTTCAAACAGGTGCTCGAGGCGCTCTTCGAGCAGGAATTTGATGGTACTTTCGAAGTGATTGTCGTCGATTCCGGCTCCACTGACGGTACGCGCGAGCTCGCGGCGTGCTACCCGGTCAAACTGTACAGCATCCCACCGAACAGTTTTGGCCACGGCTACGTCCGAAATGCCCTCGCGCGGCTCGCCGTGGGGGACACGCTTGTGTTTCTGAGCAGCGATGGCATCCCGGTGGGACGCGAGTGGCTGGCGAAACTGGTTGGACCGCTGGCGGATCCCTGCGTAGCAGCGACGTACGGGCGACAATTGCCTGCTGCGAACGCCGATCTGACGGAGATCTATCTCCTGTACCACTTCTACCCACCGGAACCGGCGCGCCGCAGTCTCCGCGGGCAGGGCGCTCCGTTGGCACATATGATTCTGTTCTCGCATGTCAATGCCGCGTGCAAGAAGGCACTCTGGGAACAGTATCCGTATAACGAACGCCTGATTATGAGCGAGGATCTCGAGTGGTCCCGTACGGTGCTGCTTGCCGGCTACGAAATTGTCTATGTGCCTGAGGCAGCGGTCACACACTCGCACGCGTACACTCTCCGTGGCTTGTTCCGACGCAACTTCGATAGTGGCGCGTCATTGCGCGCGATTACACGCGATACGATGTCCGACTGGCTCATGCAAGGAACACGATATCTCGTCGGCGAAGTGCAGTTTCTCATTCGCTCTCACAACAGCCGTTACCTGGTGCGCGCTTGTACTAACGAGGCGGTCCGGTGTGCAGGCTTCATGGCCGGTTTTTACCACGCATTCATTCCGCGACCATGGAAACCGTACCTCAGTCAACACAGGTATCACTGGCAGTGGCCGGCGGATCCAGAAGTGAGGGTTACCGTCGACCCGATACCGGTCGGAAACTGGCAGCCGTCCTCCGGCGTTGAGGTCTTAACGGAGTAATTCAGAATCCCGGTGAAGTATAGTAATTCGATATGTAGCGAAGCAGTGCTACTATCTACGGCGACCCGCCTCGTCGGAAGGAGACACGCCTTCGAGGCTTTGTTTTTTGGGGAAGGATAAGGACGCTATGAAACGTTACGCAGTCTCGTTCGGGACCATATGTCTGGTGGCAGCGGTACTCCTGGCATGGTCCCAGGCAGTCCATGGATCAGGGCGGCAACCGCAGGTGTTGGCGGCGCCCATACACCAGACAACGCACTTAACGAACAAACAATTGCGGTCCAAACTGGATGCCTATTTGACGCTTTCAACCAAAGTTTTCGACTTTGGTGGTTCAGCCCTGATTACGCGTCAGGGTCAGCAGGTGCTCAGGAAGGGATATGGGTTGGCCAACCGCCCCCGTAAGAACGTGGCGAATTCGAGGACGGTCTATCCTATCCGACAACTCACCACCGATTTCACCGCGACTGCCATTCTCCAACTCCAGGACCAGGGCAAGCTCTCGGTGAAAGACCCGATGTGCAAGTATCTGCCCAGTTGTCCAACTGCGCTCCAGCCCATCACCATCGACCAATTGCTGATGTACAGTTCCGGTTTACCCAGCCCGAAACTCGATGTGACGAAGCCGTTTACCGTGCAGGATCTCATGAATTCCTTTAGCACCACTCCGCCCAAGTTCGCTGCGGGCTCGAAGTGGGAATTTAGTGATACCGGCTACGTTATTTTGGGATTCATCGTCGAGAAAGTTACCGGGCAGCCGTACAAGACATACATTCAGAATGCCATTCTCAAACCACTGGGGATGACACACACTGGATTCGCCGACCAGAATCCTCACCCCACATTTGCGCTTGGATATCATGGAACGGTTCTGCAGACGAAAACTGCCGGTCCGGGCTACGATCCGGCATGGGGGATGTACTCGACCGTGTCAGATTTGCACAAATTCGATGTCGGCTTAACGAATCACAAAGTGCTCTCGCAGGCCGCGGTAGATGCCATGTTCGTGCAGCACATTAAATTTGCGAACGGTAGCGGATACGGATATGGATGGAATAGCGGGGTCTACAATAAACATCGCTATAACATCACGTACGAAGGCAGCTCACCTGGGTACACGGGCGTACATGTTCGCTTACCGGACGACAACGGGACCATCGTCATTCTCTCTAACCAGGACCAGACCACTATGGTTCGGATAGTGACCGATTTCATCCAACTGATCGCCGCGTAATGGCGGGATGTCCAGTGCCTGTACTTCTGCCGAAGTTAGCGGGTCAACCTGAACGTGGGGATAGTGCGTGTCGCGTGGACTTGCCGCTCGTATGAGCTCACGTCCCCTGGCCAACGCAAAAGTGCCGTCTCGATCTGCGCCCGATGAGTCGGGCGCGGATATGCGGGTGCCCGACTGGCTCGTACCCGACCCGCGGCTGGTACTCGGCGTCATCGTTTTCATCGCATTGATCAGCCGGCTGGCGTGGATCAATGTCCCGGGACGTGCAATTGTTTTTGATGAGCCGTTCTATGTCAACGCTGCTCGCATCATTCTCAACGACGATCTGCCGGTAGGATCCACATACGCGCATTCACTCAGGGGCTACGACCCAAATACCGAGCACCCTCCGCTGGGAAAGGTATTGATGGCAGCATCGATACGGCTGCTCGGTGACAATCCATACGGATGGCGCATGCTGAGTCTGCTGGCGGGTATGGCGGCCATCTTTCTGATATATGGAATCGTGCGCGCAGGGGGAGGTGACCCCTGGTTCGGGGTGTTGGCTGCCGGCTTGCTGTCGTTCGAGAATCTTGCCATGACGCATAGTCGTCTCGGTGCGCTCGATATGCCACTGGTTGCTTTCATGCTGTTCGGAGCGTGGTGCGCGCTGCGTGGGTGGCCGGTTCTGGCTGCCGCCGGCTTCGCGCTTGCGTCACTCATCAAGATCGATGGCATCTATGGCCTGATAGCAGTACTTCTGCTCTTTGCCGGTCAGGCTGCGTGGGAACACAAGCAAACTGGCACGTGGTCCCGCGAGAAGTTTCGGGCGGGCGCGCTGATGACCGCTGCGTACGTTCCGATGTTCATCGGCGGATTGTGGATACTCGATCTCATGTTTACGCGATACCATTTTCCATGGGATCACCTTGCCCACATCCTGTCGTATGGTGTGGCGCTGAAGAATCCCGGCGGTTACCCGGTCACTGAGATTCTGTCGGGAAACCGATTCATTCAGCAGAGCAGTCCGTGGCAATGGTTGGTGAACCAGGTCCAGATGGATTACTACGTGTCAAATCACATCGTCAGCAGGCATGCCGGAGTGACCTTGACGCGGACCATGGTTCACTTGCGTGGCGCGATGAACCCGCTGATTATCGGTGCCGCTCCTTTCGGGTTCTTTTTCGTGGTGTGGCGTGCCTGGAAATTTGGTGACACGCTGGCGATGTTCGCGCTTGCCTGGATCGCGGTCAACTACCTGCCGTACTATCCGCTGCAGATTCTGGCTCACCGCGACAATTATCTCTTCTACATTCTTCCAACCGTGCCGGCTCTGGTCATCGCTCTGGCACAATTTTTGCGCCAGGCTGCCCTGCCACAAATCGTCATACTTGGGTATTGTTCTGCTGTCGTCGTGGCGTTCATTCTGTACTTTCCGTTCCGACTCTTTCCCTGGCTCTTCTAGGTTTAGCTTCGGTTTGTCCACGCTTCCCACCGTCCCTGCGAGTGACATCCGCAAGTGGGGCTCGACGCCTCCGAGTCCGATGTCGCGTGTGGCCCATGCCTGGAGACAGCTCGGAGCCGAGTGGAAACTCGCACTTACCCTGCTGCTTTCGCTGCGGATCGGTCTGGGTCTAATCGGATTCCTCTCCATGCAGCTCCAGCCAGGCGGAGCGATGCAAGGGGACTGGCTCAATCTCATTGTCCAGAGTGGGAAGCCGTGGAGCTATGTGCTTTCCGTCTGGCAGCGGTGGGATTCCCTGTGGTACCAGGAAATCGCCACGAACGGCTATCAAGCGGGGAACAGAAGTGTTCATTTCGAGCCGCTGTACCCGTTCCTGTCACACATCGTCTCACTGGTACTGGGCGGGCAGGTGGTTATCGCTCAACTTCTGGTCTCGAGTAGCGCCTTCGTGCTCGCGATGGTGCTCCTCTACCGGGTAGTTCGCCTGGATGCGACTCCTGCCGTGGCACGGCTCACCGTGATCTTGACGGCACTGTTTCCCATGGGGTTCTTCCTGGTGGCGCCCTATACCGAAAGCGTCTACTTGCTGATGACGCTGGCGGCTATCTGGTTCAGCCGGCAGGGCCGTCCCTGGATGGCCGGTCTGGCCGGCTTCGGGGTCGGCCTGGCACGCTGGGTGGGTGTCTTCATTGCCTTCGCACTGGCGGTGGAGTATGTGCAACAGCGCAGAGAAGGCAAGCGATGGCTTGATCTCGGATTGCTCTCCGCCGGAATGCCGGTGCTGGCAGTGCTGGCCATGATGATCTATAGCCAGGTGGTCGTCGGAGAACGGCTATCCGAGTTCAACGTCAACGACTATTGGGGGATCCATTCCGTGCCTCCGTGGCAATCGCTGGGAGACAGTTGGGCCTTTATCACAAGCACGGGAAGTGTGACCGAACTCGTGAACCTGGCCTGTCTGATCGGATTCACCGCGCTGTTGTTAGGTGGTATACGTCGGATACCATGGTCCTATACCGCATACGCCGCACCGTATCTCTTCCTCTTGTTTTGCCGTGAGAGTGCAGTCGGCTCACCGCTCATTGGCGTGGCGCGCTATGCTCTGGTCCTCTTCCCGTGCTTCATCATCGCCGCGCTGTGGCTGAAGGAGCGACTGTGGACCGCGGCCACGTGGCTGGTGCTCAGTGTCGCCTTTCAGGCGATTCTCTTCCTGTCATGGTTGCACTGGGTCTACCTGGCATGAACCGTGAAACTGCGTCACCTACTACCGAACAGAATGCGCTTACCTTGGCGTCCGATTCCACGGTCGGCCGGAGCAACGAGCGGGAATCGCCTCCTGTAGTCACGGCCCTGCTGGCGCGCATCGATCCGACCTGGAAGTTTGTTCTCTGGCTGTTGGTGACCGCTCGAGTCGTCTTCGGGATGAGTTCCATATTCCTGGCCCATCTGGGTAAGCCGCAGCGACCGATCGGAGTCTGGGCAAACCTGGTGCTTCCCGGCAATGAGTCGTGGGTCCAGGCTCTCTCGATGTGGCAGCGCTGGGACTCGCTTTGGTATCAGCATATTGCCGAGCAAGGATATAGTCGCGGCAATGGTACGACCGCGTTTTATCCGCTCTTCCCACTGCTAGCGCGGGTCGTTTCGATTCCGCTGGCCGGTAATATTGTGGTGGCGGAACTCGTCATCAGCAGCATCGCGTTTGCGTTTGCAATGTGGCTGCTCTATCAAGTAGCCCGCATGGACGTCGGACGGGCCGCAGGATACATGACCGTCATACTTGTGGCGGCCTTCCCCACCGGATTCTTCCTGCTGGCCCCGTACTCGGAAAGTGTCTTCCTGGCGCTGACGCTCGCCTCGCTGTGGTTCGCGCGACGCGGCCAGCCATGGTTGGCGGGTGTGACCGGTTTCGCCGCTGCGCTGACGCGCGCCCAGGGGGTTTTGCTGATCCTTCCTCTGGTGTTTGAGTACGTTCGCCAGCGGCGCGAGCGAGGGGAGAGACCGGGTTGGGACATGCTTGCGACCCTGTTGCCATCGGTCGGCTGGATCTCCTTCGCCGTCTACGTGCGAACATTACCTGCTCCGCAATCCGGGTCCCTCTCGGGGGAGGGATTCTGGTTCTATACCGTGGTGACTCCCTGGCAGGCACTATCGTCGAGTTGGCATTACATCACGCAAACGGGTGATGTTCCCGAGATGCTGAACTTGGCGTGCCTTCTCGGGTTTGCGCTTCTGGCGGTCGCTGTAAGTCGGCGACTCCCGTTTGTCTATACGTTGTACGTCTGGCCGTTGCTCGCCCTGCTCTTTACCCGCCACATGGCCTTTTCGCCGCTGATGAGTGTGAGCCGCCTGGTCCTGGTTCTGTTCCCGTGCTTCATCCTCGCCGCATCCTGGCTCGTCAGACGGCCGTGGTTGGCGCTCGGCACGTTAATCGTGAGCGTGTTCCTCCAGATGACGCTTTTCACCTACTTTGTCTACTGGTGGTTCATCGCCTGAGCGTCGACAGTCGATGTGCACGCGGCGCCCGGCCCAGGCATAGCGTGCGATCAACCCCGCTCGTTGCTCGTGGTGAGTACGCCAGGTTCGATCCGTTCGCGCGTTCCCAGCAGACGCGCGAAGAGGCGTTCGTACTCGGTGGTGACGGCCTCCCACGAATACGCGCTTTGGACGCGCGCCCGTGCCAGGCCCCGGTAGCGCTCGACCCGACTCTCGTCTTGCACAAGAGCCTCCAGGATCCTGTGGAGCCCTTCCGCGCCTTCTTTGCCCGGATATGGAATGCCGGCCTCGCCGATCACTTCGAGGTTCGCCGCGGTGTCGTTGACGACCACGCAGTTCCCGCTCGCCATCGCCTCCACCAACACTGGGTGGGTGCCACCCACCTCGGTGCAAAGGACGAAGGCGAATGCATTTTGCATCAATTCACGGTAAGCGTCGCCAAAGAGGTAGCCGGTGAAATGTACCTGTGGACCACGGCGCCTCAGATCCGCAATATACGCCTTTTCGTACGGAGCGTCCCCCACGATCACACACTCCAGGTCGGTGTCGAGACGCTCGAACGCGTCCACCAAATGATGAATGCAATTTTCGCGGACCAGCCGCCCCACCAGGAGAAGGTATCCCTGGGGAGTGATTCCCAAGCGGTCCAGGACGCCGGGATGTTCCGGCGGTGGTACATCTGCTCCGTAGAGAATGCACTCCGTATGGATGCCGAAGCGCTCCAGATAGTACTGATGCATCACGCGGCTGTCGGTGACGGTAGCGTTCGGCAGGCGTAAGGCCAACCATTCGGATGCATGTATATAGGTACGAGCGATCCGGCCCCACTTCTTGCGTCGCCAGTCCGATCCATCCACGTTGAGCACGACTTTGGAGCCCCGCAACCGTGGAATGAATGCCAGCGGACTGTTGCCAGAAATGCACATCACGATAACCTCATGGCGGTCGAAAAGGACGTGCAAACACGAGACGAAGGTGTGGCTGATGGTATCGAGATGTTTCGTCGCGATACCCGGCACATGCCTTATTCGCATCCGACGGTACTGCTTGACCCTGTCTGGTGCATGATGACGCCGGGAATACACGGTCACCTCGTGACCGCGCTCGACCAGTCTCATCCCTAATTGCTCGACAAATGTTTCAACGCCGCTGTATCGAGCGGGAACACCGCGCGAGCCAAGAAAAGCGATTTTCATAGCAGCCGATCAGTACCGGTCGATGTCACGGGGCGCTTATGTTCTCCACTTGTGTTGTCACGAGCAGATCATGCTACGCTCCGCCCGACTCACCATGTTCAGGGTCGCCCCTGTGCCGGAGCATACTATCATGGCTCGCCCCGACGAGACTCGGGCAATGCGAGTGTGGAGGGTGTGAGCGTTATGAACGAACCGGCGTTTCAAGATCTCATTCCGGGCAATCATTGCTGGGGCTGTGGACCGCTGAACGAGCATGGTTTGCACATCAAAAGCCGGTGGGACGGCGATGAAGCGGTCTGCATCTGGCATCCGTTACCGCAACACGCCGCCGGACCGAAGCACATACTCAACGGCGGCATCATCGCGACCATTATCGACTGTCACTGTGTGTGTCTTGCGATCGCCGACCATTACCGGGCAGAGGAGCGCGCCATGGACAGTGAGCCCGGAATCTGGTGCGTGACGGCTGCCCTCCAGGTGAGCTATCTGCGGCCCACACCCATCGCCGGCGCGGTGGAACTGCGCGCGCGAGTGAAGGAAGCCGGAGGCAGAAAGACCATCATCACGTGCTCGCTCTTCTCGGATGGCGCGGAACGCGCGACCGCCGAACTTGTGGCTATCCGCGTTCCCCCGGAGTGGCGCGATGCAGAGGGTGGGCAGCATTAAATGTAGGCCTCCTCTGTCATATTGAAAGCGCACCATCACCGTGGCGTCCCCGACCACGTTGCTCTGCGCCGTACGAACAGGGTCGAGAAACTTAGCAGAACGACCGATACCGCCAGCGCACATATACCGAAGGCGCCCCAGAGAGGAAGCTGAAGCGGCAACCCGAAGGCATGATGCACCGTGCCGAGATCGCCGAGCACGGTTCCACCGTGTCCGGTCGGAAGGACGGACACCAGTGCGACGAGGGGATCGATCTGCGCAATGGGCGGGAGCGGCGATGTGGCTTGCGCGAGTGATGTGAACTGTGAAAAGTCCGAAAATGCCGTGACTTGCTGTCCCGATTCCGCGTAAATCACGACCAGCGAGAGCCCCAATCCAAGCGCGACGCTGATCGCATTGCTCACGATGACACAGACAATCGGCCGCGAATTCACGACCGATACCAGCATGCTCATTGCGCTCAGTAGGAGAATCGTCGCGAGGAATACCAGATAGGTGTGGACGACATCCATGGTCGTCACGCCCCCCAGAAGGAACACTGCACCCAATAGCGGCAGCGCGGCGAACAACAAGAGAATATTGATCGCGACACCGGCCAACAGCTTGGCCCACACGATATCAAAAGATGAGAGGCGGGTGATCCATAACAGATCCCACGTCTCGCGCTGCCGCTCTCCGCTGATCGTGCTAGCCATGGACGCGGGCACCGTGAAGAGAATCAAGCACAGCTGAAAAATAGCCAGAGCCTCGAACAGTTGGCTGCCATCGACCTGCGATTGTCCCGAACCCAATCTCTGGTGTTGCAGCAGGAAAACGACGGCGATCGAGCCGACCACCAACAAATCCAGGGTGACCACGGCGAGCGAGTATCGGTTGCGTAGCCGCGTTCGCAATTCCTTGGAGAGGAGGGGATTGAAGACGAGGTTTCGCGCACTTACCATGATCGCCCTCGTCTCTGCCGAGGCGAACGGGCCGCCGAGCTCGTGGTCATATTCCCATCTCTGACACGCTACTCCACGGTTGCAGTTCCCGAAAGCTGAATATCTTGATGTGGGTCGGCGATCACGACATCACCAGAATTCGACGTAGCATGCAGACGGACCTGCAGCGCCCCGGCGGACGAAATGTAGCGCGCCGGCGCAGTCAACACAGCATCGTTTGACCCCAGATTGACGTGAACCCACCGATTCCTGTGCCAATCGTACACCTGTGCCACCTTTGATCCATCGGCGCCACCTGCATTCACCGATAGCACCAGGCGATCGAAGCGCACGTGCCTGGAGTAGGGGATATCAAACTGGAAGATGGCGGACCCACCTGGACCAACGCCCACTGCCTGCGATCCGAGAGACGCGGAACAACACCCGCTCTGGGGAGGCTGTGGTTGTCCATCCACCAGATACGCGCTCAGCGTACCAGGTCGGAGCTGAAACGTACCGTGCGGGAAGTGGACCGGCAACGTCGTTTCGATGAGGTTCAAATCTCGCCGTCGTGGCATCGTACCGTCGACGGTCAGTGAACCCAGCGAGTTATTGGTCCAGCCCAGCAGCACCACGCCGCTGCCTGGAGGGAGATCCTCGCCGCCGGGGAGCCTTTCTCCGACGTTGCGCAGACGATCGGTGAATGACGCCTCAGGCCCGAGTTTGGGCTCCTCCCACGGATCGCCATCCCACACGCTGAATACCACGCTCGACTGTGACGAGCCGTAGATTCGGTCCCACAACGAAGTGGAACTATGATCGTTACCATCGACAAATGGCTGGATGTAGACGGCACGAGTCGTGTGGGGCGGAAGGTCGGCAAGACGCTGCACCGCGCTTCCGGCCAGAATCGCCGGTGCCATCAGAGTGAGATCGGTGTCGTTCTGGATAGTGCCGATAATTGTTCCGTCCGCCGCCACATGCAAGCTTCCGTGGATGCTGCCGGCAATGTGCACAGTGGTTGAAAATGCCACACTCCGAGTTGACCACATGCTCATCGACAGGAAATCGACCGCCGTTTGCGCGCCTTCGGACAGGTTCATTCCCACGGGAAGCGCGCTCGTAGTCGACGTCCCGTCGAAGGAATACTCAGGCAGCGCCTGTGGCAGCGCACGTCCATTCCAGACCATGTGGTAGGCGCCTCGGACGGAGGAAAACAGGCCGACATAGAGCGATGCCGGGTGGATCTCCGAATTCCCGTCCATCTCCACCACACCGACCGTATTGAGCAGGACGAGATTGCCTTTGAAGTGCAGCGTGGTGTTCATACCGGCGGCCAGGAGCCCGATCGCCAGCACGGGGATGGCGATCCACGCCATTTCGGGCCGGCGCAAGCGCCGAAAGACCAGGAAGTTCAGCGGACCCAACATCACGATCGAGAGAATAACCAGAATGACCAGGAGCATGAGGGTGGGCTGCGTGGCTCCGGGGACGTTGGCCAGCTCCTGTCGAATCGTGCCGGCCCCGAAACGTCCATTAAAGATGCCGGACTGGAAGCCGCTGACCGACACCCGATTGATGACCTGCGGTGTAGCCTGCTGCACCAGAGAGGTGGTCAATTCGCTGGCATGTCGCCATGAGGCAACGGGGTCGAATGCAGGATCGAAGGCGAGGTAGAGGATCCGTCCCAAGCCCACGTGATTCCGGATGATCAGTGGGACGCCGGCTTGTTGGGCCAGCACGGAACCGCGGGGATGGATGAGGCGGCTCACGACCGCACGCGTTGCCGGAATGCCGGATGCTCCGACGGCGTGCAGCCCTGAGAGATTCGGCAGCGTGCCCGCGCCGACAAGCGTACCCGGTATCAACGTGTTGGGGAGCGGACGGAGCGTCTCTTGCCAGTCCGGTCCTCCCACCAGCAGAAGAGAACCACCGGCCTGAACGTATCGCCACAGCGCCGTCAGTTGGTCGTGTGTCAGCCGGCCACTGTCGAGGTTGGTCAGGACAATCGCATCGAAGGTCGCCAGCGCTTCCGGCACGGTATCGAGTGTCGCGGGCGTCAGACCAATCACATTGAGGTTGACGGCAGGCGGCTTGACCCGGCGAACCCACGACACAAGTTGTGGATCACCGGTCAAGGTGCCGATGGTGAGGTTGCCATCCGCAACGCTGGACGGTGAATCCGAACCTTGAGCCATGATCCGAGTTCCAACCCGAAATCGGACATTTACCTGGTCGCCAATGTCCCGTCCCGGCAGGTAAAAGGTCACAAGTTTCGTGCCTCTGGAAGGGAGCACTACTGACTCGCTGTACGTCGAGGAGTACGCCGGAATCGAAAACTGACTCGACCCTCCGGTGTCGGGGATGGTCACCGTTCCCGTCACTTGCGAGGCTGTGTGATTCTGCAGGGTGATGCGCACCGGCACCCAGGCCGACGGGCGATACTGCTCGAGGTAGCCGACGCGAATCGTCAAACTAACCGGTGAAGGCAACCGGAAGAGCTGCGGGGGAACGGACGCGCGCAGGGAGCGATCGGCGGCAGTAACCGGCATCCGGATGGCGAGCGGAGAAGCGCCAGGGGTGCGGGTCGCTCCGGCACCTATGGGCGGGGCGACGAGAGCCAGGGCGAGGGAAACGAGAATCGCGCACATGGTCGGACGCATGGGTGACACCGGTGCCTCTACAAGCAGCATAGGGCGTTCCACCAGGCTGTGCCTATTTGAGCAGGGACGACGCCCTGGAGATCAGTGTCGTGCTGGTGGGAACTGTTTTACCGAAGGATCAACTGCTGAATGCGATCGTTTCCCCGGTCGCCGATGTCGATGGAGCCGTTCGAATCGGCTGCTATGCCGTAGGGAGCGTGCAGTTGTCCGGGCGCCTGGCCCTCGCGGCCGAAGGTCGCTCTGAAATGCCCGTGCAGATCGTACTCCTGCACCCGGTTGTTGCCACTGTCGAGTACGAAAAGGTGACCCCGGCCGTCAATTGTGAGTCCACTCGGATTCTGGAAGCGGTTCGGGCCGGAGCCGCCGCGCCCCCATATCAAAAGGAGCCGGCCCCAGGGCGAGTACTCTTGAATGTTGTTATGACGGGTATCGGTGACCCAAACATTTCCCGCCCCGTCCAGACAGATTCCGCTGGGGCTAAGGCCGCCTGCATCACCGGCGTAGCCCACCATGCGCCAACGTCGCAACGGAACACTTCCTTGTCCCACCGGTGGCAGAATCAAAATATCCCCAAAGGCAGTCAGTGCATAGACGCGTCCGCTCGGCGAGATGGCGGTGGCTTCCACCGGGGACACGACGGTCTTCGCCAGCAGTTGTCCATTTGGTGCATGCTTCTCGATCGTTCCGTGCTGCAGATCCGGGACGTACAAATTCCCCGAGCGATCCGTCGCCACCGCGGAGGGATGGGTAGCGGCAAAGACCCCGGCGATATTCCCTGCGGGATCGATCCGAACGATGCTGCTAGTGATGCCGTCTGCAACGTACAGCCGTCCTCCGGTTCCAACGGCGAGGTCGTTGATTTGACCGAAGAGCGTACGTGCACCCGATGAGGGGCAGGTCCCATACAGCACGGGGTTCGTGCCGTCGGGAGCAAACTGATGGAGGACACCGTCACGGACGGGTGACGGAAAGGCGTCGGGCCGTAGCGCCGCAATCTGAGAATCGGCCACGTACACCGCTCCCAGTGGTGATACGGCCACGTGGAGATCAGACCCCAACTCGGCTGCGCCGCATCCGCCTGAGCCGAACGTCGAGATGAGCACTCCGGCCGGGGTCAGCCGCTCGATCGTATTCGACGCCGTCAGATACACATCCCCGGTCGATCTGGCCACCGACACGCTGGTACCGCCGGTGTCTACCGGGACGTCCGACAGGATGTGCCCGCTCGGCGAAATAGTGCGCAGGAGATAGTAGGTCCCGTCGCAGGAGTGACAGTGCTGCTGCAGCTTGAGGGAGAGCACCACCGAATTATTTGGGGCCACGGCAATCGCGGCGCCCAGCGCGCCGAACAGTTGTGAGTAGGTGTAGACCAGCGTCATCAACACTTTGCCGGAGCGAGAGAGTTTGGTGATCGTGACGCGGTCGAAGCCCGACGAATGTGGTATCGGATGCAGTGATAGGACGTATACGTTTCGGGCGATATCGACCGCCAGTCCGCGCGGAAACCCTAGCACCCCGCCGCTCCAGCGGGCCAGAACCTGTCCCGTGAATGAAAGCTTGACCACCCCGGCATCGGCTACATAGATGTTGCCGTCCGGGTCGACTGCAATCGCCTGCGGTCCTTCGAAGTGGAGCGGCCCTGGGGAGTCCGTGCCCCACGAAGCCAGGAGTGAGCCCTGGGGAGAAAACTTCCTAATCCGATGAGCTCCCTGATCGGCCACAAAGACGTTTCCACTGCTTCCTACCGCGATGCCTGCCGATGCATAGAACAGCGGCGCGGAGTGGTTGGTGGTAACGATGCGCCAGGAGTAGCCTGGGCCGATGGTTGAGCCGCGCGCATCCGCGCCGACTGGGAACGCGAGTCCGACCAGAGCGGCCATTGTGAAAACGAAGCGGGCGATGAGCACGAGCAGCTCTCCTTGCGGTCGTTGCATGACCTTCATGTGGTATGACGTTCGACGGGGCACACTTGTGACCCGTTCAAACCCTCCCACTCCCCCACTTTGTGCGAGGTGCATAGACCTGTACGGGTATCTCTGTGCCCCTGTCTGCTGTAATACTTGTGCCCGACCCGTACACTTATAGTGTGGTAGCTCGGTCATCGCCCCTTCCCCGTCGCACCGGACCCCTTGTGTCGCATGGTGCGGAGCGGGCGAACGAATCCACATCTTCGATTTGAAGTCAATACACCGCGGGGACCAGGCGGGACGGCGTAGTGCAAAAAACACAAAACTTCGGACACGCCTCGGTGGTCATCGCATTTACATGAACCGCACGACCAAGGAGACAAACCAAAATGACGACAACCGTGAACACACTGCCCTGGGTTGAACAGAAGCAGTCTGAGCTGAGCGAAATGGAATGGGATTGGCGACGACAGGACGAGCGGGAACGGCCGTATCCGACGCCTGAACCGTTGCCTTCACTCGCCAAGCGCGAGAAGGAAAGGGAAGCCAGTCGCCTGCAGGCGGAACTGGCGGTCGCTACCTTCATCGAGCAGTTCTACCTGGCAAAACAGGTCGAGGTTGGTGAGGAGCTGATCGACCAGATAGATGGAGAAGCATGGGACGATCTCAATTTGACTCGGGACGCCATGACTCAGTTCGTCCAGGCCGAGGCAAGCCGGCTCACCGCGCCGCGGCTGACCACCTATTGGGGTTGGCCGACATCCCGGGGGAGCCGCATGCTTGACCACTGGTTGGTCGAACTACCGGCGGTATACGTGCAAGACGAACGCGCCCAGAGCTGGGAGCAGTACCGATTCCACGTGGCCGGCAAGCAGATCAAGGGGTGGACCGCCAGCCCGTCCCACACTGCCGCACACATCTAATACAGTATTTCAAGGGGTCAGGGGTCGGCGCGTATCGCGCCGGCCCTCTTGTTTTTCCACGCGCGGCGCCACTGCGCGAACCCGATGGCGACCGGAGCGATCAGCAGGCCGAGTGCACCGGCCAGCACGAAGACAATGGTCGCCCCGGTCAGTGCCACGTAGGCAAAGGTAGGCTTACGCGTGCAGTGGGCGATGCCAAAGCAGGGATCGGAATACGCCGCGGACAGGCCGACCAGAATGATCTGGGTGACCGTTAACAATCCACCGACGATGCAGACGATGGCGGCCCGCGCGAAATCCCGTGTCTGCAGGCGACGCGCCGCATACAGGAACAACCCGCACGCCGGCAGACCGAAGACCAGCGCCGCCACCACATCGGAACCCTGTGAGTGAGCAAGTCCGCCCGCGATGAAGACCAGTACTCCGGCTGCCGTCAACGCCGAACTGCAGACCACTGCAATCTGTGCGGCTCGTTCCGACCACCCGGCAGCGGGCTCTGAGGCGGAATCGCTCTTCTTCGTCTTCATTGACCCCATAATTGGACATACTCCGGTTGCGGATGTGGCTCGCTCAGGTTACCGTACACCGTCTCACCACCTCCGACCACGGCGATCATGCGTATCACTGCGACCGCCATCGGATGACGATATCTAAGCGCGAATGGGAGAAAAATTCTGAATGGATGCCGTGACCGGAGCGTCCAGCTACACGGGCCGGTACATCGCGCGGGAACTGTTGGCTCTCGGTCGATCAGTTCGAAGTCTGGCGCGCTACCATGATGCTCGGCTCTTCACTGAGGGAGTGGAATGGCGAGAGCTTCGGTTCAGTCGACGCAGCGAACTGGTCGAGAGCCTTAAGGGGATCGATACTCTTTACAACACGTACTGGATTCGCTTTCCGCGTGACGGGCAGGAATTCGACCATGCAGTGAATAGCACTGCAACCCTCATCCAAGCCGCCAGAGAGGCGAAGGTGCAACGCGTCGTTCACATCAGCGTGAGCAATGCCGATGCGTCCTCACCATTTCCGTACTTCCGAGGCAAAGCCGCGACTGAAGAGATCGTGCGCCAGTCGGGCATTGTGTATGCGATTATTCGCCCGACGCTCGTCTTCGGCGTGGAAGACATTCTCATCCACAACATGGCGTGGCTCCTTCGACATGCACCCTTGTACCCGATCCCGGGCGATGGCCAATATCGAACCCGTCCGGTCTATGTCGGTGACGTGGCTCGCATTGCGATTGACGCAGCCGCCGGCACAAGCAACCTCGTCACTGACGCGGCGGGTCCGGATGTCTTGACATATGAGGAACTTGTCAGAGCGATTCGATCCGCCGTACGGAGCCGAAGTTGGTTGTTACACGTTCCTCCCCCGGTGGCATTGGCCGCGGCATGGGGAATGAACCCGCTGGTGCGAGATGTGATCGTGACGTCTGAAGAACTGCACGGACTGATGCATGAGGTCGTCATGTCGCACGAGCCGCCGAAAGGCACCACTCGATTTCGTGAGTGGCTCTCCCAGCATGCGGATGGACTGGGGAGAACGTATGCTTCCTAGTTGAAGCGCCACTGGAGACGGCCTGCTCCATGAGTTCGAATGGTGAACATGACATTGGAGGGAGACCAGTTACTGTGGGTCGCGTGCGCGCCGGATCACACTCGGGCCCCGCTATGGTGTCTCGGAGAGCTGCGGCTACCCGCCGGACGCGGTGAGCAGCTTCGCCGCCTGCCCGCGAGGGTCCAGATTCTCGATGTAGAGAATCCGGGTACGCTCGATGACCAACAGATCTTG
>JANWJD010000065.1 GCA_025449555.1 Chloroflexota bacterium | reverse complement strand
GTTTCCGATGGAATCGCTGCTGCGCCTCATCGCCGAAGCACTGAATCACCTAGAGGGAGAAGCTCCCCAGGAAGCCGTTCCTCAGGAGGAGGAAATTCGATGATCGACCTTCTTTTCATCGGTCTCACTATCGTATTTCTGCTCGTCAATATCGCCTTCGCCTACGGGTGTGAGGCACTGATGGGAGGCTCTCGATGATCGAGAACATCCTGCTGACGATTGTCTCGCTAGCCGTCCTCATCTATCTTATCGTGGCCCTCATCCGGCCGGAGGTGTTCTAGCCATGCCCTCCTGGTTGATTGGCAACGCTATCGCCCAGTGGGCGCTCTATAGCGTGCTCTTGCTCCTCTCCGCCCGACCGGTCGGGGGGTACATGTACCGAATCTTCACCGGTCAACGCACGCTTTTCCATCCGGTTTTACGCCCGGTCGAGGTCGGCATCTATCGCCTTACGCGGGTCGACGAAGCGGAGGAGATGCGTTGGTATACCTACCTACTGGCCATTCTCGCCTTTAGCATCGTTGGACTATTGATCACGTATGGGGTCGAGCGTACCCAGCAGTGGCACGGCGGCTTCTTCAATCCCCAGGGGCTGCCCAATGTGACGCCGGTACTGGCATGGAACACTGCCGTCAGCTTCACCACCAATACCAATTGGCAGAACTACACCGGCGAAGCAACCATGAGCTACCTGACTCAGATGTTCGGCCTGGCAACGCATAACTGGATGTCCGCGGCCACAGGAATAGTAGCGGCGGTGGCGCTGGTCCGTGGTCTGGCTCGCCGCACGGCGAGTGGAGTCGGCTCCTTCTGGGTGGATGTGGTGCGCTGCACGTTGTATCTTCTGCTGCCCATACTCTTCGTCTTCACCCTCTTCCTCGTCTGGCAAGGCGTGCCGCAGGACTTCAGCGCGTATACCGTCGCGCACACACTGGAGGGAACGACGCAGACCATCGCGCAGGTGCCCGTCGCCACCCAGGAAGCGATCAAGATTCTGGGCACCAACGGCGGCGGCATCATGAACGCCAACTCCGCACATCCCTTCGAGAATCCGACGCCGCTCTCGAACTTCTTCGAGATGCTCTCGATCTTCCTGCTCGGCTCCGGCCTGGTCTATATGTTCGGCAAGTGGGTTGGAAACACCAAGCAGGGATGGGCCCTGTGGGCCGCCATGTTCATTCTCTTCTCGGTTGGATTCTTCACCGCGGCCGGCTTCGAGCAGAACGGTAACCACCTGATTGCCTCGCAGGCGCACGTGCAGACGCTGGCGACCTCAAATCAGCCGGGCGGCAACATGGAGGGCAAAGAGGTCCGTTTCGGCATCGTCGACTCGGCGATGTGGGCGACCATCACCACGGATGCTTCGTGCGGAGCCATCAACGCCTGGCACGACAGCTTCATGCCGCTGGCCGGGCTGGTACCGCTCACCAATATGGCGACCGGCGAGGTGATCTTCGGCGGGGTGGGAGCCGGACTGTACGGCATGCTGATGTACGCCATTCTGGCCGTTTTCATTGCCGGCCTCATGGTCGGTCGTACGCCCGAATACCTGGGCAAGAAGGTCGAAAGCTTTGAGATCAAGATGGCGAGCATTGCCCTGCTGATTTCACCTGCCAACATCCTGTTCTTCGCAGCTCTGGCCATCGTCGGTACCTGGGGCACGGCGGCGATCTTCAATCCCGGGCCCCACGGGCTGAGTGAGGTGCTGTACGCCTTCACGTCGATGAACGCCAACAACGGGTCTGCATTTGCCGGGCTTGGTACAGGCACGCCGACCTTGCAACCGGCATTCAACTTCTACAACGTCACCGGTGGCATCGCCATGTTGATCGGGCGCTTCCTCTTCCTCACGCCGCTGCTGGCGATTGGTGGATCGATGGCGCGCAAAAAGACCGTGCCGGCGAACCTGGGCACCTTCCCGACGGATGGACCGACCTTCAGCATCCTGTTGGTGGCCGTGATCGTGATCGTGGCCGCGTTGACCTACTTCCCCGCGTACTCGCTCGGTCCAATCATCGAGCAATTCTTGCTGAACGCCGGCAAGACTTTCTAAGGAGAAATGTTGATGACAGTTACTGCCCCGCTGCCAGAGCAGCAGGAGCCAACCCTGCAACCGACGGGACATCAGGGAGATCAACGGCGACAAAGCCGAGCGCTGTCCATCTTCGAGGGCAACATCCTGCGCCAGGCCACGATCGACAGCGTCCGCAAGCTGGATCCCCGGATCCAACTACGCAACCCGGTCATGTTCGTGGTCCTGGTCGGCGCAGTAGTGACCACCATCGAGTTTGTGCGCTCCCTGATTCCAGGTTCGGGTCTGGGGGCCGATCGATTCTTCATCGCCGCCGTCTCCGTGTGGCTGTGGTTTACGGTGCTCTTCGCCAACTTCGCGGAAGCCATGGCGGAGGGACGCGGCAAAGCACAGGCCGATTCACTGCGCCGCACCCGGACCGAAGCACAGGCGAAGAAGCTGCTCCCTAATGGCGAAATCCAGATAGTGTCGGCTACCGAGCTGCGCCGGGATGACATGGTCCTGGTGGAGGCCGGTGATCTCATTCCCGGTGATGGCGATGTGGTCGAGGGGGTAGCCTCGGTGAATGAAGCTGCAATTACGGGCGAGAGCGCGCCGGTCATCAAGGAACCGGGGACCGACATTCGCTCCTCGGTCACCGGCGGCACGACGATCGTCAGCGACTACCTCAAGATCCGCATCACCGCCAATCCGGGCGAAACTTTCATCGACCGCATGATCGCGTTGGTGGAGGGCGCCAACCGCCAGAAGACTCCCAACGAGATTGCGCTCAACATTTTACTGGCCTCGCTCACGATTATTTTCCTGCTGGCTGTCTACACGCTCCAGCCTTTCGCCGTGTACTCAGGCAGTGCAGTCGCCGTGACCACCCTGGTTGCTCTGCTGGTGTGTCTCATCCCGACCACCATCGGCGGGCTGCTCTCCGCGATCGGCATCGCGGGCATGGACCGCCTGGTGCAATTCAACGTGCTGGCGATGAGCGGCCGGGCGGTTGAGGCAGCAGGAGATGTCGATACGCTCTTGCTGGACAAGACTGGGACCATCACCTTCGGCAACCGCCTGGCCTTCGAGTTCGTGCCGGTAGGCGGTCATTCCGAGCGCGAGCTGACCGAAGCGGCACTACGTTCCAGCCTGGCCGATGAGACGCCGGAAGGCAAAAGCATCGTAGCCCTGGCTGAACAGAAGGGTGTGCAGGTCGACGGGGTGGCTTTGAGGGGCGCCGAATTGGTGGCGTTTACGGCGGAAACCCGCATGAGCGGCATCAAACTCAACGGCGATTCAACCATGAAGGGGGCGGTGGACGCTATCCAGCGCATCAGTCCCAATGCACCGGCCGAGCTGGGCGAGGCGGCCGATCGCATCGCACGCGAGGGCGGCACACCGCTCGCCGTGGCTCATAACGGGGAGGCGCTCGGCGTCATCTATCTCAAAGACACGGTCAAGCCAGGCATACAAGAGCGCTTTGGTGAGTTGCGCCGGATGGGTATTCGGACGGTCATGGTGACCGGCGACAACCGTCTCACGGCCGCCACCATCGCCCGAGAGGCAGGTGTTGACGATTTTGTAGCCGAGAGCAAGCCGGAGGACAAGATCGGCCTCATTCGGGCGGAGCAGGCCGAGGGCAAGTTAGTGGCGATGACGGGTGACGGCACCAACGATGCGCCTGCTCTGGCACAGGCCGACGTCGGCATGGCGATGAACTCCGGGACGCAAGCAGCCAAAGAGGCCGGCAATATGGTCGACCTCGACAACAATCCGACCAAGCTGATCGAGGTCGTCGCGATCGGCAAGCAGTTGCTCATCACGCGTGGGGCGCTGACCACCTTCAGCATCGCCAACGACGTCGCCAAGTACTTTGCCATCCTGCCGGCCATGTTCAGCACCCAGTTTCCGCAACTCAATGCGCTGAACGTCATGCGTCTTTCCACACCGCACTCGGCGGTGCTCTCGGCCGTCATCTTCAACGCGCTCATCATCGTGGCTCTGATCCCATTGGCGCTGCGCGGCGTCAAGTACCGACCGGTAGGCGCGGCTGCCGTGTTACGACGCAACCTGCTCATCTATGGCCTGGGCGGCATCGTGCTGCCATTCATCGGCATCAAGGCTGTCGACGTCGTCCTGACTGTGCTTCATCTCACCGCCTAAGGATTTTCCATGAGTACATCTGCAACCTCTCAACCGCCGGCCGGCTCGCCGCAAACCGGGACGCCACGCCGACGAAGCTCCGTGCGCGGATTGATCGTGACCTCTATCCTGATGACCGTCGTTCTGATGGTCGGGACCGGGATCATCTATCCGCTCGTGATGACCGGTCTGGCTCAAGTGCTCTTCCATGACCATGCCAACGGTTCGCTCATAAAGAACGCCAGGGGTCAGGTCGTCGGCTCGAGCCTGATAGGTCAGAACTTCACCAAACCGCAGTACTTCCACCCACGGCTTTCCGCGGCCGGCAAAGGGTACGACGCCACCTCATCCGGTGGGAGTAATCTCGGCCCGACCAATAAGGTCTTGATCAAAAATACGATCGCTCAGGCTAACCTCATTCGCAAGGAAAATAACCTCCCGGCGAACTACCCACTTCCCGCCGATGCCGTCTCTACCTCGGCCAGCGGACTCGATCCGGATATCAGCCCGGCCTACGCCGATTTGCAGGTGCCCCGCGTCGCCAAAGCCCGAGGCTTGAGCCAGGCCACGGTCCTCGCTCTCGTCAAGAAGTACACCGATGGTCGCACGCTGGGGATACTGGGTGAGCCTCGCGTACGTGTATTACAGCTCAACATAGCTCTGGACAACACGAAGAAGTAGATGCGGAGATCGGCGATGACAGCGCTTACCTTGCTCGTCCCCTACACCAAAAGCGATGCGTCGGCCCGCTTACTCCGGCTCGCCTGTGGGGTCGTGGCCGCCGAAGGTGGTCGAGTCGTGGTGCTGGCCCTCACCCAGGTGCACCGGGCGTTACCGCTCGAGGGTCTCCCGGCATACTTCGATGAGAAGAGTTGGTATGCCCTCGGCGATGCCGCGAACGTGGCGCAGGGCCTGGGCGCAGACGTCGAGTTGACCCTGCGCCACACGTACCACAAAGCAAAGACCATCATCCGCGAGTCACACACCATCGGGGCAGATGCCATCCTGGTGCCCGTGGAACGACCGCGCTTCGCCTGGCTCCCGGCATGGTGGGACAGTACCCAGCGGTTTGTGATCAAGCATGCAACTTGCCCCGTCATCACGGGATACTTCTCGCCTGAGCCCTTGCAGCCGACGTGGAATGTCCTGTCGGAAGTAGAGCACATCCTGGACCACGCCTCCTAGAGGCGAATCGAGGGACTTATGTCAAAGGAGCTTCGACGCTCAGATCCCGACGTCCTCCTGGCCCGCCTCAAGGCAGAAGAGGAGACTCCACGCGGGAAGCTCCGCATCTGGCTAGGAGCAGCGCCCGGAGCGGGCAAGACGTACGCCATGCTCTGTGAAGGTCATCGGCGGAAGTCACGTGGTACAGACGTGGTGATCGGATTCGTGGAGCCATACGATCGTACGGATATTAAGGAGCAGCTCGAGGGCCTCGAGTCTGTTCCCCCCCTGGAGATCCCATACGACGGTGCCATCCGGCTGGAGATGGATACGGATGCAGTGCTGGCTCGCCATCCCAAGGTCGCGCTGGTGGATGAACTGGCTCACACCAATCTTCCGGGCTCGAAGCATGAGAAACGATATCAGGATGTTCAGGAATTGCTGGATGCCGGCATAAGCGTGGTCACGACGGTGAACGTGGCAAGCATCGAGAGCCTGAGCGATTATGTCGAACAGATCACAGGCATCGCCGTGCAGGAGACCGTGCCCGATAGCGTCTTCGATGAGGCACAGCAGGTCGAATTGATTGACTTACCACCAGAGGTCTACATCCAGCGCATGAAAGAAGGCTCCATCTTCCCTCCCGAGCAAGCCGAACAGGCCCTACAGACCGTCTTCACGCAGAGCAATTTGACAGCCCTACGTGACCTGGCACTGCGAGCGACGGCTCGAGAGGTCGAGGAGAAACTGGACACGTACTTGCACGAGCAAAAGCTCGAAGGATTGGTGATCGGCGAACGCATTATGGTCGCGGTCGATTACGGCGCCGCCGGAAAGGCACTGATTCGTCGTGGCTGGCGCCTGGCCGCAGCGCTCAAGGGCAAACTCATCGTCGTCCATGTCGAGCCGGTGGAAGGGCGACGCGGACCTCGAAGCGCCCAGGACCAGCAGCTCGAAGCGAACTTACAACTGGCCGAGGATCTAGGAGCGGAGGTGATCCGCCTGCGGGGCAAAGTATCGGAGGAGCTCATCACCTACGCGCGCAGCCACCACATATCGCACCTCTTCATCGGCCATCCCAGCCGGACACGCTGGCAAGAATTCTTGCAGGGCTCAGTGACGAACAGCATCCTTCGCCAGGCACCGGGCATCAGCATTCACGTGATCGGTGACGTCAATGCCGCTGCGACGAAAGGCATAGCGCGCCACAAGCGCTCGGAGGTCGGGTTGCAGTCGTGAGGTCGCAGGTGGAGACTACATGGACGGAGTACCACTCCCACCATCGCTCTGCCTGTTGTAGGATACTGGCCCTATGAATCCGCCGATGCAGTCTCGAACCGAACCGACCAAACGAGGATCGCTCCGCCTTTTTCTTGGTGCCGCCCCAGGCGTGGGAAAGACTTACGCCATGCTGGAGGAAGCGCACCACATAAGGTCGAGAGGTACCGATGTCGTCGTGGGATTCGTCGAGACGCATGGCCGGCCGCGTACCGCCGAGCAGATCAAGGATCTCGACGTGGTGCCACCCCGCCAGATTCCATACAAAGGTGTTCTGCTGCGAGAGTTGGATACGGACGCGGTTCTCGCGCGTCGGCCGCAGGTCGTGCTGGTGGATGAACTGGCCCATACCAATGCTCCGGGCTCTCGACACGAGAAACGGTATCAAGACGTTTTCGATTTGCTGGAGGCCGGCATTCACGTCTACTCAACACTCAACATCCAGCACGTGGAGAGCCTCAACGACGTGGTGGAACAGATGACGGGCGTGCGCGTCCGCGAGACCGTACCTGATTGGGTTGTGGATGAGGCCGATCAGATCGAACTAATCGACATGGCTCCCGAAGCACTCATCAGACGCATGATCCATGGGAACATCTATGGTCCCGCGCAGGCCAAGCAAGCGCTGGAGAACTTCTTCACGGTCGGGAATCTGACGGCGCTCCGCGATCTGGCCCTTCGTGCGACGGCGAAGGAGGTCGAGGACAAGCTGGCGGCATACATGCGTGATGCCGGACCCGAGGTTCGGACGCCAACCGACGAAAAGGTGATGGTGGCCATCGACCATCGACCCGCCGGCAGAAGTCTGATCCGAGAGGGCTGGCGCATGGCCGCGGCACTCGACGCCGAGCTCGTCGTGGTCTATGTCGAGCCGTCTGAAGGTCGACGCCAGGCGCAGACCATCGAAGAGGAGCGACAGCTTCGCTTGAACCTGCAATTGGCGGAAGAGCTGGGAGCCAGGGTGGTCCGTCCGCGAGGCAAGGTCTCGGACGAATTGATCAACTTCGCCCGAGCCAACCAGGTGTCGCAGCTCGTGATCGGTCATCCCTCTCACAACCGGTGGGAAGAGTTGATCTTCGGTTCCGTCACGAGTGACATCCTGCGGCAGATGCCGGGAATGGATGTGCACGTGATTCCGCACCGCGACTCGCCGCAGCCGAAGAACGCGCACAGCGACCTATATTCCTGATTCCGCTCACGGATAGTAGAATCGGGCACTTTACGGCCGGGAGACGGTGAGATATGGAATCGGATAATCACGCGCGGAACAGTGACACCATCCTGAAGGGGCCGAGCCGGGCAGGTGCTCGCGCGATGTTGCGTGGGGTAGGGTACTCGGATGATGATCTCCGCAAGCCCATTGTCGGCATCGCCAATACCTGGATCGAGACCATGCCCTGCAACCTGAATCTACGGAAGCTAGCGGTGAAGGTGAAAGAGGGCGTGAGGGCAGCGGGTGGAACTCCCATGGAGTTCAATACGATTGCCATCAGTGATGGTGTCACCATGGGTACCGAAGGAATGAAGGCTTCACTGATCAGTCGTGAAGTGATCGCGGACTCGATTGAATTGGTCGGACGCGGCCACATGTTCGATGCGATCATCGCGCTCGTCGGCTGCGATAAGACGCTGCCGGGAGCGGCCATGGGGTTGATCCGGCTCGACCTGCCGAGCCTGGTGCTGTATGGCGGCTCGATCATGCCGGGAAAGTTCCGCGGACGGGATGTGACGGTGGTTGATGTCTACGAAGCAATCGGCGCGCATGCCGTGGGCCGAATGTCGGATGCCGATCTGCAAGAGATCGAAGCCGTGGCCTGCCCGGGGGCGGGAGCCTGCGGCGGCCAGTTCACGGCCAACACCATGGCCATGGTGCTCGAATTCATCGGCCTCTCTCCCCTGGGATCGGCCAGTGTGCCGGCGGTCGATCCCCGTAAGGATGAAGTGGGACGCAAAGCGGGTGCGCTGGTAATGGACCTATACCGGAGCAACACGCGCCCACGCGACATCCTGACCCGCGCCGCCTTCGACAATGCCATCGCATCGGTCGCAGCATCGGGGGGCTCGACCAATGCCGTGCTCCATCTGCTGGCAATGGCGCGGGAGAGTGGCATCGAGCTCGATATCGACGACTTCGATGCCGTGAGCAAACGGACTCCGATCCTGGCGGATCTCAAGCCGGGCGGACGGTTCGTGGCGGCGGATGTGGATGCGGCCGGCGGCACTCCGGTGCTGGCCAGAAATATGCTGGAAGCGGGTGTCCTGGATGGCTCAGCGCGGACCATCACCGGCCAGACGCTGGGTGAGGTCGCGCTTGAGGCGCGTGAGACGGAGGGGCAGGAGGTCATTCATCGAGCCGATGCCGCGT
>JANWJD010000064.1 GCA_025449555.1 Chloroflexota bacterium | reverse complement strand
CCCATGTCGCCGTCCCCACCCCGTGGCGGCGAGATACCGCTTCAGGTTCTGCCCAGCCGCGATCATGAGTGTCTGGATGTTGACCCGCCACAGCCGCCTCAACCGGAACTTCGCCAATCCGTGCCACTGCTTCGCCTCGGCAAAGAGCGGCTCGATCCAGACCCTCCGCTTCCGCAGTGCCTTCTTGAACACTCCGGTCGCCTCGTATCCCTTGACTCGCTCCATTGCCACCGCGTGGAAAGAGCGATGAAGTTGCCGTCCCTGGTCGCTCGGCGTGCACCTCGCTTTGAACGGACAAGCATTGCAGATTCCTGAGTCTGCCCGGTACTCAGTCTTCTCCGCCTTCCACTCGATCCTGGATGGATGCAGGATCGCGCCTTCCGGACAGCGGTACACATCCTGGTCAGAATCGTACGTGAAGTGAGAGGCGCCGAAGTACTCGGCTTGTGCTCCCAGTCGCGTAATGGCATGTACGCCTTGATTCCCATGGCATCGAGTACCTTGATGTTCTCGATGGTGCTGTACTTGGTGTCCGCGACCACACGATCTGGATGCAGCTTCCAGCGGAACAGGACGCGACGGACTTGATCGAGGAAGGGCTGATTCTCCATGACATCGCCGGGCATGGTGAGGGCGTGCAGGATGATCCGGGCTCAACCACCATCCATCATGTAATGCGTCTGATACCCGAGGACCGTGCGGCTATCCGGCATGATGATCAAGGTGGCATCCGGATCAGTCGGGCTGATCCTTCGATTGGACACCCGTTCATACCCCTGTGAGAGCGGGCGATCAGGGTCGAGACGGCACGTGTCGAGGAGATCCCACCGCTTGGATAACTCTTCCGTCTCCCCCTCAGAATCGGGAGACGGTGATGGTCGCAACAGAGGAGGCGCGCCGGCGGGCGAATTGGACTCTTCTTCTGACTCGTCCCCATCCTGAGCAAAGAGTTCAGCTAGATGATTATCGATGACTTCCCGCAGGCAAGGAACGATGGAGCTGTCCGCGGCATTGGCCGGGACCTTCGTCGCATCCATCAGCAGCTCCATCTCCCAGATCAACCCCGCTTTATCACTCAGTTCGACTCCATGCTCGAAGAAGCGACGGAAGAGCGACAGACCCAGCCGCCGCCGGATACGAGTCAGACTGGAATGATGGGGCAGCGGTTCATCCAAGTTGTACCCGGTATACCAGCGGATGCTCAGGTGATCGGCGGCAACCCGCATCAGTTGGCGTTCCGAACGCAAGCCCTCGAAGAACTGAGCAAGTTCTAGTTTGAAGAAGACAACCGGATCGATGGAGGGACGTCCAACCGGAGCGTAGAGATCGACGACCCAGTCGCGCACGAAGGAGTGATCGAGTTCACGCCGAGATGGCGATAAAAGTGGTCCGCGGGTACGAGTTGCTCCAGCGAGACATCGACTGAACGGTCAAGGTCACGCGACTTCGATGGGCCAAGCATGGGGAGACCTTAGTGTTGGCGGGATCAATTGGGCGTCCTACTCGATAGGGCTCATCGGCGCGTCAATGTGCGCAGATGAGGTGCAGTGGACCGATCGACGGGTCGTCTAACAGCACGGTTCTGCCGTTTCGATCACAGAAAAGGGCCGAGTCGTTCACCAGCACCACTTTCGCGCGAGAGCCCCTTTCGAGTTCCACAACGCCGAAGACCTGGTAGAACGGCGCGGCCTGCGGATGGGAGAAAACATAGCGATACCGTCGTGATGAGGAGAGGTGGCATGAACCGGCCCCGAAGTTCCAGGCGGTGTTCTGCTGTTGGCTCGCAATGCAAACCGCACGATTGCCGAATGTGTGCTGGAGGAATGCCTCGAATCGCCAAAGGAGGCGACCTGACGGCGTGAGGGCCGAGGGGTACGGAGACGCAAGAACCGTATGAGGACTAAGGATGGCGGCGTTTCGGTCCCCGCCGCCAAGAGCGAGTGTTGCCGTGACAAGAGCTACTGCAGGTCTTCGAAGGTGCACGGACGATGGTGTCCCCGATCGAGGCTGACAATTCTGAAGGAGGATGCCATCCATTGTATCGATCCGCGAAAACACTGGAGCAGAATGAAATGCGACCGTCATCCGCCACTCTTTCAACACGCTGTAGAGTTTTAGGATGCGGCGTGGATCGACCGCTAGATCCGTGTCGATCCCAAACTCGCTGCACTCGGGTCGTCGCGCTTCGCGCGCCCGTCAGTATCTTTGGTTGGGCACGATGCATGCATACGGTTCGGCATCGGATGGACCGATTTATCGCTAACCGCTCGACGTCGTCGCGTCTTGCCGGCGGACGAAAGGGGTGCCACGCATGCGCAAGGGAACGGGGCACATAGTGCTCGGTATATGTCTCACAGGAGTCGTTTCTGTGGTTGCGCCAACGACGCGAGGGGACGTTAGTGTGGCGTCGGCGGATTATGCGACTCCGACCGTCACACCCACGCTCACCGCTGCTTGAGTGCTTGATCGCATGATGAGCGCCTGGCAGGCAGCGGGAAGCGACCACTTCATCATCGTCCAACACGACCAGTGGACCACAGGCGCTCCCTATCTGAGCAAGACGCAACGTCAAGTCGGTGATGTGGCCTGGCAGAGCCCGCCGCTCTTCGAGATGTCCGGCCCCGTATCCACCGCCAAGGGCAGCGGCAAATCGCTCCAACTGCAGACCGTCAAAGAGACCCAGACCTATGTTGGCAATCGGCTCGCTGTCAAAATAGGCAAACGCAAGTGGTCGTGCAATGCCTTCTACGGCTACAGCGACCTTCCGGGGGATCCCGTTTGGGATGGAACCTCACCGTACGGTCTGGTCGGTAAGAACCTCGGCGTGACGACGGTAAGCGGCGTGTCATCGTGGCATGTGCAGTGGGCACATACGTCGAAGGGATCACCAGACGGTTTGAAGCCAACGCAGCGGGAGACCCGAAGCTACTACGTATCGGTCGCTGACTTCCGGCCGGTTGAGATCCGATTCCAGGTCACGGACACAACTGCTGGGATAACAAGCACCGTCACTTCAACAATGACGTTCAGTAACTTTGGTGAGACGGTGAATCCAGCCTTGCCTGCAGCGTGCACAAAGTAACTCGATCGAATGGACGGTTGTGAACGCGATCGAGAGGACCTGGCGGCGCGAGACGGTGTACTATCCACGGCCGTGACCGTCCCGCTCGGGCACTCACCGACACCGGACGGTAGACGTGCTCACGGTTGGTGAACCGTCTGTGGCGCACGGATCCACAGCAACGTGCATTCAACGAACGCTACGAGTTGGGGAACACCATACTGCTTGGAGCCGAGCGGCCGGGGTAGAAACCATGAGCCGCGGGGAAAGGGGGAGCATGGTTCGTTCACTGGGAGTGCTGCTCGCGTCTGCTCTGCTCACACTTACCGTGGGGCTGGCAGGTGGCGCGCCGCGAGTCTATGCTGACTCGGTCAATCAGGGCGATCTCATAGGCCAGATCTGCAACGCTAACAACAACTTTGGTGGGACCCATAGGTCCTGTGTCGCCTTCTTCACAGCGTACTCTGACCAGAGTGCCCAGTACGCCGCGTTCTGCCGGCTTTACGTGGGAATAGACGTGGGCCAGTGCGTGAAGGCCTTCAACGAAATAGCCAAAGGCACCGGTCCGTAGGCCATCGTAGAAGCTAGTCGGCAGTCGCTGTCACGGTCTCGCCGCGAGCGCCGTGACAGCCTTACTCTATGGGTTGCACTGAATTCTTCCCGAACGCAAGTGGTCCTGCTCACATGACAGGTAACGCTTTTGGGAAGCCGACATTCCGCACTCTGCCGTGCCCCGTGGAAGACGCCCACCTGAGGTCTGCCAGGGCGGACGGTAACGGAGGAGACGGTCAGCCGGTATGTCGGCATCGAATCCATTGCCGCGCGCACGCCGGGTACTTGCCGGCCCAGTTCCTTGACCACCAGCTCACGCCGGCAAGCTTGGTGAATGATCCCAATTAGTCGATCGCCAACGGCGGCCCCAGCAACTCCATGCCGTGGGCGCGCCACCAAGTGGAATCCTGCGCCGGCATGGTGTTGGCCTGCGAGGCTTCGCGAAAGAAGGTCTCCATGCTTCCCGCGGGTGCAAACGCGACCAGAATCCGACCGCCGCCGCCGGCCACGGACGCCCACACGTGGGGCACCCGCCGTGGTACGAACAGGCTATCGCCCGGGTTGAGTCGAGATCGTTCGGTCCCCACCTCGAAAATGAACTCACCCTCCAGCGCGTAAAACCACTCGTCTTGTTCGTAATGCAAGTGGCGCCCTGGGCCACCCTTCCCGTGGAACGTGTTCTCGAGGATGAACAGCCCGTTACTTTCCTGTCCCGACACCTTGAAGGTAATGGAGCTAATGCCAAGTCCCCGCTGTTCTCCGAAGCGATCTTCGCCCGCCGCCAGACGGAAGTTCGTCGGAGGGTCAGCCGCGGTGGGCAACGCTTCGCTCATGGAAGAGCCTCCATCCTGGGCCTTTGTCATGTCACCAGATAGCGTCTAGCGGTTCATTGTGCCACAGAGCGGGAAGCGGTAGTTTCCACGGATACGTTCAAACGGGGGTCAGTTCAGTTGACGAGGCCACGGGCACTCCGTACACTGTGACGGCGGCGGCACTGCCACTCGGAGAAGCGGCCATCACGTTCATTCGAGCAAGCGACGGGAGCGAGGAGACAGCGCTATGAAAGTCCGCAGTGTTACCCCCATGTCGGTGTCGTATCCGGAGCCGAACGACAATAACAACACACGCTACCTCACGTTCTGCCGCATCGAGGCGGACGATGGGACCGTGGGTTGGGGCGAGGCGATCACGCAGTTTCCGGAGGTGGCTCGACCCTCCGAGCTGTTGATCGAGGGCCTGGCGCCGCTGGTGGTGGGATGCGATCCGTGCGACAACGTGGCCATCTGGCGCAAACTCCGCCGGCACACCTGGTGGTACAGCTACCGGGGTGGCATGGCGGCCTTCGCCCTCAGCGCCATCGACATCGCCCTGTGGGATCTCAAGGGGAAGTTGCTCGGTCAACCGCTGGTCCAACTGCTGGGAGGAGCGGTGCGAGAGCGACTGCCGGTGATCGCGAGCACGCACGCGTTTCGACCGAGTCTGGAGGAGGAGGCCGAACGACACGGTCGGTACGTGCGCGACGAAGGGTACCGTGGCGTCAAGATTGGCTTTGGAAAGCGAGGGGAGGCGCGGCTGGGCTACGACTTCGAGCGCGACGTCACGTTTATGCGCCTCCTACGAGAGGCAGTCGGGCCCACAGCCGACATCATGATCGACCGTGGACAGTCACTCGGGTGGGATCTGGGATATGCCGTCAAACTCACCAATGCGCTGGAGGAGTACGACCTGCGCTGGATCGAGGAGCCGCTGGAGCCGAGCGACATCGAAGGTTTTCGGAAGCTGCGGCCGCAGGTCAAGACCTTGATCGCCACCGGAGAACGGGAGTGGACTCACGATGCATTCAAGCAGCTCATCGAGACGGGCGTGGTGGATGTCGTGGGGTGCGACCCGGGCCGAGCCGAGGGCATCACGGGTGCGCGCAAAGTGATCGAGCACGTAGAGGCGGCCGACGTCTGGTTCAACGCCCATGCCTGGAGCAGTGCCATCATCACGGCTGCCAGTCTGGCGCTTTCTGCCAGTTCGCCCCGCTGCCTGGTGTTCGAACTCAAACCGCTTCGCAATCCGATGCAACATGAGCTGGTGTCAAACCCGTTCGAACAGCACGACGGATGGATTGACGTGCCCATGCAGCCGGGGCTGGGCGTAGAGGTCCAGGAGAGCGTCCTGGAAAAGTATCGGCTGTAGGGCGGGGAAGTCGAGCACACACGGAAACCGAGGAGGGGCACATGAGTTGGAACATCGCATCCGGCCTCGATGGTAAAGGCGTGGTCGTCACCGGCGCGGCGGGAGGCATCGGCCGCGCCATCGTGGAAGGATTCGCCGCCGCCGGTGCCCGCGTCTGCGCCGTCGATCTCCGGCAGGACGCAGTCGACGAAGTGGTGTCCGGCCTGGGCAGCGGACACCTCGCGATAGCCGCCGACCTGTCCGACCTGGGAGGTCACGAGGCCGTGCTCCGGCGAGCCCTCGATACCTTCGGCTCGTTTGGCGTGCTGGTGCATACTGCAGCCGTTTTACTACGGCGCTACGACATCGACGATATTACCGAAGAAGATTGGGACCGTCAACTCGACGTGAATCTGAAGGCAACCTTCTTCCTCAATCGAGCGGCGGCCAGGTTGTTTCGGGAACAGGGGCGGGGTGGCCGCATCATCAACTTCACCTCACAGTCCTGGTGGACCGGAGGTTTCGGCGGCGCGGTTGCCTATGCGGCAAGTAAGGGCGGCATCGTCTCGCTGAGCCGCGGGTTGGCACGAACGCTTGCGCCGTACGACATTACGGTCAATACCATTGCGCCGGGCTTCGTGGACACACAGATGCTGGTAGCCGGTGTGCCCAAGCAACAACTCGAGGAATGGAAGCGCATGGTGCCGCTTGGTCAGCGCTTCACGACACCACAAGAAGTCGCCGCTCCGGTGCTCTTTCTGGCGTCCGACCTCGCCTCACACATCACGTCCACCACGATCAACGTCACGGGCGGTCAACTGGTGTATTCAGCGTTGTCAGGAGAGCCGGGTCCAGCCCGGGCAGATCGTCGATACTGACCAGGTTCTTTTCGGCCTGATACTGGACCAACGCATCCGGTCCTTGCTTGCGGAGCCGGTTGTCGGCCCAGGCGGGAATCTGCGTTCGCTCGCCTTCATAGCGCATCAACGGCACGCCGTGCCCGCACGAGTCGGCGATACGTTCCACCTCAACCCAGATCACCGACCTGGCGGCGGCCAGGATCGCCGGCTCCTGCGGTAAGAAGTGCCCCATCAATTCCTGGAATCCAGGATGGCGGGCCGGCACTGCGGTGCCGGTTCCGTACAATCGCACGATCTTGGGCGGACCCTGGAACGCGCAGAACATGAGGACGATGCGGCCATTGTCCTGCAGGTGAGCGATCGTTTCGACCCCGCTTCCCGTCAGATCGAGGTACGCAACCGTGTGCGGACCCAGGATGCGAAAGGTGTCGAGCCCTTTCGGCGAGCAATTCACATGCCCATCCCGACCAGGCGCGGTAGCGGTGAAAAACATATGCTGGCGTTCGATCCACGCCGTCAGTTCGGCGTCGATCGCTTCGCACATGGTACCCATACTGGTCCGACTGTACGTCAACCGGAGCAGTGACGGCAATCTTCGGTTCTCCCGATCAGTGCCGATCCTGGCATGTTGCCCGAGCGCACGATCCCGCATGGTTGGTGCGGGCACCAACGTACGGAAAAGTATTGCGTCTTGACATTGGAGAAGGGGCCGTATATCGTACTTCCTCGTTGGAGGATGCACGATGGACTCCATCGTGCCAACGGTAAGCGCCCGCCTCGGAAGAGGTTGGGCGCTTTCTTTTTGACCGCGAGTTGCGCTAGTCGGATTCAGAATGGCCGGAGTGAACTATGTGGGCCAGCGTCGGGCGGGCACGCCTCCTTCGATTCCGTCGCCAGTCTTCCCAGAATCCGTAGGCCACGATCAGCGCCAGACCGGCCAGT
>JANWJD010000063.1 GCA_025449555.1 Chloroflexota bacterium | reverse complement strand
GGGAAAATACTGCGGGCGGAGGCGGGCAAGCACCTGCGAACACGAGAGACCGAATCTGCCTAGAGTCACATTGAAAATAATCGAGTGGTTCGTAGGCCGGGCTCTGTCCCCGACGAGCTCGGGGAGGCTCGACCTCTCCGCCGACAACAGTAGGCACGCCTGCGTGCCGTGCGTTAAACGCGGGAGTCGTTGACAACGAGAGGTATCATGGCGAATTGGCAGGTTGGTGATAGTGCGGAGTTCACCAAGACGATCGGCGACGAGGACATTCAGCGCTATGCGGAGATCACCGGGGACACCAACCCGGTGCACCTGGACGAGGAGTATGCGCGCACTACCCGCTTTGGGCGGCGCGTGGCGCACGGTATGCTGACGGCCGGATTCATCTCGACCGTGCTGGGCACGAAACTGCCGGGGCCGGGCACGATTTACCTGGGCCAAACACTGCGTTTCCTGGCGCCGGTGTATCCGGGAGACACGATCACCGCCACCGTCCGGATCGAGCGCTACGACGAAGCACGAGGACACATGACCCTTTCCACCGTCTGTGCCAACGGCGCGGGAGAGCCGGTGATGACCGGCGAGGCGGAGGTACTGTACCGTCCGTAGAAGGTCCATAATTTGGCACTGTCGACCACCGCCGCCGCTCGCCGCGATGGTCGTAGCGGCAGGCCGGCGTGCCTGCCGCTCGGTGGCGTATTGGGAGGCCAGGGCGGATCACCACGCCGGACGATCCCTCCGTATAACCGCGGTCACCTGGGGACTCACGTCGTAGATTATTCAGCGGTGGCAGGCGGGGCACTGGTCGCGCCGGGCACAACAAGATCGCGCTCGATGGCGGCGAGTTCCTCCGCACTGCCCTGAACACGCGGACCAGTGAACCAATGGCGCGCGGAGATTGTCCACCAGCCCGCGCTGAACAGCAGCACGGCTCCCACGGCGACGACAGTGTAGTTGAAGTTGTCGCGGTTGATGGGATTTGCGGTCGGCAACATGAACAGCACGGTGATGAACGCCACCCAGAGAACGGCAATCGTCCCAATGGGTTTACTCCAACGACCAAGGTGCCATGGGCCCCGCTGGAATCGGTCGCCGACACGTAGTCGCAAGAAGACCGGAATGACGTACGCGATATACAAACCGATCACGGCAATGGAGATCACAGCCAGATAGGCGGTGTTATTGAAGAGATACGGCAGACCGAGGATGAACGCGCCCACCGTGGCCAGCAAGATGGCGTTGGTAGGCGTACGAGTTCGCTTGTTGATGCGATGCCAGAAGCTCGACCCCGGCAACGCGCCATCGCGGGAGAAGGCGTAGATCATGCGCGAGTTGGCAGTAACCGACGACATGCCGCAGAAGAACTGGGCCCCGATCACAATCAGCAGGAGGATCAGCCCACCACGTTTGCCCAGCGCATCGAAGAAAATTTGTGCTGGAGGAACGATATACGCGACCTCCTTCGAGTAATCCTGAATGGCAAACGTGACCCCGAGTAGCAGGATCCAACCCGCGATCAGAGACACGACGATCGACATGACGATACCGACCGGCGCCGTCCGTGCGGCATCCCGTGTCTCCTCGGTCATATGTGCCGACGCGTCGTATCCGGTTAAGGTGTACTGTGCCAGCAGCAGGCCGATGAGGAAGACATACACGGACGATCCGAAGCCCGTGTTGTTCACGAAGTGGGAAAAGACAAACGTACCGGACTGGTGATGGCTCGGTATAAAGAGCAGTGCGCCTACGATGATCAGCACCCCGAAGACGTGCCACCACACACTCACATCGTTGAGCAAGGCCACGAGCCGGACGCCGAACGTATTGAGCAGTCCATGGAGAAAGAGCACGATTGCATAAATCAGGATGACGTTCTTGGGCTGCGTTCCGTAGCTGGACACATTACTCAGGTACGCCGTGACAAAGAAGGCGAGCCCGAAGTCGATTCCTGCCGTCACCGCGATCTGCCCGAGCAGATTGAACCAGCCGGTGAACCAGCTCCAGGCGGGAGCGTTCCGGTCCGCCAGTTTAGCCGACCAGTAATACAGGCCACCGGCAGTGGGATAGCTGGAACAGATCTCTGCCATGGCAAGGCCTACAAGAATGACAAAGACGCCCACCAGCGGCCAGCCAATGCTCATGACTATTGGTCCCCCGCTGTTCATCCCGCTCTGATACGCAGTCAAGCAGCCGGAGAGGATCGAGATGATGGTGAACGACACCGCGAAGTTCGAGAAACCGCCCATGCGGCGCAAAAGCTCCTGCGCGTACCCGAGTTCGTGCAGTCGCTCTACGTCGCTCTTGGCGCCCAGACCGTGCACCTGCTGCGGGTCGGCTACCTGATTTGTCATACCTCTTCCTCCAGGACACTTGATGAAAGGATGAAACCGGGATATCGGTATACTACTCCAGAACCGTCCGCGTGCAAACTACATGCAAACTTTCGAGACAGTTTCGGCTCAAACCCCGCAGATTTGTGCCTCACCGGAGGCAGAGACGTACCTGCGCGGCCACGGCGGCCGCATCTTCATCTGGCCATCACACCATCGATGCTGTGGAGGGAGACTGACGCTGCTGGATACCTCGACCCGGCGCCCGCCCCAGCGAACGTTCGAAGCAATCGCCGGCCGCGGATTCACGGTCTTCCTCGACGACTCGCTCCGCGAGCGACCGGAGAAGATCGACCTCAGCCTCCGTGGCATCCGACGGAAACGGATCGAAGCATATTGGAACGGGTGCGCATTCGTCCTCTGAGCTGCCTGGTAGGATCGAATTGATTCGGTGGCCCGATGCGCAGCATGAGGCCGCAGACGACAGGAAGGATGGACGCGCATGACGACGGAGACGGTAGCTACAGCGGAAATGTTGATCGGCGGTCGCCGGGTCGCGGCCAACGACGGGCAGACCTTCGATACCTACAACCCGGCAACCGGTGAAGTGATTGCGAGGGTGCCGGAAGCGGGGCCGGAGGATGTCGACCGGGCAGTGGGTGCTGCTCGCCAGGCCTTCGACGGCGGCAAATGGCCCGCGTTCTCGGCCGCCAAGCGCGGTCGGATCCTGCTCAAGGCAGCGGCTCTGATTCGAGCACGGCTGGAGGAACTAGCCGAGCTCGAAACCCGGAACGGCGGCAAGACGATTACGGATTCGCGCGGTGAGGTCCTGGGCACCGCCGCGTCCTTTGAGTACTACGCGGGAGCCGCCACCCGGATCATGGGAGAAACCATTCCCGTGTCCGCACCGGGACTGGATCTCACCTTGCGCGAACCGGTGGGAGTGTGTGCCCAGATCATTCCCTGGAACTTCCCGATCGTCATGGCCGGCTGGAAACTGGCGCCCGCACTCGCCGCCGGCTGTACCGTGGTTCTGAAACCGGCGGAGCAGACCCCATTGACCGCACTGAAGCTCGGCGAAATTCTCTCCGAAGCCGGTCTACCCGACGGGGTGGTCAACATTGTGACCGGCCCGGGCGAGACGACCGGATCCGCCCTGATCAACCATCCACTCATCGACAAGATCGCCATCACCGGCTCGACGGAGGTGGGGAAGATCGTCATGCACGCCGCCGCGGAGGGCATCAAGCGCGTGTCGCTTGAACTTGGTGGGAAGAGCCCGAACATCGTGTTCGACGACGTGGACATCGAGTCGGTGGTCGACCAGTCGGTGTACTCGGTCTTCGCCAACGCGGGGCAGGACTGCTGCGCTCGCACCAGGTTCTTCGTCCACGAACGTATCGCCGACGAATTCACCGCCGCCCTGGCCGAACGTACCCGCCGGCTCCGGGTGGGTGATCCGCGTGACGAACAGAGTGAGATCGGGGCGATTATCTCCCCCGAACAGCAGGCCAACATCGAACGATATCTGGATATCGGGCAGAAGGAGGGCGCGGAGCTGCTGGTTGGCGGCACTCGACCGGGGGACACCTCGCTCGCGTCCGGTAACTTCCTCCTGCCGGCGGTGTTCGCGGGCGTCCGGAACGACATGCGGATCGCGCGCGAAGAGATTTTTGGTCCAGTCGTGGGTGTGCTCACCTTTCGGGACGAGGAGGAAGCGATCTCTCTGGCCAATGCGACGCAGTACGGCCTCTCCGGCTCGATCTGGACGCGCGACATCGGTCGTGCCATCCGTTTGATGCGACGGGTGCGAGCCGGTGTGCTGAGCGTCAATTCGAACAGCTCCGTCCACGTCGAGGCGCCGTTCGGCGGCTTTAAGATGAGCGGCATCGGCCGTGAGCTGGGCACCAGGGCGCTGGATCTGTACACCGAAGTGAAGAACGTCTATATCGCGGTGGATTAGACCTCGTCTGATACCAGCGAGGGCCGGGATTGACCGATTTTGGGGGTTGCGCTTCCCTCTGATCTATGTTAAGTTGATACTGTTAACTAAAGTATGCATATTGAACTATAGCTGGCGTTGACTACCAAGGGGAAGAATTGCAAGACATCGAACCGCCAAGGGAGGTGCGTCCTCTGTCGCCCACCGAGCGACGGCAACGGAACCGGCAGGAGATGCTCGACGCCATTCTGCTCAACGCTCGCGCCATCATGCGCGAGGAGGGAGTGGCCGCGCTCAATCTGCGCGAGCTGGCGCGGCGGCTGCGTTTCACGGTTCAGGCGCTCTATAAGTACTACCCCAGCAAGATGGCGCTCTACGACGCGCTGTTTCGCGAGGGGACCCGCCTCAGCGCCGCGCACTGGAACAGTGCAATGGCGAACGCCGACTCCTTCTGGGACAAGCTCGAGGCCGGGCTCGAGGCCATCATGCGCTTCGCCCACGAGTATCCCGAACTGAACGAGCTCACCTTTTCGCGTCCCGTCCCGGGCTTCGTGCCTTCGGAAGAGAGCATGGGAGAAAGTATGGCGATGCTCCAGGGGTTCGACCAAACGATCCAGCAGGCGATCGCACGCGGCGAGCTCCGGCTAGACGTCTCACCTACCGAAGTCCGCGATCTCTATCTCGCCATGCTCGATGGATTGACTCGCCAACACATGGCCAACGAACCGGATACGCCGATTGGATCGGGCCGTTACGGCAGCTTGATCCCGGCCGCGATAGCCCTGTTCCGGTCTGCCTGGAAACCCGAGCAGCCGCCACCTGGGGCGCCAGGTCCCCACGATCGACGATCGGTGAAGCCGCATGAATGAAGACCGGCCGCCCTCTTAACTCCTGGAACAAATGGCTGAAAGCACAGCGTGCATCGAATCGGTAGCACGTCATTGCGAGGAGAGTGAGACTTGACCAGCGTTACCCTTCCCACCCTGCACCACGTCGCGCTCACCGTGACGGATCTCGACGCCAGCACGGCGTGGTATCAGCGAATCTTCAGCCTCGGCCCGGTCCTGGACGCACCGCACGACGGCGGCTGGCAGCGGATGCTGGCCGACCGCGAAATGCGGCTCGTGATCGTGTTGCATCGCCACGATGTGAACCAGGGGGAGCTGTTCTCAGAGCGGCGAACCGGCCTCGACCACTTCGGTATGGGGGTCTCGACACGGGCTGAGCTCGAGGCCTGGCAAGCGCATCTGGAGGAGATGGGCGTGGTGCGAGCCGCGGCTGCAGACCGGCCCTGCACCCAGTCTCCCATCGCCGTTACACCGTACGGGTCAATTCTCGTCTTCCGCGATCCCGACAACATTCAGCTCGAGTTATATTCCCCACCCAACATGTGACCGAGTTGTCACACACACGAAAGGATCATCCCAATGGAAACCGCCCTTCGACCGTTCTCAACCCCGCATGACGAAGAGAAGGCACTCTCATTCTTCGGTTGCCGCATCTGGGTCAAAGCCACTGGCGAGCAAACCGGCGGCGCCCTCAGCCTGATCGACCAGGTTGTTCCTCCGGGCGCCGGCAGCCCCTGGCACCTCCATCACAACGAGGACGAGTCCTTCTACGTGATCGAGGGCGAAATCCTTTTCATCGTCGGAGACGAGCAGCAGCGGCTGACCGCCGGTGCGCGCACGTTCGTCTTTGGGCCGCGGGGCATACCCCACGGCTTCCGGAACGGCGGTACTGCACCCGCGCGCATGCT
>JANWJD010000062.1 GCA_025449555.1 Chloroflexota bacterium | reverse complement strand
CCTCTTAGACCACCTGTGGCTGAACCACCGGGTGCAATGATGCGATTCCAATTCGCGGGGGTAAGAACATAGTGCGTGCCAGATTGTGCAAGGGTGCTATTCCACGTGTGCGAGACGGATTCTCCCATCGGCAAGTCGAATTCAAGCTTCCAATCGGTTAGCGGCACCGTGCTCGAGTTGGTGATGGTGAAGTGGGCGATGAAACCGGTCTGCCACGTCGATGTCACCGACAACGTCGCAGTGGCCGCAGCCGCATGAGCTACGGGGGTGATGGAGAGTCCGAGGATAGCAACTGTCAATGCCGACACGGTTACGTGAAGCGCTGTGCGCCAGCGCTTCACGTAATTGTCCAGGCCGGCCATAGCAGCCAACACTAAAGCCAAACAGGCGATATCGGCCCTCGCATCGCGAGTAAGCTGCAGTACCTTTGCTCAACTGAAACCGTCATGAAATTTTAGGCTCGATCCAGCTCGATCCACCCTGAGCCATATGTCGGCCCGGCCGAACGCGAACTTGGGGACGGGGAAGCCGGAACGCCGGCCTCATCGGGCAAAGAATCAGACATGCTCACCGGATCCATCACCCCGGCTGACTTCAGTTCGACCAGGGGTACGCAAACAATGGCCCGGTGACTGCATATGTGAGGAGCCACACCAGTGCGCACAAGATCAGGAGCCAGATAGCCCGGGCGAAGAATCGGAACCGGTTCGCCGAAACCAGTTCGAGCCGGATGACGGTGCTCAGCCCTTCCAGATCGCCGACAGTCAGGAACACGCGCCCCGTTCCGACCCTCAGCATGTAGCCGCGCGTCCCGTTGGTCCGGTCCAGGCGTAGGAGGAGGAGCCGATCCCCATCGCTGTCTCGCAGGCCGATGAGGCTGGTTAGCTCAGGTTGTCGCACGGTATTCCCCTCAGGTTGGGTTGGGATTTCCTGTGCTTGGGGCGCTTACGCTACTCGCCGCGATGATTACGCGCAATACTCTGTCTCACAATCGAATTCGTATTGCCGCGATACAGACTCGTCTCACTGCGATGTCCAATTGGACATTCAGGTAGGTGGCCACGCGTACCACGCGCGCGAGGACCACGACCGAGGTCGAACAGAACGCATTAAGAACCTACATCTGTGCTGGTTCCTGAAGAGTCTGCCCCGCTCCGCGCTGAGGCGTCAGCCAGAAATGACGCCTCAGCAAACTCGCAGTCATTTCACAGTCTGCAGAATGCTGCAGCGTGTGGCTGGTTTTGTACGCTTATTGCACGATGAATGGGTGTTGTAGCGCGAAGACTCGGCGGCGAGAACACGCCGCAGCGGTCGTTTGCGCGCTGAGCTTGTTTGTGGCGCTGGTCGCGGGGTCCGCGTTGCGCCCGGACTACACCACCAACGCACTTCCGGAACCGGGAGCGTGGACCCATGCCGTCGAGCATGTCCAGCACGACTTCAAAGAGGTGCAACCGGTCAGCCCGACCGGATCTTTGATCGCGCTAAAAGCTCGCGGTAGCTCGCGTCCGGTGCCGATTTCGCGAAAGCCATTCCGCTACGTGTGGATGGCCCGCGATCTCCCGTCGAACTGGGTTCCGTTGTCGCCGCATTCGGACTGGTCGGTGTTACCGAAATCCTTTGATTCGGCGCGATTTCAGCCGCGCTGCGCCCCGTGTGCTGCGTTCGCGGGGGATTCTGACAACCGACATACGTCAACCCTGTCCTGCATTCTTCGCTGCTGAGGTCGGCCATACGGCTTTCGTGCCGTCTGGCTCGGGCCTGAGCAAGGCAAGGCAGAACCAGTCTCCTTCACGCTGCGGCCTCCAGACCTGAAGGCAGTCACCGACCCTGATTGATCGCGCCGAATCGCGCGCATTTATCACGGGCGGTTTCGATACGGCCAGACGACACGAAACCCAAGCGCGCCCGGCTAATCGTCCGCGCCACCTCACCGAGTAGGTCATGGGTGAGCGCACGTTCGTCCGAGTCAGGTCAACAATGCTGCGACTGAAATCTCCAGTCTGCGTCATGAATGCGCTGGTGAAAAGGCGTTTAGCCGTAGCGAACCGGCACACATCCCAGGCGGGAAGACCCCACCGAGGACTCGGACAGGATTAAGCACAGGTATCCCAAACATTAACTAAGAACATCGCTAGTATGAACGCCAAATGAACAGGAGATCTCTGATGCTCGGAAAAATCTTCGTCGGTGCGGTTGGAGCCGTCATTTCCCTCGGCCTGGCCGCGCCGGCTGGCGCTAGCCCGGTACCGCAACCCCAGGCCGTCCCGGACTTCCTGGCCGCCGCGCGCGCGGCGGGCATCACCGGAACGGATCCGGCGATGCTGGAAGACGGCTACCAGGTGTGCAGGAGACTGTGGGTTCGGCAGATGCCGGGTACTCAGATAGCCGCGGGCCTGGTGCAAGACCATCCACAACTGACCACCGACCAAGCGGCACAGTTCGTGCTGGCCGCATACCACGACCTGTGCCCGGTGCCCGGTGGCGCGTATGACTATTGGGCATACAGCACCGGCTGAAATCAGTTGGCCTGCAACACCAACGACGGACCCGGATCCGGTAACGGCTGGAACTGCTGCGCTGCAACATGATTCGGTGTACCACTGCAGCGCGCAGCTGCGCAGTGAAAAAGCAACTGCCCGCGGTCCCCGGTCGAGGCCAGCTCGGCAATACCCTTCCCCACCCCGTCACACGGGCGGGGAGGGCGTGTCTTATGGGGCGCCTCACCCGTCTCACTTCGATGTCCAATTGGACATCGAGTGGACATTTCATTTGAGAATTGGACACGCAGTTTGAGAACCTACGGTATCTCTACTGTAGGTTCTCATTTTCCGTGTCCACTCGTGGAGCGCTGAAACTGCAGCGATATGCAGTGTCTCACTTCGTGTCCACGCCGTTTTGTCTCACCTCCGTGTCCATTTTCAGAAAGCCACCAATAACGGTGGCGCCACGCTGACGACCCATCGAGATCCGCCGCAGCGTTGCGCCGCGGTTTCGTCACTGTGACAGGTGAGCCCTCCGCAACATGGGCGGCGGGAGGCTCGTGCGTCATTTAAAGCATCCTGCGGACCGAGTTCGGGCTCTATCCGTTCGGCGAGTTACGGTCTCGGGAGCAGTGTTCGTGACACGACGGTCACCTTCGTGCGGATTCGTGAAGTCGTCGAGTCTGATTGAGGCCCTAGAGGATTGGCAGTCAGGCTCGTTTCAGGCGGGTCGGCCCGCGCAGCGAGCTGTGGTTGGACCATGACCAGGATGCCGGGCAGCCGTTCCCCGTCCTCGACCCAACTGCTGGTGCTACTGGTAGCCGTCATCAGTGTGTCGCGATGTGCCATCCGGCACTCAGCCTCGAGTCGTCCCGTTTTAGCAGCTCAAACACGACGTGGGGACGCCTCGCTCAGCCCACCCACGCCGGGCAAGCCATCTCGGTTGACCTATTCGTGCAGCAGACCCAAATGCCTCGCCATGGAGGCAGTGATCGCTGCGCTCGCGGTACCGGCGCGCCTAGCGGGACGCACCCCGGCGAGCACGATTGCGTCGGTGGCCGAGAGGTCCACGTCTGAGTAGTCACGAGCAGGAATCGATACCCTTGGATGAGGCTCGGCGAAGTTGGCTTGAGATCGGGCGCACTTTCCGAGAATGGTCAGCAGGGAGTCAGGTATTCCATCAAGGCCGGCGTCGGCACACGGGGTGCGAGGCACGGCTTCGCTCACCGTAGTTCACGATGCCGAATAGGCGCATGACGCGAGTCCGCTCACGTGCACAGCGTGGGGGCGTCGCAGACGTTTCCGGGACAGTAGATCCGGTGCGCCGAGTTGACCATGGTGGCGGCTTCCGCAGCCGTGACACCTTGAGCTCCGAGACGCGCTTCGAGGTCGTTTGCAATCCGCTGCGGGGTCCAGCCCCAGGTGAGGTTGTAGCAGACGTCGTGTGCCTCTTGGATGAGCCCGGCCTGCGTGCCGGGCGTCCACGAAAGGCCGACGCCACGCAACGCGGCCAGGTAGGCATCGTCTTGCGGGCTGGCATTAGCGACCCCTGCGCTACCAATCAGCGCGATACCGGCCGTCGCGAGAGTGGCGAACGTGGCTAGTGAGCGGTGCGTAGTCATAGATTCCTCTCCCCTTTGGTGCTGAGCTCTTGGCTGCGTCGTCACAGGCCGACCCCTTGCGGACGAGCTGACACCGCCTCTCACCTATCGGCCACAGCTCCCGTTGCGTTACCGGCGACGCACCCTCCGTACACGCAAAGGACACAGATCGGCAGAAGTCGGCCCCTCCGCCCCGTCATCGCTTCCGCCGTCGTTCCACTTAATCGCCGAAAAGGGTTCGGCCTGCATCAGGCCGGGCGTCCTAGCTACGCGCCCAGTTGTAGGTGCCTTTCAACGAACACGACCGAGCGCCCTACAGGGGACGCGCCCTAGCTGTGCTGCGCTTCGCTTTGGCGCAACTTCCGATGTGGGACAGCAGGCACCGGACCCCGCCGGCGGGTGGAGTGCGACCGCCCCGCCAGATGGTGCGAAACTGGCGTCGGAGGTCGAGCCCGGGCACGGTGATGTCGCGTAACCGACCGGCTGTCAAGTCGTCGGTGACCGTGAGTCGGCTCATCACGGCCGGCGCGGCGCCGGCGAGGACGGCCGCGCGCAATGCGCCCCTTCAGGGCAGTTCGAGTAACGGTGGCGATTGAGTTATGTCATCGCCGAACGCCCCGCGCAACGCCAGTGTGAGCGAATCGCGGATCCCGACACCGGCCTCCCGAGAGACCAGCGGCATCCTTGCTAACTCTTCGGCGCGCACTGCACTCGCCCGCCGCGCCCAGTGGTGGCCGGGTGTGCGTGATGCCGAAGTTCCAGCCCGTCACCCCGCCGGCGACTGAAATGAGCAGCGCGCGTTCGACTTCCGACAACGGTTGGACGGGCCGTCGGCTGGTGTAGGCCAGTGCCCCGTCGGGAATCTGGCCGCCTACCGGGAAGCGCCGCGAGCGCCGCCCGGTCAACGCGGCGAACAGCGGGAACTGGGCAAGCTCGGCGAGCGCGGCCCGCTCGTGGTCGGATATGTACAGGCTCAACGGGATTCGTCAGCCTGCCAACGCCACCGCGCGGTCGTTTTCGCGATCAGCGATGTAAACCTGCCCCGTGGGGTCGACTGCGTCCGCCAGCGGTGTATCGAGACGCTGCGGGAGTTATCGGAGCACGGCACCATCAAAAACCACAGCGCCGCGCGTAATCTGCTGGATTTCACCAGTTTCCTCTAAGAACCCTGGGCGACGAGTTGAGCCCCCACTCAGGCGGTGGGTCGCGGCCATCCGTCTGAGCCGGGCAACGATTTGCGAATATACAAAATTCTTCGGTAGTTCAACGGCCGAAGCGGTCGAAGTTCATGGAAGATGCTGCAAGTGCGCTCACCCCAGCGTGCGGCGGACCTTTCCGCAGGTACCTTCAGTTTCGATGAAGTCTGTAGACACCGATGCCAGCGCGCACGGGCCCACGAGCCAGCCCCCGGCCCTGGAGGCTGTCAATCTCAGCCTGGGTTTCGCTGCCACAACGGTGCTTAACACCGTCAGTGAGGCCATGTCCGCGCCAGCCGTGACGTGCCTGCTCGGGCAGGCGGGCTCGGGTAAGACGACGTTCTTACGCGCCTT
>JANWJD010000061.1 GCA_025449555.1 Chloroflexota bacterium | reverse complement strand
GACGTGGTCGAGTACGTCAACGGGAAACGGGTCAAGCGAGCTACTCAGGTCGCTCCTCTGGTTCGAAAGGTCAAGCCGGGACAGATCGTCCAGCTCGGCATTCTGCGCAAGGGCCGATTGATCCATCTTGCGGTCTCGACGGTGCGATCGACCAACGGTGTGCCGGATGTGAAGGGCAAGACCGCGCTCATCGGCATTGAGGTGCAGGACCAGCTAAAGTTCCCTGTCAAGATCCGCATCAATGCAGGGAATATCGTCGGGCCGTCGGCCGGATTGATGTTTGCCCTCGGCATCATTCAGCGACTGAGCTCCACCGACATCACGCATGGCTGCAAGGTCGCAGGGACAGGCACGATTGACTTCAGCGGAAACGTGGGCGCCATCGGCGGAGCAAAGCAAAAGGTCATTGCTGCCAATAACGCGGGCGCCAAATACTTCTTTGTTCCGGACGTGAAAGACAACCGGGTTCCGGCACTGGCTCACCGCGGCAGCGTGAACGTCGTGCCCGTCAAGACGCTACGTCAGGCTCTCAATTTTCTGCTTCACTTGCCGCCGTGTCACTGAATGGTGATGGGAGACCAGTCCCGTGACTGAATTCCCCGCTGCGCTACTTAGCGCGCCGCTTGACCTCAGCCTTGCGGGCTGCTTTCAGGTGTTTGTGCCAGGCTACCTTCTTGCGCTTGTTCATGCGTGCTCCTTTGTGAAACGAGTGTAAACGTGGCGTTCAAGCGAGAAGTCGCAGGGCGCCACGCGTCTATTGTGGCATGGAAGTCGATCCGTTGAGAGCCTGAGGCTGAAGGTCCGCCCATCAAGGTGCAGGGCAAAGTTCGACTCGATATACTGGTAGGTCTCAAAACATCCTGAAGATCGAGGTACAAACGGTGTCTGTTTTCGGCGGACTGATTGGCGCGCTTGTTGCCCTCGCCTGCACTGCTGCGATATTGCAACCGGCCACGTCCAATCTATCTCCCTTCACGCGTGCGCTCGTCCTGTGTCTGTTGCTCGGCTTGTCGCTTGTCCTCGGACTGATGACTGGCTCTGCCGTCGGTCGACGATCTCGCGTTCCCGACAGTCGCATTCGGATGTTTTCCGCCCTGGCCTCCGCCGTCTGCGGTGGCGTCCTGGGTGGTGCGTTGTTTGTGGGGCTCTCGGCGTCATACGTGAAGGACTATGCGGCCTGGCCCACCGGCACCTTCGACCTGATTCTGGCCATTCTGGCCCTCCCGACTTTGGGTGCGCTCGGGCTCTGTCTGGGCGCAATCGCCGGTTTCGGGGTGGGGGGTTTATCCGGGCTCGTCCTCGCCGTCGTCGTTCCGAAACGAGGGTAATACGTCTTTCCGGATCGTGCGTTGCCCACCAGGCGTGTCTTTGACCTCGACGCCACTCGCGCGGAGTTGATCTCGGAGGACATCTGATCGTGCAAAATCTCGAATGGCTCGGGCTGTCTCTCTCTCTCGGAGCAGTGTCCTTTCGGCCCCTGAAGTTTGAGAGAGTGTCTTTGCCATTGGAATGAGATCGAGTGCGAGCACCCGTTCGAAGTCGCCGATGAGCGTCAGCTTTTCGCCGGCCGAAAGCTTCGAACCGACCACCGAGTGCAATACCGACAGCGCAACCGAGGTGTCCAGATCACGATTGATCGCCTCGTGGAAGCCGGCCTGGAATTTTGTGGCGTCGTCGGTCGGCTGCTCCGACGTGGCCATCTGGCACAGTTCGGCCGCTCCTTCCCACAGACGATAGAGACCGGTCTGCGCTGCCGCCAGGGCATCCCAACTAAAGTTCAAGGGAGTTCTGTAGTGGGCCTGCAACGTAAAGTAGCGAAAAGATAGCGGATGAATCCCTCGATCGGCCAGGTCGCTCAGCGTGAATATGTTGCCCAGCGACTTGCTCATCTTTTCGGAATCGCCGATCTGTAACCAGCCGTTGTGCAGCCAGAAACGTGAGAAACGCCGTCCCGTCGCCGCCTCGCTCTGCGCTATTTCATCTTCGTGATGTGGAAAAATGTGATCCTCGCCGCCGGTGTGAATATCGATTTCCGGCCCGAGGAGATCGATCGCCATGGCCGAGCACTCCAGGTGCCAGCCCGGTACTCCCATCCCCCATGGGCTGTCCCACCGCATGATTTTGTCAGGGCCTGCGCTCCGCCACACGGAGAAATCGGCGGGTGACTTCTTTCCTTCCCCGACCTCCACTCGGTGGCCGCCAATCAGATCTTCGATCGTATTTCCTGATAGTGCGCCGTACTTTGGAAACTTTGACACGTCGAAGTACACATCCCCGCCGGCCGCGTACGCATAACCTCTGCTCACCAGCACTTCGATCAGATCGATCATCGGGCCGATGTATTCGGTGGCACGCGGCATATGCTCCGGCGCTTCGATGTTGAGTTTGGCCGCGTCGTCCAGAAATACCTCCGTGATGTGTCGCGCGATGTCCCACGGACTTGCGTTTTGAGAGCGAGCCGCGGCTTCCATCTTGTCAACGCCGGTACTGAGGGTGTCGTTCGTGAGATGACCGACGTCCGTAATGTTCCGAACCTGAGTAATCTCGAAGCCGTTGTACTCGAGTGTCCGCCGCAGGATGTCGGCGAATATATACGCTCGAAAGTTACCGATGTGAGCGTAGCTGTACACCGTGGGACCGCAGGTGTACATGGTGACGCGGCCCGGTTCCAGCGGTTGAAACTCCTCCATCTGACGACCGTAGGTGTTCATCAGAGTGAGAGGTCGTGATGCGTACAACGCCTGCTCCTCGCGACAAGTCGCGTCATTTTAGCAGTGAAACCTTCCAGGTTTGAGCTTGAGTGTGAACGGCTGCAGGGGTATAGTTATGACGACGCGAGGTATTCACAACCGAGGACGGCGATGCGACCTGATCCTACAGAGCGACACGAACACGATCCATCAGGCCGGATCATCTATCTCGGTGATGTTCGCCGCCGACGGGGAACAAAGCGGCAATCTCCGGACCACCACTACCTGGCGACGGTGGCGCTGGCGGCGCTGGCAGGCTGGGCTGTGTGGGGCGTTGTGGTGTTCACTCTGGCGCCCAGCAAATTACTCACGTACCTTGCCTTCTTTCTTCCGCTCGCCGTTGCGCTGACGTCAACCGCTACCCTGGTCGCTTACGGGCTGGAACACCGGCGCACGCACTATGCCAGCTTGACCGGCGCCGGACGACGCGGAGTCTCGTTCGGGGCCGTCGCGATCGTCAACCTGGCGTTTCTTGCGGCTCATCGATGGACCGTATTCCTCGCCGCTGTTACGGTTGTGGCCGCTATAGCGATCGACGTCGTCGCCGCGCGTCGTGACTAGACGGCCACCGTCCGGTCGATTTCAGTTCGCTGCGACCGTGCGTTCGCGCTTCAGCTCCAGCCGAATGCTCTTGCGGATTCGATGAGCGTCCCCACAGGCTCGAGGATCCGTTCCACACCGTCCACATTGACCGTACCGGCAATCATCGGTCGTGCCCGCGGCCAGAGACCTCTCCCATTCGGCCCAGAGGAATTGCGAGCTGACTCCCGCGTCGATGTGTCCCCAAGGGAGCGTTTCTTCGTACGAGCGCGCGCGCGATGTGTACCACCGGAGGTCCAGTTTCTCCTCGGCCAGGGCGGCCATCCAGAGATCATGCCGGAAACACTCTCTCCACCCGTCGAACCGCGCGCCTTGCTCCCAAGCGCGCTGGATCACGTTCCCAATGCGCCGGTCGCCTCGGGAGAGGACTGCTTCCACCTCGCTCGAGTCGTAATCGTTCCAACTTATCTTCAGGCCGTGCATGCGTGACTCGCGCCGGAGGATGTCCTGGTGGCGCGCGATCACCTCACGTGACTCCTGTCCGACCCATTGGAACGGCGTATGCGGTTTGGGCACGAACGTCGATACCCCCACGTGTACCGATGCTGCCTTTCCATGGTGCTTTCGTCCAACGTGGAGCACGCGCTTCGCGAGATTGCAGATGGCGACTACATCTGCGTCGGTCTCCGTGGGTAGTCCAATCATGAAATACAGCTTGATCGTGCGCCATCCTCGGCTGTAAACCGCCTCGGCGGTGGCCAGCAATCGCTCATCCGGAATGACCTTGTTGATCACATTTCTGAGCCGTTCGGTCGCTGCCTCCGGCGCAAAGGTGAAGCCCGATTTCTTGCCCTCTTTGATCGCATCTGCCAGGCCAACTGAGAACGACTCAATCCGAAGCGAAGGAAGGGCGACTGAGACTCCCTCGGCACAGAACTCCTGGGCGGCGTTGCTCACGATTTCTTCGATCTGGCTGTGATCGCTACTGCTCAACGAAAGCAGCGAGATTTCGCTGTACCCCGTATTACCGAGCGCCGCTGCGCTCAATTTCTTGATGTCTTCCGCCGAGCGTTCCCGCACGGGCCTGGTGACCATTCCCGCCTGGCAAAAGCGACAGCCTCGAGTGCAGCCTCGCACGATCTCGATTTGAGCGCGAGCGTGGATCGGTCGCATTGAAGGCACGATCGGTCGCTCAGGATACCAGTCGGAGCGAAGCTCCTTGACGAAGCGTTTCCGGACCGGTAGCTGCGGACCGACGACTCGCGCGATGCTCTCATCGCCCTCATAGTCCACCTGGTACAGCGAGGGTACATACCAGCCGGGGATCTCGGCGATCCGATGGAGGAGCGCGAGGCGGTCAGCGGTTCCCATGCGCTCAACACGATCGACTCGGACCAGGTCGAGCAGATCGGTCATCGCCTCCTCTCCCTCGCCGATACAAAAGGCATCGATGAAGGGTGACATTGGTTCAGGATTAAAGGCGGCGTGTCCACCGGCCACGATGAGCGGGTCGCCGTCTCCCCGATGGATCGTGCGGAGCGGGATGTGGGACAGGTCCAGCATGGTCAGGACGTTGGTGTACACCGTCTCGTAGCCCAGCGAAAAGCCAATGACATCGAAGTCGCCGCACGGACGCTTGGTCTCCAGGCTAAAAAGTGGCATCCCGGCGGCTCGCAATTCCGCTTCCATGTCGGGCCAGGGCGCATATACCCGTTCGCACAGGAACTCAGGGCGTCCATTCAAGACCGTGTACAGGATCTGCACGCCCTGATTCGATACCCCAAGCTCGTACGCATCCGGGTAGCTGAGGAGCACTTTCAGCTCGACCTGGGCTTCGTCTTTGATGATCGAGTTCCACTCTCCCCCGAGGTACCGGGCCGGTTTCTTGACCCGTTCCAGGATCGAGCCCAGGGCCGCGGTATCGATCATGTGACTACCCTCGCAGGAAAGAATACAGCCGGGTGGTCCCGGCTGTCAGATGCCGGATTATATCAACCCTCGTGCATAATGATTGTGCTCCGGACCAGCGAAAGAGGAGGTTGCGCCCTTGAAACTTCAGGAGTACATGGGCAAGGAACTGCTGCGGGCCGTGGGAGTTCCAGTGCCACCGGGTGGGGTCGCGACCACGCCGGAGGAAGCAGCTGAAATTGCAAGAACCCTCGGATCGGTCGCTGTCAAGGCTCAGGTACTGGTAGGGGGCCGCGGCAAGGCCGGTGGCATCAAGCTGGCCAACTCACCGGAAGAGGCGGAAGTAGCGGCACGTCAGATTCTCGGGATGGATCTGAAGGGCTTGACGGTCGAGAAAGTCCTGGTGGAACAACAGGTCTCCATCGCCCAGGAGTACTACGCCGGAATCACGCTCGACCGCGCCAACCACAGCTACATCTTGATGCTCAGTTCCATGGGCGGCATCGATATCGAAGACGTCGCTGCCTCGAATCCCGACGCCATCATCCGAACGTGGATCGATCCTGCCTACGGATTGCTCCCGTTTCAGATTCGCGATGCAATGTTCGCTGCCGGGTTCGAGCGATCCGCTTTCAAGGACCTTCAAAACATCATCGCCGGTCTCTATCAAGTCCTGGTAGAGGAAGATGGATTCCTGGTGGAGGTCAATCCGCTGGCGGTCACGACCGATGGTCGGGCCATCGCAGCCGATGCAAAGGTGGACCTGGACGACAGCGCTCTCTTCCGTCACCCGGAGCTGGCTGCGCTGCAAAGCGAAACCATCGGCGATCCGCTGGAACAGATAGCAAGCGAAAAGGGATTTGCGTACGTCCGGCTCGGCGGCGATGTCGGGATCATTGGAAACGGCGCGGGTCTCGTCATGATGACGCTCGACGTGGTGAAACAGGTGGGCGGGAACCCGGCGAACTTTCTGGACATCGGCGGCGGCGCACGGGCTGAAGTGGTGCGAAACGCGATCGACGTGCTGCTGCAGGACGAGAACGTCAAGGGCATAGTCATCAACATTTTCGGCGGAATCACTCGAGGCGACGAAGTCGCCAAGGGTCTGCTGCAGGTCGCGAGCGAGCGAGACATCCCGGTACCCATCGCGATCCGTCTGGCCGGCACTCGCGAGGCGGAGGCCCTTGAACTCCTGGAAGGTTCTTCCTTCATTCCGGCGGCGGATCTTGTGACGGCAACTCGATCGGTGCTCGAACAGATGCAAGAGCGGTCGACGGCCGGAGTTGGAGGACAGCGTTAATGGCAATTCTGGTCGATGAAGATACTCGGCTGTTGGTGCAGGGCATAACGGGACGCGAGGGCAGCTTTCATACAGCCCAGATGCGAGCCTACGGAACCAATGTGGTGGCAGGCGTTACCCCGTGCAAGGGTGGGACCGACGTCGACGGAGTGCCGGTTTTCGATACGGTAGCCGAGGCGGTAGCGCAAACCAACGCGAATGCGACCGTCATCTTTGTCCCCGGCTCTTTTGGAGCCGATCCCATCATGAATGCAGCCGACGCCGGATTACCTCTCATCGTGTCGATCACCGAACATATCCCGGTGCAGGACGAGGTGAAAGTCTATCGATTTGTCGAGGATCGTGGATCTCGACTCATTGGCCCAAATTGTCCCGGGTTGGTCAGTTCCGGACGATGCAAAGTCGGCATTATGCCGAATCAGTTGTTCTTGGAGGGGCATGTCGGCGTGGTCTCCCGCAGCGGTACGTTGACGTATGAAATGGTGAACGAGCTGACGCGGCGGGGCATCGGCCAGTCAACTACAGTCGGCATCGGGGGCGATCCGGTCATCGGCACCTCCTTCACAGACATTCTCCGCCTCTTCGACGACGACGACGACACTCAGGCTGTTGTTTTGATTGGCGAGATTGGTGGCACGGATGAGGAAGAGGCTGCCGAATACATCGGTAGCCGAATCGGGAAACCGGTGGTTGCCTTTATTTCTGGGCGCACCGCGCCACCCGGCAAACGCATGGGCCACGCCGGCGCGATCATTACCGGCGGAGTCGGTGGACCGCAACATAAAGTCGACGCATTTACAGCAGTCGGAGTGCCGGTGGCAGACTCCATCGCGGACATCGCTGAACGGATAGAAGTACTGCTGGGCGCTGTGCCAACGCGCTGACGGAGCTTCTTTGGACGAAAAGGACGTCGAGTCATCGACCGATGGACTGAATGGAGGACCGGTTCGAGCAGTGACTCGTGGGGCGGCTGCGGACGGGTCGGAGGTACAAACCGACGTACCCGCACTTCTGCCGTTCTACGACGTGGACGCCGGCTCGCATAAGGAGCCGCCCGGTGCGTTCCCGTTTACGCGTGGCATCTACCCGGACATGTATCGGCGCCGCCGTTGGACTATGCGTCAGTACTCAGGTTTTGGAACTGCACACGAGACAAACCAACGTTTCCACTTCCTGCTTGCGCAGGGCCAGACCGGTCTGAGCACCGCGTTCGATCTTCCCACCCAGATGGGGTACGACTCGGATAATCCCCGTGCACGTGGCGAAGTCGGTCGAGTCGGTGTGGCGATCGACAGTCTGGCCGATATGGAAACGCTGCTCGAGGGCATCCCGCTCGATCGCGTCAGCACGTCGATGACCATCAATGCCACCGCATCTTCGCTCCTCCTGCTCTACCAATTGGTGGGTGAGAAGCGCGAGATCGCGCCGGCATCGTTGAATGGCACCGTGCAAAATGACATTCTCAAGGAGTACGCGGCGCGAGGAACGTACATCTACCCACCCCGACCCTCCATGCGGCTGGTAACCGATCTGATGTCGTACGCCACCATGGAAATTCCGAATTGGAATACCATCAGCATCAGCGGGTACCACATGCGCGAGGCCGGCTCGACTGCGGTACAGGAAGTGGCATTTACTCTGGCCGATGCCATTGCCTACGTTTCGGCGGCCGTCGAAGCGGGCCTGGAAGTCGATCATTTTGCGCCCAGACTGAGTTTCTTTTTCAACGCCCACAGCAACTTTCTGGAAGAGGTAGCAAAGTTTCGTGCCGCTCGACAGCTCTGGGCAACCATCATGCGCGAACGGTTTCAGGCGCGCAATTCGAAATCGTGGCTGATGCGCTTCCATACGCAGACCGCGGGATCGACCTTGACCGCCCAACAACCGCTGAATAACGTGGTTCGAGTGGCGATTCAGGCTTTGAGCGCCGTACTCGGAGGGACGCAGAGCCTGCATACCAACGGCTTTGACGAGGCGCTCTCACTTCCGAGTCAAGAGGCCGCGACGCTTGCTCTGCGTACGCAGCAGATCATTGCCGGTGAGACCGGCGTGCCCGAGGTGGCGGATCCGCTTGGGGGCTCGTACCTGATTGAGCACCTGACCGATCAAATCGCCGACCAGGCATCGCAGTTGATCGAGCGGATCGATGAAATGGGAGGGGCCGTGATGGCCATCGAGAGCGGATTCATGCAGGCACAGATCGAGGAGACCGCATACCAGTACCAGCGGGCGGTGGACCGCGGCGAGCGCCAGGTAGTGGGAGTCAACGTTTTTCACCAAGGAGAATCGGGTCCGGTCGAATTCATACGATCGAATCCGGAACTCGAGCAAGCTCAGTGCGATCGCTTGCAGGAACTGAGACGTACGAGAGATTCTGACGCCGTGTCCCGGGCGCTATGGCGCCTGGAGGAATCCTGTCGGTCCGGCGACAATGTGATGTATCCGCTCAAAGCTGCGCTGGGATGCTACGCGACCATCGGGGAGGTGTCGGATACGATGCGACGTGTGTTCGGTACGTTTGACTCGCGGGAACCGGCATGACTTCGACGCCACTTGATGAATCGACCGGCGACCCTTCAGTCGAACGAGCTGAAACCCCACTCGAGCGATTGCGCCGGGCAGAACAGGAAGCGCTCCATCCGGCAGGCGAAGTCGCGGAAGCGAAACAGCACGAGCGGGGCAAACGAACGGCGCGCGAGCGGATCGACCTTCTGCTGGATCCGGGCTCCTTTGTCGAACTCGATCGCTTTGTCACCCATCGGGTTCAAGGGTTCGGTCTAGAAGATCGCGTCTACCAGGGCGACGGTGTGATCACCGGTTATGGGACGGTGGACGGGCGTCAGGTATTCGTGTTCTCGCAGGACTTCACCGTCTTCGGCGGCTCACTGGGAGAAGCATACGCCGAAAAGATCATGAAAGTGATGGATCTGGCGATGAAGATGGGAGCCCCCATCGTTGGGATCAATGATTCTGGCGGGGCCCGGATTCAGGAAGGCGTGGTGAGCCTTGGCGGCTACGCGGAGATATTCTGGCGCAACGTGATGGCATCGGGCGTGATACCTCAGATTTCCGTGGTGGCCGGACCGTGCGCGGGCGGTGCTGTCTATTCTCCTGCCATCACCGATTTCATCTTTATGGTGCGCGACATCTCGTACATGTTCATCACCGGGCCGGACGTGGTGAAAACGATCACCGGGGAAGAGGTGACGTTCGAGGCGCTGGGCGGCGCCGATACTCATTCCACCAAAAGCGGGGTCGCGCATTTCGCGGCCGACACGGAGGAAGAGGTCTATGCCGACGTTCGGACTCTACTCGGCTACCTCCCGTCCAACAACCTCGATGATCCGCCACGTCTGAAATCGGATGACGACCCTGAACGGGAGAGCGAGATCCTGCTGGATCTCGTGCCGGATGCGCCGAACAAGCCGTACGATATGAAAATCGTCATCTCGGAAGTGGTCGACGACGCTGACTTCTTCGAAGTACAGGCCTCGTACGCCCGGAACATCATCGTTGGGCTTGCGCGCATGGATGGTTATCCGGTGGGCATCGTGGCGAACCAGCCGCAGCATCTCGCCGGTGTGCTCGATATCGATTCGTCGGAAAAGGCAGCGCGCTTCGTGCGATTTTGTGATGCCTTCAACCTTCCGCTCATCACCTTCGTCGATGTGCCGGGCTTCCTGCCAGGCACGGGCCAGGAATATGGTGGCATCATCCGGCACGGCGCCAAGCTCCTGTACGCCTTCGCGGAGGCCACGGTACCCAAGCTCACGGTGATCACCCGCAAGGCCTACGGTGGCGCATATGACGTCATGGCGTCGAAGCACATCAGAGCCGACGTGAACCTGGCGTGGCCCGGCGCCGAGATCGCCGTGATGGGGCCGGACGCGGCGGCAAAGATCATCTACCGACGCGAACTGGCTGAAGCTGAGGATCCGGATGGGCGCGCGGCGGAGCTGATAGAGGACTACAAAACGCGGTTTGCCAACCCGTTCATCGCCGCCTCGCGGGGATACGTCGATGATGTCATCGAACCACAGCGGACCCGTTTCGCCTTGACCCGCGCTTTGAGCATGTCGCGTACGAAGCGCTCGTCTCTCCCGCCGAAAAAACACGGCAATATTCCGCTCTAACCATGAACCTGCATTTCATAGATGGAGCGCCTGAGGACGAGCGGGTCGGTGCAGTCATAGCGATTGCGATTCAGTCATATCTCTCCACTTCAATCGAGCGCGCGAGAGATCCGATTGAACCCGCCGGCCGATGGTTGCTCACGGGTCGGCTGGAAGCCCTTGGGACCACATCCGACCTTCGTCGCTCGAAGCGGCGCTGGGGGCGAGATGTTTCGTAAGGTGTTGATCGCGAATCGAGGCGAGATCGCCGTCCGGATCGTGCGCACCTTGCGGGAGATGGGCATAACGTCCGCCGTGGCCTTCTCCGACGCGGATCGCGATTCCCTCTTTGTGCTGGAGGCGGATGAAGCCTATTACCTCGGACCGCCGCCCGCATCCGCCAGTTATCTCAATATCCAGGCGCTGCTCGAAGTGGCAAACACATCCGGCGCCGAAGCCGTGCATCCCGGATACGGTTTCCTGGCAGAAAACGCGGACTTTGCCGACGCAGTACGAGCCGTGGGCCTGTGCTTCATAGGTCCGAGCTCGCATGCCATGCGAACCATGGGCGATAAAGTAGCCGCACGCCGATCGGCCGCCGGCCTGGGCGTACCGCTGGTTCCTGGTTCACCTGGACCGGTGCGATCGCTCGATGAGGTGCGCCGCTTCGCCGACGAACGTGGTTTCCCCCTGATGATCAAAGCTGCCGGAGGAGGAGGAGGACGCGGCATTCGAGTCGTCCGGGACGCCGTCGAAATGGCGGATGCGCTGGAGGGCGCACGGCGCGAAGCGCTGGCGTATTTTGGACAGCCGGATGTGTACGTTGAACGGTACATAACCGAGCCACGGCACGTGGAAATGCAGGTCATGGGAGATCACCACGGCTGCCTGGTGCATCTCGGTGAACGCGATTGCTCCGTGCAACGACGGCATCAGAAATTGATCGAGGAGAGTCCCAGTCCGGCGGTGAACCCAGAATTGCGAGCGCGCATGGGCGATATGGCGCTTCGGGTGGCCGGCAGTGTCGACTACGCGAGTGCGGGAACTGTCGAGTTTTTGCTCGCGCCGGACGAGGAGTTCTACTTTCTCGAAATGAACACACGGATACAGGTTGAACATCCTGTAACCGAGTGGGTGACAGGGGTCGATCTCATTCAGGAGATGATCCTGGCAGCCGCGGGAGAGCACATCACTCTGCCCGACAGCGTCCAGCAGTTACGCGGTCATGCCATCGAGGTGCGCATCAATGCGGAGGATCCGTCCAACGGATTTCGACCCACGCCTGCCACGATCTCACGCTATCGGGAGCCAGGTGGCCCGGGAACGCGCGTGGACTCGGGTGTCTATGCCGGCTTCACCATCCCTGGTGACTATGACTCCCTCATGTCCAAGCTGATCTGCTGGGCACCCGACCGCGAGACAGCGCGACGCCGTACGCTTCGTGCCTTGCATGAGTATTCGATCGACGGCCCCTGCACCACGATTCCGTTTCACATCTCCACGCTGCGGCATCCAAAATTCACCGCAGGTGAGGTTACGACCTCATTTCTGGATGAGCACGCGCTCGACCTCATGCCTGATGGCAGCGGTGCGAGCGGTGGCTCCATGGTCGCGGAAGCCGACACATGGCGAGATGACCCACGGCTTTTCGAGATCGAGGTCGACCGGCGCGTCTTTCGAGTGCGAGTGGCGGAAATTCGTTCCCGATCCACACCGAGGAAGCAACCTTCGGCAAAGCGAACTTCGGCCCGAACGGCCGCGCGCGAGTATGAGCTCGTGAGTCCGATGCACGGCACAGTCATCGGGCTGAAGAGGCAGGCAGGCGATACCGTGCAACCCGGCGATATAGTCATGCTGATCGAAGCCATGAAAATGGAAAACGAAGTGATTGCACATCGCGCGGGGACCGTGACGGCAATTCTGACGAAAGTTGGAGAGACGGTTGAGACCGATCAACCGCTGGCCAGAATTGAGTAATCGTGCGTCGATCTCGACGCGCTGGAGTCCCGTTCCGGCCATTTGGGTCGGTGTACTATGGAGAGAGAGCCGAGAGCATCGTCATACCATGGGTGGACGTGGTAATGACACATCCGATCCGCGGAAGTACCGGTCCGAACGATCGGTGCAAAGCCTGCGGTCCAGTAAGGAGGTGGGCGCAACCCATCCATGATCGAACACCAACTGTTTCAGTCTGTTCCAGCGTTTCGCACCTATAGCGAAACGCTCCACCGTTCCACCTCGAATGCTCCCCAATTCATCGACCTAACGGACGAAGTCAGCGACATTCTGGATCGTTCAGGCATCACGAACGGAATCGTCGTAATCTTCTCGCAGCACACCACGGCGGCCATCAAGATCAACGAAAGCGAACCCGAACTCCTGAAAGACATGGCGCTCTTCCTCTCGGAGATTGCGCCCATCGAGCGCGAGTACCACCACAACAATTTCAACATACGTACTGTCAACATGGAACCGGACGAGTGTCCAAACGCGCATGCTCACTGCCAGCATCTCCTGTTGAGTGCCAGTGAGAACGTACCCGTGGTGGCGGGAAGAATGGTCCTTGGCCGGTGGCAGCGCGTGTTCTTGATCGAGTTGGACCGGCCCAAGTCCAGACAGGTTACGATTCAGGTGATAGGGATCTAGGACGGCGCTACGCCCTCCACGCGGGCGTTACCCCTCTTCCCACTCATCCACTGGTTTGACGACGGTCTCCAGGAATGTTTGGGCCAGATCTTCGATCTGGTCTATGACTTCCACGATCGGCTCGCCCTCGAACATAGCGTCGTCTTCGTTCTCCAGGTGCCGAAACGTGTCGGCAAGCTGATTCCGTAAATCACGCAAACGGTTATACGAGTCGAGATATGGCCCGCTCAAATCGGGCGTATCGTGAATGCTGTCCATCTCGCACTTGCTGCAAATGGGAGGAAAACCACGCCACCGCTGTTGGCCCAGCGGGCCACCGCAAATGTCGCACGTGAAGTCCTTCGTTTCGGTCGCCATCACCGTCCCCTTTCTCATCTGCGCGCGACTGACGTCAGTGTACATTCCACTTGCGATGGCATTCCATCTCTTGCCTTCCAGTCAAGCGTATGGTACATTCGCACGTCTTTGTCTCCTGGAGGAAGTGCTCGTGATCCGTCCCCTTTCGATCGCGCTCGTCGGCCTGTGCGGTGTGCTCCTTTCAGCCTGTGGAAGCACCGCTGCCGGCACACAGGTTTCCGCGTCCATCGGCGCGAAATCGCTCCCTATCATCAAGCCACCTGCATTCATACCCGGACCGTTCGACGGTCAATCAACACCGCGAAACCTAGCGCTGCGCCGGCCTCTGGCTGTGATCCTGGAGAACTACTCGCCCGATTCACGCCCGCAGGCCGGGCTGGCGGCGGCGAGCACCGTGATCGAGACGCTGGCCGAAGGCGGCGTGACCCGGTTCATGGCGATCTACCTCGAGCACGATGCCACGAAAGTGGGTCCGGTCCGTAGTACTCGGATCTACTTCGATCACTGGGCATCCGCTCTGCATGCCATTCTGGCCCATGTCGGGGGCAATGACGACGCGCAGCGGCAACTTTGGCTCCTCCCAAAAGTCTTCAACATCGACGAGAATCGCTGGGAGATCAGCCTGTTCAACACGGGTACACCACTGTTCTGGCGCAGTCAGGATCGGGTCGCGCCTCATAACATGTACACCAGCACCTACAAGTTGCGTCAGTATGCGGACGGAAAGCAGCAAAATTGGCCGTACAGCAACGCGTATCTTCTTCACAAACAGCCGGCACCGCTGAAGGCTCGCGGGCATGCGACCGTGATTTCGATTGCTTTTGCCAATCCGCTCGCCCCGACGCCGGTGAGCGATTACGCTGTGAAGTACGTCTACAATCGCGCCGCGAATAACTATCTCCGTTATATGGGCGGTACACCCCACATTGATGCCAATACGCATCAGCCACTGCGTCCCTCGAATATCGTCGTGATGCAAACCGGCGCCGCCACCGCCGACCCGCACGCTGGAATCACGCCGGAAAGCATTCAGATTCCCACCATCGGCCGTGGAACCGCGTGGTGCTTCCGGGACGGAACCCTCAAGCGAGGTACCTGGCACCAGCCGAATCCCAACGCACCCTTAACATTTCTTGATCTGCGGGGAAAAGTGGTTACATTCAATCCTGGCCAGACGTGGATTGAGGTAGTCCCACCGAGTTCGCGGATTACGTGGACCGTACGATAAACCTCTCACGCAGCCTCTTGCTCGCGGCCGTCGCTGTACTCTGTACCTCGCTTCACTCGCATGCAGCGTCAGCGCCCACGACGCGTCAAGTCTTTGCGCCGGTGCTGATCTATCACCATGTGAAACCACTGAAACCGTCGGACGACGCATTCGAACGGGGATTGACCGTGTTGCCGGGCCAATTCGCGGCCCAGCTTCGATACCTGCGAACTGGGGGCTATCATGTGGTCACGGTTCGACAGCTCGTGCAGTATCTCCACTCGGGTGCTGTGCTACCACCCAGGCCGGTGGCCCTGACCTTCGACGACGGCTACGCTGACGTGTTCCAGGGAGCGTATGAGCCACTCCGGCGAGCCCACCTCAGCGCCACCTTCTTCATCGTCCCGAGCTTCCTTGGCACACCGCGCTATCTGACCTGGCGACAGGTAAAGACAATGTCGGATCATGGCATGGACATCGAAGCCCACACCATGACACATCCCGATTTGACTCGTATCGGACCCCGGAGCGTGCAATGGCAACTCGCCGAGTCCCGTCGGGAGTTGCAGACCAATTTGCACCGCAGCGTGCGGCTCTTAGCCTATCCGTATGGCGCGTATGATCCGGCAGTCGTGGCGGCCGCATCACGAGCCGGATATCTTGCTGCCTTCACGACGCAGGAAGGCTGGATCGAGTCCAGTGCCCATCCGTTGAGGGAGCCACGGGTGTACGTGGATCTCGACGACTCACTGCCCATCTTCGCCGGACGGGTGCGCGGTGATCCCCAGGTCCTGGCTCAAGACCCCACCTAGAGATGGGACGGTCGCGCAAGGGTAGGCGTCGGGCTGAACGTGCCCGAGCGAGGCACAGTTCCGCTACTCGGGTCATCTCACCGTTGGCTCGCCTGGGATTGATCGCCGGCGGAGCCGCCTGCATTCTGGGCGGAGCGGCATTACTCGTGGCGGGCGGCCCGGGGACGGCGGCTCGACTGGGACGTGTCGCCGGCGTTCTGATCGTGATCGGCCTGGTTGCGGGAATCGCGGGGGCAGTCGGGCACCTGTGACGTGCGTGGCCCGCTACAAACGTTCGATGACCGGTACGCCGAGCAGTTCACACACATTCGCCAGCACCGATTGCACCGTCCGAACCAGCAGCAGACGTGCCGCGCGCAAATCCGGTTCGGCATTCAACACGCCGCAATCCCGGTAAAACTGGCTGAACGTGGTGGCCAGGTCGTACGCGAATTCGGCGATCAAATTCACGGCCAGCGTGCGAGCGGCCGTCGCCACGGTATCGGGATACTGGGCGATCTGAAAAATGAGTCGCTTTTCCTGCTCGTGCTGCAACAACGCGGTGTTCGCCGCCTCGATCTCGCCGCCGTCGACACCGTGGTCGGTGCCGGCGCGTCTGAGTATGGCGGCCATGCGAACCAGCGCGTACTGCACATACAGTCCGGTGTTCCCGTCGTAACTGACGACATCAGACACGTCGAACACGATATCTCGCAGTGGGTTGTACTGCACCATGAAGTACCGGACGGCACCCACCCCGACCGCCTCGGAAATCTGGCGCATCCCCTCGTCCGTGAGGTCGGCGCTGCGCTTTTCTCTGACCCGTTCATGGGCCACGCGCACGGCCTCGTCGATCACGGCATCGGCCGATACGGACGTACCCTTGCGACCGCTAATTTTGCCCTCTCTGGTGCTCACGAGGCCGTAAGCCAGGTGGAGCAGGTGGCTCGCCGCCTCGTCGAATCCTGCCACTCGCAGCGCCTGATTCACCGCCTGTTGCGGCAGGGTCTGATTGACGGCGATCACGTTGATGACCCGATCGGGATCCCTACTGGAGCGGTTCTCTCCTTCCAGCGACGTCGACCATAACAACGTGCCGTCTGGCTGGTCGTGAAACTCGACGTACTTGAGGCGCTCCGGCAGAAGCCCGAACTTCCACATGTGGTACGCGATGTCTTTGCCCACGTACGTCGGGATGCCATTGGAGCGGATCAACACTTCGGCCTTCGGCTCGTCCTCGCTGGACGCCGATTCATCCGTGACGATAATCAGAGCACCTGCGTATCGACCCTCCGTCGCTTGAAAGACCTTTGGTGACTGCTTGATTCCTTCGATTGCCTCGTCGAACACGTGCGATTGAACGAGGTGGCTCTCCCAGTTGACCAGGTCGTAGTAGATGCCGAGCCGATAAGCGGTTTGCAATTGAGCATCGAGCAGACTGACGATCACATCGTGATACTGGCCGGTTTCCAGTTCGTGCATGACCACGAGAATCCGCTGCTTGAGGCGAGTGAGATTGTCGAGCCGCGCCGTGATGCTCACCCTTTCGCGGGCGCTATCCGGCGGCTCGGTCGAACCGGCTTGCACCGGCTCGCCCAGTTCTTCCAGGCGCTGTCGCAGCTCCGGTTCCGACGCAATTTCGCCGGCGATCTTGACATACATCCGACCAAGCCAGTGGTCGTACTTTTCGCCCTCTCGGCGCGGTTCCGGAAAATCGCGTAGACCAAGGACCGCCTCCGCCGCCTGCAAACCGGTGTCGTCGATGTAGTTCTGCACGGCGACAGTGTGGCCGGCACGTCGGAGCGCCCGACCGACCACGTCGCCCAGCACCGCATTCCGCACGTGTCCAATGTGCCATTCCTTGTTCGGATTGACGGACGTGTGTTCGACCACGACTCGTTCCACCTCCGAAATGACTCCACCGCCATACGTCGATCCGGAGGCGCGCACTTCTTCGATCACGAAAGGAGTGAAAGTGTCGTAATTCAGGCGAAAATTGATGAACCCGGCCCCGGCCGGCTCGACTGCCTGAATGAGGCGATACGCTTGCGGATCAAACCCTTGCGCGATGTCCTGAGCGATCTGGCGCGGCGGCTGATCCCGCTCCTTCTTGAGCAAAAAAGCCACGTTGGTGGCGCGTTCGCCGAACTGTCTATCTGCCGGCGTATCGAGCCGCACGATGGACGGATCGATGCCCTGGGCGGAAAGAAATGAATGAATTTCGCGGTCAAATGCCCGCATACAGTCCTGTGGCATGCCGTTCTGTTCCTGATGAGAGATGGCACAGTATACTTCGGCTTTCGGCGCGCTCAGACTGTGTTCTGACGCCTCCAAATGCTGATAGAATCGCGCACGAAAGGTTCCAGGGGGATTCGGTGCTTCTGTCAGACAAGCGCATTGTGGAAGAGCGAGAGCGGGGCAACATCGTCATTGAGCCGTTTGACCTGCGTCAACTCGGCACTAATTCCTACGACTGTCGGCTGGGTGAATGGTACTTTCAGCCCACGAAATATCTGGAGACTATCGACTTCACGCACGAGGAACAGGCACTCGCCTTCTGGGGTGAGCCCATCGCAGCGTCCAGCACCATCACCATCAAGCCCGGCACCACGATCCTGGCACACACTCAGGAGATAATCGGCGCCAGAAACGGCTACACGACCACCATGCACGCTCGCAGCAGCATCGGGCGCTCCGGTCTCTCCGTCTGCAAGTGCGCCGGCGTGGGGGACGTAGGATATATCTCGCGCTGGACCATGGAAATCAGCAATCACACTACCTGCGCGATCGTGCTCCCGGTGGGCCTTCGCATCTGCCAGATCAAATTCGACTACGTGGGTGAGACGTTGAAAGAGTACGCCGGGAAGTACGGCCAGCAAGAGGACTGGACTCCGTACGACATGCTGCCGCGTCTGTATCGAGACTGGGACCTCGATCGCATTGAAGCCGGGGTCCATCCCGCGTCGCTTCCGTGATCACCCATAGCGAGCCCGGCGCACCGAGTGCGGAAGCGTGTTTCAACCATCCGCGGCGGGAGACCATGGTTCACTGCGGCAAGTGCGACCGTCCCATCTGCGTAAAGTGCATGGTGCAGACCCCCGTGGGCATGCGATGCCGCGACTGTGCTCAGCTCAAGCGTCTACCGCAGTTCGACGTCGGCCTCCCGCTTCTGGCGCGAGCTTCCGCCGGCGGGTTGGCGGCAGCTACCGTTTCCTGGCTCCTGATCACGTACGTATCGTATCTGAGCTTCTTTGCGGCGATCGTGGTCGGGTTCGCCGCGGCGGCCGCGATGTCCCCACTGGCAAAACGGCGCACCAGCCGGCCTCTGGAAGTCGCCGCCGTCTCTGTAGTCATCTGCGGCTACATCATCGCTCGGTACGCCCGTTTTGCGCTTCTGGGAGGGGTTCCATTCGAGCGCCTTGATACGGTCGGCGTCATCCTTCCTCTGGCCCTTGCCTCATTCATCGCCGTGGTGCGTCTCCGATAGTTGTGGCAGCGGCCCTCGGCTTGCGTTTCCGGCGGCTCGACGTTAGAGGACATGCGTGACAACCAGCACCAGCGCGGCGGCCACGATCACGATGACGACGAGTGCGATGACGACGCTTGACCAGTTGATGCCGGTGGCCGTATGTTGAGCCCGCTGTTGCGCCACCGCGTTCTGTGTGGCTGTATCGAGTTTTCGGGCGCACTTTGAGCAGAAGGCGGCGTCGTCCGGGTTGGACGTGCCACACGCCTGACAAATGATCATCAAATTCCTCCGGGACGTTCGGAAGCAGGTCCGGAACAAATCGTGCCGACGGCTTCGCTAGAATACTGAAATGAGCGACAACAGGGCCGCGGATGCATAGGATTGTAGACGGCGAGAAGACTCGGTTACGTCCCGCCTCATGGGGCTTTTCCGAAGCTGAAATGCAGCGGCGCTTTCGTTGGAGCTCGGACGATACGCTCCAGTACTGGAGCGGGACGATTCCCGGGGGGCGGTCGTACTCGCACTTCAAAGAGACGGTTGGCCAGCGGGACTGGCCGTCTGATGGAAAACGCATCAGCTACGCCATCTTAACGAAAGACGGATCTCTCATCGGGATGGTGAGCTGCTACAACATCGACCGGCGCCGGCAGACGGGCGAACTCGGCGTCTATCTGGGCGAACAGGAGTACTGGGGTCACGGGTATGGCACCGATGCCATTGTCACATTCGTTCGCCATCTATTCGCGGACCTCGATTTCGACTCAATCTACCTGCATACGTACGAGTCGAACACGCGGGCGCAACGGAGCTACCTCCGCGTGGGATTCAGCGTGTTAGAGAAGCGACGCCGCTTTTCCCCCCGCATTGGATACCACGAGGAAGTAAAAATGGTCATCACTCGGGATGCCTTCGCGCGTCTGCACGGACTGCAACAGCACGCCGTCACTTCGTAGTCGTTTTCTCCTCGTTATACTGCGGGGGACCGTACAGGAACCTTGATAGCTGGGAGGGTGGTGATGGCGGCAGGCATTGAGCGCGTCGGTTTGTATCTCCAGGACAAACATCCGATCCGCGAGGGCATGGAGTATGTACGTTACGCGGAACAACGGGGCTTTGAATCGGTCTGGCAGGCGGAATCACGCCTGGTGCGCGATGCAATTGTTCCGATGGCGGCCTTTGCCGCCGTAACAGATCGCATCCGGGTGGGGAGCGGCGTTATCAACACCTGGACCCGAAATGCCGCCGTAACCGCAGCCACGTTTTCGACCCTGGACGATCTGGCACCTGGGCGCATTATTTGCGGCTTTGGCGCCTGGTGGGAACCGCTCGCATCCAAAGTCGGCGTGGACCGACGCAAGCCGCTCAAAGCCATGCGCGAGGTGGTCGAGGTCGTCCGTCGTCTCCTCGCGATGGAGACTGTCACCTTCGAGGGAGAGTTCGTCCATCTGCATGATGTGGAGATCGATATCGTGCACGGACATCGCGGTCCAAAGGATGTACCAATCTACATTGGGGCCACTGGCGATCAGATGCTCGAACTGGGCGGAGAGATCGCCGACGGCGTGCTGATGAACTATTTAGTCTCGGCTCAGTACAACGAGCGGGCGGTCGCCCACATCGAGGCGGGTGCGCGCAAAGCAGGACGTTCGCTGGACGAGGTGGACCGGCCCCAGCTGGTGGTCGTGTCGATGGATCATGACCGGGCACGGGCGCTGGATAACGCCCGCGAGCTGGTAACGCAGTACCTCGGCCAGCAGCCACACATCATGAAAGCGAGTGGCGTCAGCGAGGATCTATTGAACGAGATCAACCAGGTCCTGACCTGGCCGGCGACGGAAGAGCAGATTCGGGCCGCCATGAAACTGGTCCCCGACGATGTGGTGCAGATGATCACGGCGGCCGGTACGCCGGACGAAGTGCGTGCCAAGGTGCAGGAATACGTCGATACCGGGGCAACGTGCCCCGTGCTCTATCCGCTGGGCGACGATGTAAAAGCAATGATCGATGTCTTTGCCCGAGCCTGAAATCTGGCGCATCGGGCTCGTCGGTGGGACCGGTCCGGAGGGTCGCGGCCTGGCCCAGCGCCTGGCCATCGCAGGTCACGCGGTAGTCGTTGGCTCGCGCTCCGCCAACCGAGCGAAGGAAATTGCGGCCGAATTGGCAGCTGCCTGTGGCGACCAGGTGAGTATTACCGGCGCCGACAATGCCACCGCCGTGTCGGACGCCGATCTGACAATCGTCACTATTCCCTATTCCGGTTTGCCGGACACTCTTCCGCCGCTCGCGGACAGCCTGCGATCACACATCGTGATCAGCACGATCGCGCCGATCGAATTTCGCGAGGGCCGGCCCGTAGTCCTGCCCGTCGAGACCGGCTCAGCGGCGCAGGAGGTCGCTCGCCTGCTCCCGGAATCGCGCGTGGTCAGCGCCTTTCAAACGGTCGACGCGCACGCGCTGGCCGACCTCGACCACGAACTCGACACCGATGTTCTGGTGTCCTCGGACGACACCGAGGCGCGGAGGCTGGTGGTCCGACTCGCCAACGGCATCGCCGGAGTGCGCGCCCTCAGCGCCGGGCGGTTGGCAAGTTCGCGCTACGTGGAAGAGTGCACTGCCCTCTTGATTACGCTCAACCGCATTTACAAGGCACATTCCGGTATTCGCATCACCGGTGTGGATCGTTGACCGATCCCTTGTGGGTTGACCCGGCCGACGCTCACCACCCGACGCTGCTCGGAACCGTCGAGGTTGACGTTGCCATCGTGGGCGGCGGGTTATCCGGCGTGGGAGCGGCGTACGGCTTGCGCGATTCGGGAGCGACCGTGGCGTTGGTCGAAGGTCGGACGCTCGCCAGTGGCGCCAGCGGTCGCAACGCCGGCTTTGTGTTGGCCGGCCCGGCGATGCCGTTCGGTCGGGCCTGTGCCCTGGTCGGCTTCGATGGGGCGTGCAGCCTGTGGCGCCTGACGGTCGACAACAATCGTCTCATGGCCAGTCTGGTGGACGAGCACCAGATCGACTGCGACTACCTCCGACGCGGCAGCATGTCCCTGGCCGTCTCCGACGAGGAGATGCGTCAGTTGGCAGCTACCTCGGAACGGTTGGTAGAAGCCGGATATAGCGCTTCCGTCGTCCCGGCGGACGATCTGCCGCGACCGTTCGATCGGCTGTACATCGGTGGCATATATTACCCGGGAAATGCCGAGATCAACCCTGGCGCATTTGTGCGCGGGGTAGCGCGCGCGATCGGCGGCGGTCTTCACATCTATGAGCGGTCGCCGGTACTCGAATTGCGGACCGGTACGCCTCACGTGCTCGTCACGTCGACCGGTGAGATCCGAGCACACACCGTCATTCTGACAACGAATGCATATACCTCCGCTCTGCTGCCGGCGGTGCCCATTGCACCCGTGCGAGGTCAGGTCGTGGCAACCCGGCGGCTCGGGCGTGTGGTCGTGCCCTTCCCGATGTACGCGAACTTCGGATATCAGTACTGGCGGCAGACTCCGGATGGCCGGATCGTGGTAGGCGGTTGGCGCGACCTCGATATACCTACCGAGGTCGGAACCGACGAGCGTCTGCACGACGACATCCAAGCGACCCTCGATGCATTCGCCGCGTCGATTGCGGGCGCAGACGCGGTCATCGAATATCGCTGGGCGGGAATTATGGGTTTCACGCCTGACGCTTTGCCCATGGTCGGAGGCCTGCCGGGCCATCCGGGCATATATCTGGCGACCGGATATTCCGGCCACGGAGTCTCGATGGCGTTCATGTGTGGAGCGCGGGTGGCGCTCCAGGCCATCGGACAGCGCCCAAATCTGCCGCGGAGTCTCTCGCCGGATCGCTTCTTTGACGCGCCTGTCCCCACGACGACAGTGCTTCCCCAGCCCGTCTAGCGGTCGAGCGCCGGCGCGTCGGCCAGCACAGCTGCCCGCTGCCGGTCGGGGAAGTTCGGTCATTTGTCCTTGCGTCCGGCCTCACGTTGGTTATCGATCAAGCGGATGACGATGACTCCCGCGGCCGCGATGCTGCACAGCGCGAGCAGCAATTCGATCCCGGACGTCAGCATGTCATCACCTCGCGATCTTGCCTCATCTTACTGCGTGGCGGACACGCACCGGCATCTACCATGCGGACTCCACACCCGGCGCGGTGGATGCGAGATCTACCTGCCGGTCCTTTAAGGTCCGTGCCGCGGAAGGAGAAAGCCTTACTCCTCATGCGGCTCCGCGACGTCAATAGGACCGAGCAGATCGAACAGCGCACGTCGGTCGCCTTCGATCGGATGGCGCCCTTTGATCAGCTCTTCGAGCTTTCGGCGCCCCTTGAGCACGCCGATGATGACCGCTCCAACTAACTTGCCTTCATGGAAAAAGAGCGCGCGGTACTTCCGGGTTACCGTGTTGAATTGCACCTCGCGCTCCAGATCGGGATGACTCTCTGGTGTGAGACCCAGCACGCTCAATCGCGATCCGAACATGGTCGTCACATATGTTGGCACTTCGATATAGACCAGTTCCTTGCCCAGCATGTTCTGCGCGACGAGGCGACCGTGCGAGGCCGCATTGTCCCAGGTCCCCATCTGATTGTGACGATTGATGATGACGTCATAGAACTCGGCAACGTCCCCCGCCGCGAAGACATTTGGACGCGTGGTACGCAGATATTCATCGGTGATGATGGCCTTGCCCACCTCGAGGCCGATGCTCTCGGCCAGTTCGGTGTAATATCGCAGCCCGATACCGTATCCCACCATGTCGGCCGGAGCACTGCGACCACCCATAGTCGACACCGAGGTAGGCACGCCGTTCTCACCATGGATGTCGTCGGCCCAGTCGTTGTAGATCACGTCCACGCCACGATCTCTGGCCAATAAATCCACCACCCGCCCACCATCCTCATCCAGGAGGCGGCGCAGGAAGCGGTCTCCCCGCATGATCCAGGTGGTTTGCAAGCCGCGGTGCGAAAAAGCCTCGGCCAGTTCATAGCCGATGTAGCTCCCACCCAGCGCCACGGCCGATTCCGACTCCTCACAGCGAGTGATCAGATCCTTGGTATCGTCGAGCGTCTGGAACTGGTATACCCCGTGGAGGTTGGCTCCAGGAAGTCGAAGCGGATGCGGGACGCCGCCTGTGGCGAGCAGCAGTCGATCGTACGGAAACGCTCTACCGTCCGCCGTCATCACGGTCTGCTCCTCGTGGCAGATGCCGGATACCCAGGTATCAAGCTCCAGTTTGACGCCACGCGCCTCCTGTACCTCGCGCGTCCTCATCATCACGTTTCTCTCCTGCACGCGCCCTTTGAGGAAGATCGGCAGCGCCACGCGGTTATAGAGCGGATACGGCTCGCCGGCGAGCAACGTTACATCCGCGCTGGGGCTGTTTTTCCGGAGGTGTTCGGCCGCAGTCGTGCCCGCCACGCCATTGCCGATGACGACGAAGCGATCAGAGTCCACGGTCACGCAGGATTATCCAGTGGCGCACGAGTGTTGCGCTCACCCAAAGGTGAGAAGCGGATGATCGTGCAACCTTATTGAGTACAGTGTGCGCCGGCACGGTAGATCGGCCTTTCTCGACAAAAATATGTGGCCGAACTGACGTCCAGCCACACACGATGATACCGTCCAATTCTCGCAAAAACAAAACGCGACAACCACATTTGGCACTAGAGAGGAGTGGACAATTGTATGCCGTAGCGACATATTGGGGAGATCCAAGCGACCATGGAAATTGTTCGAGCCCACTCGATGGGCTTTTGTTTTGGAGTTCGAGACGCGATCGAAATCGTGCGTGATCTTGGTGCATCGGGGACGACGGTCTATACCCTCGGCGCGATCGTGCACAATCCGCAAATAGCGGAAGAGCTCGACAAAATCAACGTCCATGTGGTCGACGGAATCGACGAGGTTCCCGTGGGAAGCATCATTGCGATTACGGCCCACGGGTCCCCACCGGACTTGCAGAGCAAGGCTGAAGCACGTGGCTTGAAGGTCATCGATACTACTTGCCCGCTGGTGACTCGCATCCAGAAGTCAGCGTACGACCTCGTGCAGCAGCGCTACTCCGTGTTGGTATACGGCGACGCGAATCATAAAGAGGTTAAGGGCATCGTGGGCTGGAGCGGCGGCAAAGCACGAGTCATTCGCTCTATGCAAGATCTCGAGGGCTGGGAGCCGACCCGGCGAGTGGCACTTATTTCGCAGAGCACCTCGAACGTAGAGAAATTCATAGCGCTTTCTCGCGACCTGGTAGGCGACATGGTGGCGCGTGGAGTGGAAGTTCGCATCATCAATACCATCTGCAAACCCACCAAGGATCGACAACTTGCGGTTCGCGAACTGGCGCAGGATGTTGATATCGTCATCGCCATCGGTGGTGAAGCCAGCGCCAATACGCGGAAGCTCGTGCAGGCAGCAAAAGAAGAGGGCACCAGAGCGTATCAGGTGGAGCGACCGTCCGATTTGCACAGCGATTGGTTTGAAGACGTGGACCGGATCGGTATTACCGCCGGTGCATCGACTCCCGACTCCGTGATTGACGACGTGGAAGCGCGGATCCGCTCTTTCGGAGCGCTGCAGCCGGCGCTCGCCTGATCCGCGGCAGCGGCTGATCGCGTGATCTCCAGCCCAGGGCACACTCGCATCATCCGAGGATCGTTGCTTTGCCTCCTGCTGGGCGTGGCCTTGACCGGAGGTCGGAGTACGCCGGCGAACGCCGACACGCCCACACCCGTGCCTACTCAAGGGCCCACGCCTGAGAGTACGACTGTGATCGTGCCCAGCCCCCTCCCAACCTGGACACCTGTCCCGAGCGCCACGCCGGTCCCGCTACCCCGGATCACCGCCAGGGCGGAGAAGCCGGCGCACCAAAAGCGAGTCCGACGCAAAACGCGGGCAGCGCCGTCCGCGACGATGACTCCGACTGCAGCGCCCGAGAAAGCGTCTCTGAAGCACGGCAAGCATCACCACCGTGCCCGCAAGAAACCGACCCCGACCCCCACGGCTTCCCCCACCGCGACCCCCGCCTACAATCTCGCCGCGGAAGATTCGGTGGCTCCGGTCACCTGCAACGGGCCGAAACGTGCTGACACTACTCACCCGTTTCTTATCTCGCCGTACCACGGCTCGACCGCCATCATCTCCATTTTCGACCACGACTCGCCCAACTTCTTGCAGGATGGATTGACCGTTGCTATCACCGGAGTTCAGGCGGTGCCCGACTCGGCGCATCACCGCACCGACTTTCCGGCGTACTGGAGCAGCGCATTGCGCCAGTACCTCGACTACGACGGACACAACGGATACGATTACGACCTGTCCTACAAATCGGTCTATGCGGCCGCGGCGGGCAAAGTACTGTTTGCAGGGCTCGAATACCCAGACGCACCCAACCACGGCTACGGCAACATGGTGATGATCGATCATCGTAACGGCTATGTCACGTTGTACGGCCACTTCAGCAAGCTGTTGGTAAAAGTGGGTCAGAAGGTCAAACGCGGTCAGAGGATCGGAATCAGCGGAGATACCGGACATTCGACCGGACCGCACTTGCACTTCACGGTATTTCACAACTGCACGCCGACCGACCCATACGGTTGGTCGGGTGGGGGGCAAGATCCACTGGTGTCATATCAGGGCGAAAAATCGACCTACTTGTGGTTGCGGGCGCCGGCCATCTCGAATCCGCTGCCAAACTGGCCGGGGCTTGCGTCGCTGAAGGCAGTGCCGGGCGCGCGTCGCCTGGTGCTACGACTTCCTTCTACCCGCCTGGGAACGCAGGTCTTCGAAACGAGTCTCCACCGGCGGGCCGAGCGCGCCGGCGCCGCTCTTCGCCGCCTTGGGATTCACAGCCGCATCGATATGTTGCGCGGAACGGTGGATCTCTCTGCGCAGGTTTCTCCCGCCGACATCTATCGACTGCCGTTCGTCATCTCGATCGAATCACCCGACAGCGTTGACGGAACGAAATCCGATGTGTTGACTGCCCTCGCCAGGGCCGAACTCTCTACCGCGAAGAACCGTGCGCCCCTGGCGCACTCGCGGTCCTGGACCGGCTATCTGGTGAAACTCGCGGGACGCACTGTCCTCGTCGGAACCGGAACCAAAGGACGTGAGGTCGCCTTGCGGCTGCCTCGGGGATCGCTCAGAACCGGCACTGAACATTTGCGAGCGGACGCGCGGAACGGATTGTACGCCGTCGATCTGGGCAAACTGACTACGAGCCAGTACCACGCCGTAGCAACTGCCCTGCGTGGTCCCAGTGCTACCTCGGTGCACACCGTAAGCAAGCACCGGGTACGGTCGACCCGCGTGATCAAGCCGGCCGCCGGGCCGAGCGGAAACCATACACCGGGTTTGCTCCTGCCGGGCATTATTCTTGTCCTCGTCGCAGTCGGAGCAACGGCTGTTCGAATGCGATCTCGCCCCGCGGAACCAACCGATCCCGATTCGGTCGAATGAATAATTCGAGGTGAGTTTGATTGGCGCCGCCGGACTGGCCGCGGATCCTCACCGGAGTCCCTCCGGCTAGCGTTCCGTCGGACCGCGTTGCAACAGGACCTGTGGTAACCCGGTCTGAGGGTGCGAGACGACATCCAGCGGCGCCCGGAACACGCCCATGGCGTCCGGGCTGTGCAGGATTTCCTCCGGCTCGCCCTGTGCCCGCACCGATCCACCCTCCATCACCACAATCGTGCTGAAGTGGAGCGCTGCCAGGTTCAAGTCGTGCATGACTGCCAGGATTCCCATGGGGCGCACCGAGCGCAGTGCCTGCAGGAGCTCGAAGAAAGCGTGTTGGTGATGGAGATCGAGATGAACTGTAGGCTCGTCCAGAAGGAGATACTCGGTCCCTTGCGCCATCGCCATGGCCAGCGCCACGCGTTGCTGCTCCCCTCCGCTGAGTTCATTGAATCGCTTTGCGCGGAGCGGCATCGTCTCGGTGGCTTGCATGGCCTGGGACAGAGCTGCGCGATCCGCCTGGGACAACGGTCGGAGCATCCCCGTATATGGCGTGCGTCCGAGCGCGACCATCGCCTCCACCGTCAGACCAAGTGAGGGATCGACGTGCTGGGGCACCACCGCGATTCTACGTGCCAGTTCTCGGGGAGATGAATCTCTGACGGGCCGGCCGTCGATCCTCACCATGCCGGTGCCCGATCTCAGTGCGCCACTCAGGAGTCGAAGCAGAGTCGTCTTTCCAGAACCGTTGGGCCCGACCAGGGCGACCGTATCATTGGGCGCCAGGGACAGAGACACATCGCGCACCGCCGGGTTCGTTCCATAGGAGAACGACACATGCTGGGCAAGCAGGCCGCGCTCAGATGTCATAGGTTCGCCTGGTGCGACGCAAGAGATGCAAAAAGAATGGTGCGCCGACGACTGCGGTCATGATGCCGAGCGGAATCTCGGTGGGCGCCGCGATCGTGCGAGCGATCAGATCGACCAACACCACGAAGACCGCGCCTCCGATGGCCGCGGCCGGCACCAGCGTCCGATGCGCCGGACCGAACACCAGGCGGGCCGCGTGAGGCACCACCAATCCGACGAAAGCAACCACACCTGCCAGGGCCACGGCCAGGCCGGTGAGCAGCGATCCGAGCAACAGAGCAGCAACCTTCACGCGCTCGACGGGAACGCCAAGATGGGTGGCCTGCTCCTCGCCCAACAAAATTACGTCCAGGCGAGGGGCCATGATCGTGGCTATACCAACCCCGACCAACACGCAGGGGCCAGTGAACGCAAGCTGCTGGTAGCGACTAATGTCGATGCCGCCCATTGTCCACAGTGTCACCTGATTGACTCGATTGGTAGTGATCATGACAAACGACGTAATCGAGATCAGAAACGAGCTCACGACGAATCCGGAGAGGAGCAGTGTGACGATCGGGGTGCGGCCCGCCGTTCTCGCCAGCCAGTACACGAACGCAACGGTGACGACTGCTCCGATGAATGCTGCCGCCTGCACCGGACCGAAGCCGAGCACCACGAATTGCAGTGGGACGGCGAGCGAAACAGCCACTCCCAACTGCGCACCGGCCGACGTGCCGATGACGTACGGGTCGGCCAGAGGATTGCGTAAGACCCCTTGGAAAAGCGTCCCCGCCACCCCCAGGGCGGCTCCCACCAGCGCCGCGGCCACCACGCGCGGCAGCCGGATTGACCACACCAGCGACTCGTCGATGGCCGAAAAATGCATGCCGATGAAGTGGAATCCCAGGTTGTACGCCAGAATGCGGAGCACCACGCCGGGAGCCACCGACACCGTGCCGTACAGGGTCGCGAGCACCATGACGGCGCACAGGATGAGCGGAAGAACGCATAGCCCGGCCGCGGGAACGGAGATCCGACCGTGGTTGGCACGCGAAAGTGCGGAGTGAGCCAAGGAAGTTCGATGGCTTTCTAGAGAATGCAGCCGAAGTGTGTCGGCCGTACCGGCAGAGAGGCAGCATCAGAGTACCATAGGGTTGCGTGTGCATCCGGCGCCCGCACATACTGCAATCAACAGTAAGAATAACTTTTTCGGACGCACAGTCCGTGACCCACAAAGGAGCAACATAATGTCAATGTTTGGGCGAATGAACACGATTCTTCAGTCCAAGATGAGCAAGGTTCTCGACAAGGCCGAGAACCCGAACGAAACCCTGGACTACTCCTACGAGAAGCAGGTTCAGTTGTTGCAAAACGTCCGCCGCAGCCTGGCGGACATGGTGACGTCGAAACGACGCCTGCAGATGCAGCACGACAAGCTCCAGACCGACCTGGCTCGCCTCGATCAACAGGCCAAGGACGCCCTGGCCGCGAATCGAGAGGATCTGGCCCGTCTGGCGTTGCAGCGCAAGGTAGCCATGCAGCAGCAGATGGACAATCTAGACACGCAGGTCGCCCAACTCGAGACCCAGCAGCAGAAGCTGACTGACGCGGAGCAGCGCTTGCAAACCAAGATCGAGACTTTCCGCTCGACGAAGGAGTCGATCAAAGCCCAGTACACGGCGTCACAGGCGCAGGTACAAATCAGCGAGGCCGCCACCGGCATCTCCGAGGAAATGGCGGATGTGGGCCTGGCGGTCCAGCGTGCTCAGGATAAGACCGAGCAGATGCAGGCGCGTGCCGCCGCACTTGACGATCTGGTGGAAACCGGTGCCCTATCTGACATGTCCGGTGGTGGCGACGACATCGATCGGCAACTGGCACAACTTGGCTCCGGCAGTGAAGTCGATGCACAGCTTGCGGCGATGAAAGCGCAGCTTGGTCAGACTGATCAGAAGCAACTGGAGGCTGGAAAGTGATCGTTCGAATCAGCGGGACCGGGCAGTTCGAGCTGGATGATTCCGGCGTGCGCGAACTCGATCGCCTGGACACCGAGCTCACCGCAGCGCTGCATGGTAACCAGGAGGAACAGTTCCACCGGGTCCTGGCGCAAACCATCGCGTTCGTGCGAGATCACGGCGCGACGGTCGCGGACGAGCGAGTGGTGGGTTCAGAAGTGATCATCCCGCCGGAGGACGTCACCATGGAGGAGGCGCAACAGTTCTTCACAGATGAAGGGCTGATGGCGCCTTTGCCGGCGTAAGCGGTTAGCTGTCTAGTGGTATGCCCCACTGGGCATACCACTTCGGCAATTCCGTTTCCATATTCAGTTCCCCGCGCAACAACGAACTGAGTTTCAGCTCGAGCGCGTTGTTTCTCGTCTGATTCCGATCGGGGACGAACGGGTAAAAAGTACCACGCTTGTAGTTGTAGAGCCAGTACACGTTAGCGCGATCGTCGCCTCGAAACTGGAAGACGGACGCCAGAAGCTGCTCCCCGAAGCCGGAGTCTTCCAACTCGCGACTGACCATATGGATCGTGGCCACCAGGTTGGCATACTCTGCCGCGTGCACCGTGATCCATTGATAGCCGTAGTTGTCCGTTGAGCTCGACCACGTAAGCGGCGAATCTTTCGTACTCGCCTGTAAGAGCGCGTCGATTTCCCTCTGAAGATCGGCGAATTGACCACTGCTAACCGGCCTGAAACAAATGGCCGCGCCGCCGGTCGGCTTAAGCGAGAACTCTGTCTCCAACGTGATCTCGGCGGTAGACATCCCGAAAAGATGATCGAGATTCGACTTCAGCGGCTTCGTCCGACCGAGGATCGAGTCGAGCCAGCTCAACTCCGGGCCATACTCTGATCCAGCCGCTGCAGGCGAGCTATGCGCTTCTCGACCGATGGGTGATCGGAAAACAACTCCATCACTCCCGCCTTGCTGGGAGCCGCGATAAACAGAGCACTGAGCGGCTGCGCCTCGCGCAGATCCTGCGACGGAATATGCTGCATGGCTCCAGTGATTCGTAGCAAAGCAGACGCGAGCTGCTCCGGTGACCCGGTCAGGATGGCTGATCCGCGATCCGCGGCGTACTCGCGGTAGCGGGACAGTGCCAGGACCAACATGTGGCTGATCGCTGCCACCACCACGCTCACGAGCAATACGACCGCGAAGGAGTTCCCGTTGTCTCGATCGTCGCGGGATCCCAGGCCAAACCAGAAGCCCATCTGGACGATCCAGGCCGCCACCGCGGCGAACGACCCGGCCATCGTCATCACGACCATGTCACGGTTGCGTATATGCGTGAGTTCGTGCGCCAGCACCGCTTCGAGCTCGGGTTGCGAGAGTTGTTGCAGCAGCCCCCTGGTTACCGCGACCACGGCGTGACTCGGACTTCGCCCCGTGGCAAACGCGTTCGGCATGGCTGAGTCGATCAGAGCAACCCGGGGCATGGGCAGATCGGCCTGCTGGACGAGACGCTGCACGGTTCCGTAGAGTTCCGGCGCTTGCTGCGCATCCACAATTCGAGCGCCCACGCTCGAAAGCACGATCTTGTCTGAAAAGAAGTACTGGAAGAAAAGCCCAACCAACGGCAGAGCAAAGATGATAAATCCAAGATGCGTGAAGCGAAAGAGGACAAAAGTGAAAATGATGTAGACGACAGTCAGAAGGAGCATGGTAAACGCCATGCGTGCCTGCAATCCGACGTCTCGGCCGTACCAATTCTTGCGTTTCATAACCCCACCTCCGGGGGCAAACTTGACAACTCCATTGTAAGCCTTTGTGAGGCTGTCCGCAATACCCTGCGCGCCGAGATCAGGTCGCGGCGCGGCGCTTGTATTGCCGGTACGCCTTGCCAAAATAGTATCCGGCAACCAGGAAATATCCCAAGAGCAGAATCAGTCTGGCGATGAGGCTCAGGCCCCCCGGCGAGAAGAGCGTGAAGTACGTGCCTGCCACGACCATGATGATGCCCAGGGTCACGTTCAGCCAGAGCGGCGGTTGGCGCCTGCTCCGACCGGCAGATCGGCTGCTTCGTGTCTTGGCCGCCGGCGCGGTGGCGGGCTCGACCGCTGTGCTCGTGAGGTCACGCCGCACTCTGTTACGCGGTTTTCTGCGTTGCTTACCCTTTGGGACGGGCATTCATTCTCCTGTTTTGAAAGCGGTTAAAGGGGTCGACTCGTCGACGATGTACGAATGCGGAGTCGAGTGTCAGGACGTCGGTGAGCTAGCCGGTGGCGCTGCGTTTGCCGGACGACTCCTGGCGAGCCCTGACATCGGACATTTTCGGGAATTCGGGGTCTTCAGAAGATGTAGCTGGCGCAACTGCCGTGGGGAGCGACCGACCGAGTACGAAGTATGCGTACAGCTCGCGCACCACGATGTGGATGATACCGGCCACCGGCACTGCCAGAAACGCTCCCAAAAACCCTCCTAACGGATAACCGACGAGGACTGCCAGGATGGCCTCGAGTGGATGGATTCCCACTGCCATGCTATTGATTCGCGGCCCGAGCACGTTGGTGACGATTTGTTGAAATATCAGGAACCAGGCGCCGAGCAGCACGGTCGTCAGGATCGGCATGAAAAACAGCGATATCAAGACCGCCGGGACGAGGGCGACCATCGGCCCGATCACCGGGATCGACTGCAGCAAGAAAGTCATAATTCCGATGAGCAGCGGGTATGGAACTCCCAACGCCGCAGCTCCGCCGCCACCCAAAAGGCCGGCGAGAGTCGACAGAAAGAGTTGACCACGAATGTAGCCGCCGACTACCTTGTCCAGGCTCAGCACGAAGTACCAACCCTGTTCTCGGTAGCGGGTAGGGAGAAGGTTGACGCTCGAATGAATGATCCGGCCGCCGTCGTTCAAAAAGTAGAAAGCAATAATCATGGTGAGCGCGAAGTCGAGCAGGATGTTGGCCGTTTCGGACAGTATCGTGATCGCGTTGTCGAGTACCAGGGTTCCGCGTGAACTGAACTGCTTCGCTGCATCGCCGAATTTCGTATGAATGTCCGTGCCGATTCCGTGCGCGTCCAACCACGTCTGTGAACGCAAGACTGCGATGGGCGTAGTCGACATAATGTGCAGATTTGTCTTGGCGGCGGAGCTCATTCTCTGGGCCCGGGCGACGGCTTGTTGAAATAGGATAGGGTCGATCGACGCCGGGTCTGAGACGGCGCTGGTGTAGTTACTGGTCAACTGAGTGAGCTGAGTGCTGATCGGCAAGACGTAGGACGGGGGTACCTGCGTTTGCGGTTCAGGATTCGGAGGAAGTCGACTGCTGCCGGACTTGACGTGCAGGTACCTCTGGTGCGAGAGACCGGACAGCGTCCCGTTTTTGAGGCCGGTCACCGCGCGCTGCAGGTTGCTTATCGCCTGGAGATTGCCGGCAATGGTTGTCGTCGAGAGCGCGTCTTTCGTTTGAACCGTGCTCAGTTCCGACACAAGGCTTCGATGCAAAGCGTTTGCTTGCGTCTCGACTTGCACGATGGTTTGTAGGCTCCCGGACGCAGGTGTCCTCAGGTTATCGACCAGCGATTGGCTCTGTTGGATAAACGGCGTAAACAGCATGACCCCAATCGAGATCAGCCCGGCGCCGAACACGAAGTAGGTGAACACGATGGCGATCCACCGGGTTCGAAGCACTCCCTGCAAGCCGTTCACGACAGGCGTCAGCACATAGGCGACGATTGCTCCCAGAATGAAGAGCAGAATCGCCTGCGTGAAGCGGGCCAGGATGAGATCCGCCGCGTAGAGTAGAGCCAGAGACATGAGAACCGTGCCCAGGATCAGGATGGCACGTCCCCAATTCGGTTGTTTCACCTACGGACACTCCCTTGTCGCCCACGATAGTGCGCCATGTACCCGCGGCCCAGCCCGCCGCACTGCCATTGTAGGCCGTGTGACCCTGTATCGATTGTGCAACTCTTCGAGCCTGACTACACGGATTCCCGCTGCGAGAACCGTTCCACGATCGACACGAATTCGGCAGGTTTAAAGGCGTGGACGGCGTGACCCGCACCTGGAATCGTGATAGATTCGCCGTGCGGCAGCAGTTCGAGCGCCCGCTGAATGTCGATCTCCCTGAGGACCGCTCCCTTGGCCGGATCTGCTTGAATCAAGAGGGTCGGGCTCTCGATGTTCCTCAGCGCGCGCTCCATTTCGTAGTAAGTATCTGGATTCTCCAGCAGTTCCTGAATCACCGCGTCTGCGGCGCGATGCCACATTTCCGACATCATGCGCGTCGCGTGCTGTCCCGCCCCCGGATTCGAAGCCGCCAGATAGTGGGCCAGCGCCTCCACCGGTTCATGCTTGAGGACCAGAATGTCCCGGAACATGCGTTCATCCCGAATTGGACCGAGCGTGAGCGGTGGGTCCACGAAGACACGGTGAGACACCAATTCGATTGGTGCCTCTACCACGGCGGCGATCGCTCCGCCCAAGGAGCTCCCCACTAGAGTGATGTTCTGCAAGTCAAGCGCATCAAACAGGTCTTCCAGGTCCGCCGCATAATGAGCCAACGAATAGCCGTGCGCGGGTTTACCGCTGTCACCGTGCCCCCGCAGGTCGACTGCAAATAAATGAAAGTACGGAACAAATCGCCTGGCAACTGCCTGCCACACTCGCCAATCCATTCCGATGCCGTGGATCAGGACCAACGGCGGGCCCTCTGATTCGACGTCGACATAATGAATTCGCGTGTCGCCTTCGAACGTGCCGTGTTGGAAGTGGGGCGTCCCCGTGGCGAGGTGTGGCTGCGTCATTCCGGGGCTGTGACCACGCTGCAAAATCCATGCGCCTCCATGACTCAGAATATCTCGATTCGACTCCGCCCCGACCGCTGCTCGCCGCGTGCGGCCGATCCGATCGGGTCTCCGCGTACCATGGGTCGAGTGAGAGACCATTGGTATTGGTACGGGAAAGCTGGCCCTGCCGGCGTGTTTCCGGCTGGGCGCATGGGATCGGAAAGGACGAAAGCGCGATGAGGGTGATGATCTGGGGTGATATGGAGGGTGTGGCGTGCATTCAGTCATGGGAGCAGGTCACCGGCGGCAACCCGCTGTACCCCGAGGGTCGAGTGTTGTTCACGGAGGAAATGAACGCTGCCGTTCGCGGTGCGCGTGCGGCCGGAGCAGATGAGATCATAGCAGTCGATTGCCACGGCGCCGGCGGCGGCTGGTCGTTCAAGAGCCTGGTTCCGGAGATGCTGGATCCAGGTGCCGAATGGGTGCTGGGACATCCGTGGGCCAGGTACATTACCCCCCTGGAACAGGGGACGGACGCTGTCTTGTTCGTCGGCGCGCACGCGCGGGCCGGTGCGCCCAACGGCGTGCTCTCCCACACTGTCTCGAGTGAAGCGTGGTACAACGCCTACATCAATGATGTGCCGGTGGGAGAAAGTGGGATCCTCGCAGCAATTTGCGGAGTCTGGGATACGCCGGCAGTGTTCGTCGCGGGCGACACGGCCACCTGTGATGAAGTGCGCGACTTGCTCGGCGATTCAGTGGTCATCGCGCCCGTAAAAATTGGCCTCGGGCGATTCTCGGCCCGATCTCTGGCTCCGACCGTCGCCAGGCGTCTGATCGAAGACCGCACCGGCGAGGCGCTCACTACGCGAGACTGGCCCGCTCCGTACAAACCCCAATCCCCTGTTACGTTCAGAGTCGAGCTGGCCTCCATCGACCAAACAGCAGCCTTCGCAGGTAGGACCGGCGTTCAGATCGTGGGCGCACGTACCGTGGTCTCAACGGGCAACACGTTCTGGGAGGCCTGGAGCCAGTTCTGGTATCGCTGAATATGTACGCTTCCTCGGAGCTTACGTGACCGGCCGCACCGTTCCGGGCCACACAACCGGCTTTTCGGCACAAAGACGGCGGTGAAGGTCGCTGAGAATGAGCCCGGTGATACCCCACACGACCCGTTCGCGAAGTCGGTAGAACGAGACCAGCCACTGGCTGCCCCGAAGCTCCCAGGTTTCCTCTTCGACCGCGTCGGG